>JBJMWF010000090.1:0-4385 GCA_045810265.1 Vitreoscilla sp. | reverse complement strand
CGGTCTTGTAGCCGGAGAAGCCGAACTTGCCGAAGCCCGCGTCGATGTTCTCGACGCCGGCGCCCACGCCCGACATGTTGGTGAAGAAGGTGTCGACGATGTGCACGTCGTCACGATCGCGGCGCTTGCCCATCCAGAACAAGGCCTGCGGCGCGATGTCCACGCCCTTCATCTCGACGTAGGCCTGCTCGACGCCGAAGTTGTTGTTCGACTCGGTCTGCGGGCTGTAGTAGTTGGTCATCAGCACGGCGTTGAAGTCGACGCCGTCGGCCTTCATGGCCTGGGCCAGCTGGAACTCGCCGTAGAAGTCGCACTCGTTGCCCAGGCGGTACTTCAGGCCCGGGCTGTTCAGGCCGTAGCACTGGCGCGATTCGCCGGAGACGTTGGTGGCGGCGGGGCCGCCGCGCAGGTAGCCGGTCCAGTCGACGGCGTGAGCGGCGGTGCCCGCCATCAGGGCGCCGCAGGCGGCGGCGAGGGTTGCGATCCGATACGGTGTCGGGTATGTCATGGAGTCTCCAGGGTTTGTCGGTGGGCTCCGAGCGCGCGCGCCGAGACGCCGCTTCACGGTGGCGCTAGCGTAGGAAGTCCTGGGCCGCGGCGCTGCTACTCGACCCACCGATCCCGATACCTTCTTGCAGGCGGGCGCCGGGGTTTTCCCCTGCCACCGCGGCGTGAAGGACTGCGCGAAGGCCGGCCGCCTCCGATACTTTGTTGCCGAATGCATCGCTCGCTGCGCCGCAACATCCAAGTTGCGTATCGATCGACTACAGGAAAACCCTCAAACTTTCGTGCAAGAAAGTATCGGCATTCGCGGCCGAGGTACCACTCGGCATTTGCCGGAATGCCGACACTGGCGCTGTGCCGCACACCGACGGCGCCTCACGAAAATACAGGAGACAGAATGACGCGCAACTCCCTTCCCGTGCTGGGCCTGACCCTGGCCGTGTCTCTGGCCGTGTCCGCCCCGATGGCGGCCAATGCGACCGACATCGTCGTGGCCACCGTCAACAACGGCCACATGATCGAGATGCAGAAGCTCACGCATTTCTTCGAGCAGGCCAACCCCGACATCCACGTCAAGTGGGTGACGCTGGAAGAGGGCGTGCTGCGCCAGCGCGCCACCACCGACATCGCCACCCAGGGCGGCCAGTTCGACGTGATGACCATCGGCATGCTCGAGACCCCGATCTGGGGCAAGAAGGGCTGGCTGCAGGAGATCAAGCCCGACGCCGCGTACGACATCGACGACCTGCTGCCCGCGATCCGCAACGGCCTGTCCTCCGGCGGCAAGCTGTACGCCGCGCCGTTCTATGGCGAGAGCTCGATGCTGATGTACCGCAAGGACCTGGCCGACAAGGCTGGCGTGAAGTTCGGCGACCGCCCGACCTGGGACCAGGTGCGCGACGCCGCCGCCAAGATGAGCGACCCCAAGGACGGCGTGTACGGCATCTGCCTGCGCGGCAAGCCGGGCTGGGGCGACAACATGGCCTTCCTGACGACCATGGTCAACTCCTTCGGCGGCCAGTGGTTCGACATGTCGTGGAAGCCGCAGCTCGAGAGCAAGCCCTGGCATGACGCGATCACGTTCTACGTGGACATGCTCAAGAAGTCCGGCCCGCCCGGATCGTCGGCCAACAGCTTCAACGAGATCCTGGCGCTGTACAACGAAGGCAAGTGCGGCATGTGGGTGGACGCGACGATCGCGGCCTCCTTCATCACCGACCCCAAGCAGAGCAAGGTGGCCGACAAGGTCGCCTTCGCGCAGGCGCCGTCGCAGGCGACGACCAAGGGCGCGAACTGGCTGTGGGCCTGGGCGCTGGCGGTGCCGGCGAGCACCAAGAACGCGGTCGCCGCGCAGAAGTTCGTCAACTGGGCGACGTCCAAGGCCTACATCCAGTTGGTCGCGCAGCAGGAGGGCTGGGCGCACGTGCCGACCGGCACGCGCAAGTCGACCTATGCCAGCCCCGAGTTCCAGAAGGCGGCGGTCTTCGCGGCGGCCGAGAAGGCCGCGATCGACAGCGCGAACCCGCTGGATCCGACGCTGCCCAAGAGCCCGTACACGGGCGTGCAGTTCGCGACCATCCCCGAGTTCCAGTCGATCGGCGTGACCGTCGGCCAGCAGATGAGCGCGGCGCTCGCGGGCAAGGAGACGGTCGATGCGGCGCTGAAGGCCTCGCAGGTCGCGGCCGACCGCGAGATGAAGAAGGCCGGTTACTACAAGTGACCTGACACGGCGGCTTTGCCCCGGGCTTGCGGGCCCGGGGGCCTGGCCGTCCCCGCTCGCGCTGCGAAAGAAAGTCAGTCATGAGACCAGTCGCCCGGATGCTGCTCGCGCCCGCCGTCGGTTCGCTCTTCCTCTGGATGATCGTGCCGCTGGTGATGACCATCTATTTCTCGGTCATCCGCTACAACCTCATGGAGCCGGGCGAGCATGCCTTCGTCGGCATCGAGAACTTCCGCTACTTCGTCACCGACCCGTCCTTCGCCACGGCGATCGGCAACACGCTGCTGCTGCTGGGCAGCGTGATCGCGATCACCGTGGTGCTGGGCATCCTGATCGCGCTGCTGGTCAACGAGCCGTTCCCGGGGCAGGGCATCGTCCGCGTGCTGCTCATCTCGCCGTTCTTCGTGATGCCCACCGTCAATGCGCTGCTGTGGAAGCACATGATGATGAATCCGATCTACGGCGTGCTGGCGCAGGTCTGGCGCGGCGTCGGCCTGACGCCGATCGACTGGCTCAGCGACTGGCCGCTGCTGTCGGTGATCATCATGGTGGCCTGGCAGTGGCTGCCGTTCGCGATCCTGATCTTCATCACATCGCTGCAGGGCATGAACCGCGAACAGCTGGAGGCGGCGCGCATGGACGGCGCCACCTGGTTCCAGCAGTTCCGCTTCCTCGTGCTGCCGCATCTGGCGCGCTCGATCGCCGTGGTCGTGATGATCGAGATGATCTTTTTGCTGAGCGTGTTCGCCGAGATCTCGACGACCACCGCCGGCGGCCCGGGCGACGCCTCGACCAACATCGCCTACCTGATCTTCAAGCAGGCGCTGCTCGGGTTCGACGTCGGCGTCGCGTCGGCGGGCGCGCTGTTCGCGGTGCTGCTGGCCAACATCGCCGCGGCCTTCCTCATCCGCCTCGTCGGCAAGAACATGGATCGGTAAGGCTATGGACTTCACCTCTGAAACAGGCATCAAGGTCGCGCTGGCGCTGCGCACAATCGCAGCCTGGCTCGTCGCGCTGCTGCTGTTCTTCCCCATCCTGTTCATGCTGGTGACCTCGTTCAAGACCGAGCTGCAGGCCATCGCCGTGCCGTCGGTCTGGATCTTCACGCCCACGCTGGACAACTTCACGCACGTGCAGGAACGCAGCGACTACCTGCTCTACGCCAGGAACTCGTTCATCACCAGCGTGGTCTCGACCATCGTCGGCCTGTTGATCGCCGCGCCGGCCGCGTACTCGATGGCGTTCTTCCCCACCAAGCGCACCAAGGGCATCCTGATGTGGATGCTGTCGACCAAGATGATGCCGGCCGTCGGCGCGCTGGTACCGGTGTACGTATTGGCGCAGAGCTCGCACCTGCTGGACACGCGCTTTGCGCTGATCGTCGTCTTCATGCTCAGCAACCTGCCGCTGATGGTGTGGATGCTGTACTCGCACTTCAAGGACATCCCGCCCGAGATCCTGGAGGCCGCACGCATGGACGGCGCCACGCTCGCCTCGGAGTTCCGCCATGTGATCCTGCCGCTGGCCATGGGCGGCATCGCCTCCACCGGGCTGCTGTGCCTGGTGCTCGCGTGGAACGAGGCGTTCTGGTCGCTCAACCTGACGGCTGCCAACGCCGGCACGCTGGCCGCGCTGATCGCGTCCTACTCGAGCCCGGAAGGCCTGTTCTGGTCCAAGCTGTCCGCGGCCTCGGTGCTGGCCATCGCGCCCATCGTCGTGTTCGGCTGGTTCAGCCAGAAGCAGCTGGTGCAGGGCCTGACCTTCGGTGCCGTCAAGTAAAGAGAGAACCCGATGACATTCCTACAGCTCAAGGGCGTCGAGAAGCAGTTCGGCGACGTCAAGACGATCAAGGGCATCGACCTGTCGATCGCGCGCGGCCAGTTCACCGTGTTCGTCGGGCCCTCGGGCTGCGGCAAGTCGACGCTGCTGCGCCTGATCGCCGGCCTGGAGACGCTCACCGCCGGCAGCATCAACCTGGACGGCCGCGACATCACGCGGCTGCCGTCCGCGCAGCGCGACCTGGCGATGGTGTTCCAGAGCTACGCGCTGTACCCGCACATGAGCGTGTACGACAACATGTCCTTCGCGCTGCGGCTGGCGCACGTGGACAAGGCCGTGATCCGCGAGAAGGTGCAGCGTGCCGCGGAGATCCTCAACCTCG
>JBJMWF010000089.1:0-7103 GCA_045810265.1 Vitreoscilla sp. | reverse complement strand
GTGTAGTTCTCGATGCCCTTGCAGTGGCCCACCTCCTGCAGCATCTCCAGGTCGAAGCGCGTGCGCTGCTCGAGGCGCTGCGCCTCCACCAGCTTGCCTGCCTTGACCAGTTCGTCGAGGCGCCAGCGCAGTTCTTCCTTGATCGTCTCGACGGCCGCGACCACGCGCTCGCGCGGCGTCACGTAGTGGCTCGAGGGATAGATCGTGAAGCGTGGCACCTTCTGGCGGATGTGGCCGGTCAGCGGATCCAGCAGTTGCAGCGATTCCACCTCGTCGTCGAACAGCTCGATGCGGATCGCCAGCTCCGAGTGCTCGGCCGGAAACACGTCGATCGTGTCGCCGCGCACGCGGAAGGTGCCGCGCGAGAAGTCGGTCTCGTTGCGCGTGTACTGCATGCGGATCAGCTGCGCGATGACGTCGCGCTGACCGAGCTTGTCGCCGTTGCGCAGGATGAAGCGCATCTGCGTGTAGTCCTCGGGCTTGCCGATGCCGTAGATGGCCGACACGCTGGCGATGATCACGGTGTCGCGCCGCTCCAGCACGCTCTTGGTGGCCGACAGCCGCATCTGCTCGATGTGCTCGTTGATCGAGGAATCCTTCTCGATGAACAGGTCGCGCTGCGGCACGTAGGCCTCGGGCTGGTAGTAGTCGTAGTAGCTGACGAAGTACTCGACCGCGTTCTTCGGGAAGAACTCGCGGAACTCGCTGTAGAGCTGGGCCGCCAGCGTCTTGTTGGGCGCGAACACGATGGCCGGGCGGCCCATGCGCGCGATGACGTTGGCCATCGTGAAGGTCTTGCCCGAACCGGTGACGCCCAGCAGCGTCTGGTAGGCCAGGCCGTCCTCGATGCCTTCGCACAGCTGCGCGATGGCCGTGGGCTGGTCGCCGGCCGGCGGATACGGCTGGAACAGCTGGAACGGCGAGCCCGGATAGCTGATGAACTCGCCCTGCGGGGTTTCGCCATCGGCGGGCGCGCTGGAGGCGGCGTGTGAATAACCGGCCGCGGTGGGCTCCGGCATGACTTCAGAATCAATCGGCATCGGGTAATCCCTGGCTATGGCCTTAAAATCGGCTCGCTGCCCTTGGTGGTGGTCTCGTCGCGATCCGGCAACGACCAACCTGACAGCGTAGCGCAACGCGAAGGAGAACGCTCCTGGACGCGGCGCAACTCCCGTATCTGCCGCCACTTCCCGGGCTTTTCAAGCCCTTGCCAGGAACCTGACTCCATGTCGCTGTTTGCCTCCGTCGAACTCGCCCCGCGTGACCCCATCCTCGGCCTGAACGAGCAGTTCAACGCCGATACAAACCCGGCCAAGGTCAACCTCGGCGTCGGGGTGTATACCGATGAGAACGGCAAGCTGCCGCTGCTGGCCTGCGTGGCCGCGGCCGAGAAGCAGCTGGTCGAGCAGCACAAGGCGCGCGGCTACCTGCCCATCGACGGCATCGCGGCGTACGACAAGGCCGTGCAGGGCCTGGTGTTCGGTTCCGACTCCGACGTCGTCCAGCAAGGCCGCGTCGCCACGATCCAGGCGCTGGGCGGCACCGGCGGCCTGAAGGTGGGCGCCGATTTCCTCAAGCGCCTGCGCCCCGACGCCAAGGTGCTGATCAGCGACCCGAGCTGGGAGAACCACCGGGCCCTGTTCACCAACGCCGGCTTCGCCGTCGAGCAGTACCCGTACTACGACGCGGCCACGCGCGGCGTCGCCTTCGACGCGATGATCGCCAAGCTGGCCGCCTCGCCGGCCGGCACGATCGTCGTGCTGCACGCCTGCTGCCACAACCCGACGGGCGTCGACCTCTCGGCGGCGCAGTGGGACAAGGTCATCGCCACCATCAAGCAGCACCAGCTGGTGCCGTTCGTCGACATGGCCTACCAGGGCTTCGGCTTCGGCATCGCCGAGGACGGCGCCGTCGTGCGCCAGTTCCTGGCCGCCGGCCTCGACTTCTTCGTGTCGACCTCGTTCTCCAAGAGCTTCTCGCTGTACGGCGAGCGTGTCGGCGCCCTGAGCGTCGTCTGCGCCTCGAAGGACGAAGCGACGCGCGTGCTGTCGCAGCTCAAGATCGTCATCCGCACCAACTACTCCAACCCGCCGACGCATGGCGCGCAGATCGTCGCCACGGTGCTGACCACGCCCGCGCTGCGCACGCAGTGGGAAGGCGAACTGGCTGGCATGCGCGAGCGCATCAAGCGCATGCGCGGCGCGCTGGTCGACCAGCTGACCAACGCCGGCGTCAAGGGCGACCTGAGCTACATCGTCAAGCAGAACGGCATGTTCAGCTACTCGGGCCTGTCGGCGGCGCAGATGCAGCGCCTGCGCAGCGAATTCGGCGTCTACGGCGTCGACTCGGGCCGCATCTGCGTGGCCGCGTTGAACGACGGCAACCTGGCCTACGTGGCCAAGGCCATCGCGGCCGTCGCGGCCTGATCGCAGCCACTTGTCGAAAGCCCCGGGCGCGAGCCGCGGGGCTTTTTTGCGTCCGCAGTTCACGTCTGCCGCGCTTTCTCGGCCCTGTTCCCCGAAACGGTGCAGCGCGACGGCGGCATCATCAGGGGGAATCGAGTCCACGCTTGGGCGCGTCCGTTGCCTCGACGAGCACGCGACAGCAAATAAGCGTACTATTTCGATAAATGCTGCATAGCAGCAATTAATCAACTGAATGGAAGCGCCAAGCTTTCATTCAGGAATCGCAGAGTCGCACCGCGGCTGCTATTGTCGCGTTGCAGGAATGACCGAGCCCCGAAAGGCCAGAAGCGCCATGCTTTATCAACTCTACGAAGCCCAGCGCGCCCTGATGGCGCCCTTCGCCGATTTCGCCGCCGCCACCGCCAAGCTCTACAAGCACCCGCTGTCGCCGTTCACCCACGTGCCGGGGGCGCAGCGCCTGTCGGCCGGCTTCGAGCTGATGCACCGGCTGGGCATGGACTACGAAAAGCCCGAATTCGAGATCCGGACGGTCTCGATCGGCGATGTCGAGGTCGCGGTGCAGGAACAGACCGCGCTGAGCAAGCCGTTCTGCCGCCTGATCCGCTTCAAGCGCTTCAGCGACGATTCCGCCACGCTGGACCTCATGAAGGGCCAGCCGTCCGTGCTCGTGGTCGCCCCGCTGTCGGGCCATCACTCGACCCTGCTGCGCGACACGGTCAAGAGCCTGCTGCAGGACCACAAGGTCTACATCACCGACTGGACCGACGCCCGCATGGTGCCGGTCGAGGCCGGCCCGTTCCATCTGGACGACTACATCCGCTACGTGCAGGAGTTCATCGCCCTGATCGGCCCGGACGTGCACGTGATCTCGGTCTGCCAGCCGACCGTGCCCGTGCTGGCCGCCGTCGCGCTGCTGGCCAGTCAAGGCAAGCCCACGCCGCTGAGCATGACGATGATGGGCGGCCCGATCGACGCCCGCAAGTCGCCCACCGCGGTGAACAACCTGGCGATGAACCGCAGCTACGAGTGGTTCGAGAACAACGTGATCCACCGCGTGCCGCAGAACTACCCGGGCGCGAACCGCGAGGTCTATCCGGGCTTCCTTCAGCACACCGGCTTCGTGGCGATGAACCCGGATCGCCATGCAACGGCCCACTACGACTACTTCCTGGACCTGGTTCGCGGCGACGACGACTCCACCGAGGCGCATCGCAAGTTCTACGACGAGTACAACGCCGTACTGGACCTGCCGGCCGAGTACTACCTGGACACCATCAAGACCGTGTTCCAGGACTTCTCGCTGGTCAAGGGCACCTGGGAGGTCGACGGCGAGCTGGTGCGGCCACAGGACATCAAGAGCACCTCGCTGCTGACCATCGAAGGCGAGCTCGACGACATCTCGGGCGCCGGCCAGACCCGCGCCGCGCACGGCCTGTGCACCGGCGTTCCGAAGGACCGCCAGTTCCACTACGACGTGGCCGGCGCCGGCCACTACGGCATCTTCTCCGGCCGCCGCTGGCGCGACATCGTCTACCCGCAGGTGCGCGACTTCATCGCCCGCTTCGAGACCGAGCGCGTCGGCAAGACCGGTGCGGCGAAGGCGGCGCCCGCTGCCAGGAAGGCGCACGGTCCGGCAATCGCGAAGAAGGCACCGGCGCGCGCACGCAAGACCGTCAAGGAAGCGGCCTGAGCAAAGGGATAATCGCGGGGTGAGCCCCACCGTCCCGCTTTTCCTCCAGACAGCGACGCCTCCCGAAGGCGTCGCGTCGCTTTCGCTGGCCGACCGCATCGACGCGCTGCTGCCGCAGACCCAGTGCACGCGCTGCGGCTATCCGGACTGCCGTGCCTACGCCGAGGCGGTCGCCAGCGGCGAGGCGCCGCACAACCAATGCCCGCCCGGCGGCGCGCAAGGCATCCGTCTGCTCGCGCAACTGCTGGGCCGGCCCGAGCTGCCGCTCAACCCCGAGTTCGGCGACGAGGGCCCGCGCCGCATCGTCTACATCGAGGAGGCCACCTGCATCGGCTGCACGTTGTGCATCCAGGCCTGCCCGGTCGATGCGATCGTCGGCGCCCCCAAGCGCATGCATGCGGTCATCGAGGCCGACTGCACCGGCTGCGAGCTGTGCCTGCCTGTCTGCCCGATGGACTGCATCGCGCTCGAGCAAGCCAGCGCAGGCGCGACCGGATGGGCCGCGTGGTCGCCCGCGCAGGCGGACGCGGCACGCGCGCGCTACGCGGGCCGTCAGGCGCGCTTGGCGCGTGACGCGCGCGAGCACGACGAGCGCCTGGGCGCGCAGGCGGCGGCGCCCGCGCCCGAGGCATCGGCCGCCGACGACCCGAAACGCGCGGCGATCGCCGCGGCTCTGGCACGCGCGCGGGTGCGCGCCAAGGCACGGCCGCAATGACGCAACCGGTCCAGGTCGACGCCTCGAGGCTCGACGACCTCGCCCTGCCCTCGGCCACGCACGTGCCGCTGACACGCGCGCGCTCCAACCTGCTGCTGCTGTTCGTCGCGGCGATCTGGGGTTCGGCCTTCGTCGCCCAGGCGCTGGCCATGCGCAGCCTCGGCTCGTTGACGTTCACCGGACTGCGCTTCGGCCTGGGCGCACTCATCGTCGCGCCATTCGCCTGGCGCGAGTGGCGCATGCTGAGCGCCCGCAAGCGCCAGCCACGGCCACGCGACATCGCGCACATCGCCGGCCTGGGCACGCTGCTGTTCCTGGGCGCCGCGATGCAGCAGGTCGGCATGGTCACCACCACCGTGACCAACGCCGGCTTCCTGACCGCGCTGTACATCCCGCTGGTGCCGGTGCTCGGCTGGATCGCATCGCGCCACCTGCCGCACTGGACGACCTGGCTGGCCGCGGGCGGCTGCGTCGCCGGCTCGTGGCTGCTGACCGGCGGCGGCAGCCTGTCCAACTTCAGGACGGGCGACTGGTGGATCATCGCCAGCAGCCTGCCCTGGGCGGTGCACGTGATGCTGGTCGGGCGCGCAGCCAACAAGCTGCACGGCGCGATGCTGGTGGCCTGCGGACAGTTCATCGCCTGCAGCCTGCTCGCACTCGGCTTCGGCCTGGCCACCGAGGCGGTGACCGTGCACGGCATCGGCCAGGCCCTGGGGGCGATCGCCTATACCGGCGTGCTGTCCGTCGGTCTGGGCTTCACGCTGCAGGTGGTGGCGCAGCGCCACACCCGTCCGGCCGACTCGGCGATCGTGCTGTCGTCCGAAACCGTGTTCGCGGCCGCCGCGGGGGCACTGTTCATGGGTGACCGCATCGGGGCGACCGGACTGGCCGGCTGCGCCCTGATCCTGGCCTGCGTCCTGATGGTTCAATTGCAGCCCATCGTCTGGCAATGGTTTGCCGAACGCCGACCCAGGATCGCATGAATCCGACCGACATCGAGAGCTTCTTCGCCACGCTCAAGGCCGCCAATCCCAGCCCGGCCTCGGAGCTGCACTATGCGAGCGTGTTCGAGCTGCTGACCGCGGTGCTGCTGTCGGCACAGGCCACCGATGCCGGCGTCAACAAGGCCACGCGCACGCTATTCGTCGCGGCGCCGACGCCCCAGCGCATGCTGGCGCTCGGCACCGAGGGCGTCGAGGCGCACGTGCGCACGATCGGCCTGTACCGCACGAAAACCAAGCACCTGCTCGAGACCTGTCGCCTGCTGATCGAGCGGCATGGCGGCGAGGTGCCGCGCGAGCGCGAGGCGCTGGAGGCGCTGCCCGGTGTCGGCCGCAAGACGGCCAACGTGATCCTCAACGTGGCCTTCGGCGAGCCGACGCTGGCCGTCGACACGCATGTGTTCCGCGTCTCCAACCGCACCGGCCTGGCACCCGGCAAGACGCCGCTGGCAGTGGAACTGCAGCTGCTCGAACGCGTGCCCGCCAAATACCTCGACGACGCGCACCACTGGCTGATCCTGCACGGCCGCTATGTCTGCCTGGCGCGCATGCCCCAGTGCGGCCGATGCGCCGTCACGCACACCTGCGACTTCTACAAGTCCCTGCCGGCGGCAGCGCGCCCGAAACCCGGCGAGGCGGCGCCCAATGCGCGCGCGATGCGCGAGGCGGGTATCGAACCATGAGGCTGCGTCCGCTCGTCCTGGCCGCCGCCTGGGTTCTTGCAGGCGCCGCGGTGGCCGCAGAGCCGCCCGCGCTGCGCCTGGTCGACGACCGCGGGCACGAGGTGACGTTGGCCCATCCCGCGCGCCGCATCGTGGCGCTGGCGCCGCACCTGACCGAGCTGGTGTATGCGGCCGGCGCCGGTAGCCAGTTGGTGGCGGTCGGCAAGTTCAGCGATTTCCCGCCCGCCGCCCGGGCCCTGCCGGTGATCAGCGACGCCTTCGCCGTCAACTACGAGGCGCTGACCCAGCTCAAGCCCGACCTGGTGCTCGTGTGGGGCAGCGGGACGGCCGAGCGCACCAAGTCCAAGCTGCGCTCGCTGGGCGTGCCGGTCTACGAGATCGAGATCCGCAGTGTCACGGGCCTGGCCGACACCTTGCGCAGCATCGGCCGCCTGGCAGGCACCGAGGGCGTGGCGCAGGCGCGCGCACAGGCGATCAGCAACGACTGGAGCGCACTGAGGGCCACCTACGCCGGCCGCAAGCCGGTGCGCGTGTTCTACCAGCTGTGGGACGCGCCGTTGATGACGCTGAGCAACCAGCACCTGATCT
>JBJMWF010000088.1:0-5409 GCA_045810265.1 Vitreoscilla sp. | reverse complement strand
GGGGCGACTGCCGCGTCGGGCGCGCGAGTGACCGGCGTACCCTCGTCGCTGACGGGCGCCGTGAAGTTGACCAGGTCTGGCACCAGCCGGCCGCGCGCGCCCGCCGTCGCCGAGAAGCGGTACGACGACACCGCGCAGTTGGGAATCTCGCCGCGCGCGTCCAGCGCCAGCAGGCTGGCCTCGTCGAGCCGCTCGATCAGGTAACGCAGGCACGACGCGATCACCTGGTGGCCGACCACCAGCACCCGTTCGCCGGCGTACTCCAGCCCGAGCGTGTCCAGCACGCCGCGCAGCCTGAGCACGACGTCGCACCAGCTCTCGCCGCCCGGCGGCCGGAAATAGAACTTGCCGACATGCGCGCGCTGTTCGGCCAGTTCGGGATATTTGCTGCGGATCCCCGCGGCGGTCAGCCGATCGACGATGCCGAACTCCTTCTCGCGCAGGCGCTCGTCGAACTCGATGGGCAGGTCGCGCCATCCGGCGGCGTCGACCAGCCGCTCGGCGGTCTGGCGCGCCCGCAGGTAGGGCGAGCACAGCACGGCCGTGGGGCGCTCGCCGGGCGGCAGGCGGCCGAACCAGTGCCCGACGGCGTTCGACTGACGCTCACCCAGCGGCGACAGCGGAACGTCCATGTCGCGCGTGGCGATGTCGATCAGGTGATGGCCGCCCGACTCGGCCAGGTCCCGCGCCACGTTGCCGGCGCTCTGGCCGTGACGCACCATCCAGAGCATCGCGGGCAATCGGTTGCTGGCGTCCATGACCGGCTACGGCAAGTCGCGCGCCGGGGACATGCCGCTCGGCAACGATCGCAGCCGTCCGGTCGGGGCATGCCGCCTGCCAAGGCCTGCGGTCAGGCAACGACATCTTCAGGAGGCTGAGCCATGAACGCGACTTCCGACCAGCCGACCCGCGGCGGCACCGATCCCGCGCCCGCCAACGTGCGGATGAACCCCGGCGACGAGGCCCCCGAAGGCACGCCCGGCACCGGTGAGAACACGTGCCCGGCCTGCGGCGGCACCGGTCAGGCCGGCGGCCGGGCTTGCGTCAACTGCGGTGGCACCGGGCTGGTGACCGTGGGTATCGGCGGCGCGTGAGCCGCCCCGGCCGCGCCGCATGCGCGGCGGGACAACGCGGGCGTTCGCGCTTGTCCCGCGGCGGGTGCGGGCAGGGGCGCGCCATCGCCTAGACTCGGACCAACTTCCCGAGAGACATGCCCATGCCCGCAGACACCCCGCGCGATCAACTCGCCTCCGCCCTGGGCAGTGGCGCCGGCGACGTGGTCATGGAACGCGGCTTCTCGCTCGCCTTCGTCGGCGCGCGCGGCCAGGTGCGGCTGGTGCAGTTCCGGCTGAGCAAGAAGGGCTTCAGCGCCCACCACGCCGCCGACGACGCGGCCTTCGCCAGCCTGTTGGACGAGTTCACCGGGGCCGTCGATCGCCTGCTGAGCGAACGCTGGGGCGGCATTGCATTGCGCGCCGGCTTCGACGGCGAAGGCGAACTGATCGAACGGCTGTATGAGACCGGCACGCTGGAGCGCTGCGACGAGGTCGATCCGGCCAGCACGAGCGGGCGGCTGGTGAAGCAGGGCGAGGTCGTGGACGCGCGGGAACTGCTCGTGCGCGCCTCGGCGCGGCTGGTCGAGAACTGGGGCTTGTTCGAGCGAACCCCGCGTCTCGATGATGGGGCGTTCGCCCACGAGGCGCGCTTGCGCACGTTGGTGGCGGGCGACCCGGCCTGACGCTCGCGCCGCCAGGGCGCCGGCCTTGCGCGGGCGGGCGGGCGCCCGCGAGTGCTGCGCCCGATTACCTCCGAGGTAGTTGAGGCGATCGCGTCGTGCATCGACCATGAGGCCTCGTTCATCCGACAGGCCTGCTCCATGAATCACGACCGCATCGATCGCCGCACCTTGATGGCCGGCGTCGCCAGTGCCCTGGCGCTCGCGCCCCTGCCATCGGCGTGGGCCGTCGCGAGCGACCCACCCCCCACCTCCAAGGACAACCCGATGACCACCACCGCCTTCACCAAGATGCCCACTCCCGCCTGGCTGCTCGACTTCTGGCGCGAGATCGACGACAAGACCTGGGGCGCCGGCTTCGACTGCTTCGCCGACGACGCCGTCTGCCACCTGGGCGTCGCCGACTGGCACGGCAGGGAGACCATCCGCGCCAACCTGCGCCAGTTCGTCGACAAGCGCATGACCACGCACCACGACGTCGTCGAATACCTCGACAGCCCGCAGCTGAAGGTCTTCCGCGGCTTCGTGACCATGGTGTTCGACGACAAGAGCATCGCCACCGTCAAGCCCACCATGCAGCATTTCTTCTACATGGACGAGAAGGATCCGACCAAGGTCAAGGCGTGGTACGGCTCGGTCGGACCGACCGGCTTCTGAGGCAGACGAGCCGATCGGGCGCGCGATGGCGATACTCGCCCATCGCGCGCTCTTCTTCGCATCGCCGCATGACTGCTTCCTCATCGAACCTCAGCCCCGTCGGCACGCTGCTGCGCCGCTGGCGCGACGCGCGCGGGCGCAGCCAGCTGCAACTGGCGCTGGACATGGGCGTCTCGCAACGGCACGTCAGCTTCATCGAGAGCGGCCGCTCGTCGCCCAGTCGCGCGCTGCTGCTCGGGTTGGCCAACGCGCTCGACGTGCCGCTGCGAGATCGCAACGCCTTGCTGCTGGCCGCCGGCTATGCGCCGATGTACGCGGAGCCGGCCTGGGACGCCGCCCAGATGCGCGCCGTCCACCACGCGCTCGAGCGCATGCTGCGCCAGCACGAGCCGTATCCGGCGCTGGTGCTGGATCGGCACTGGAACGTGTTGATGACCAACGAGGCGGCGCCGCGCCTGTTCGGTCGCATGGTCGACCTGTCGAAGCATCCGAAGCCGCGCAACCTGCTGCGCCTGATGTTCGACCCGAACGGCCTGCGCCCCTTCGTGGCGAACTGGGATGCGGTGGCCGCCAGCCTGTTCCAGCGCATCCACCGCGAAGCGGTGGGCGGCGTGCTGGACGACGCCACGCGTGCGCTGATCGACGAATTGCTGGCGTTTCCCGGCGTGACGCTGGACTGGCGCATCGCCGAGCTTTCGAGCACCTCGCCCGTGGTGCCCATCCGTTTCGTCGAGGACGGGCGGACGACGAGCTGGTTCTCGATGGTCAGCACCGTGGGGACGCCGCAGGCCGTGTCGGCGCAGGAACTCCGGGTGGAGTGCATGTTTCCCGCGGACGACGCGAGTGGCATGGCGACCCTTGACGAAGAGTCGGGAGGCAGTGGCAGGGGACTCGATGCGACTGCCGACACGCGCAATCCGATCTAACCGTTCACTGCGCTGGCCGCCGCCGCGGCCGAAGGCGAGGGTGCCGACGCTGCTCCGGTCGGCGGGAGTGTCGGCGCCGGCACGGTGCCGCCTCGGGCCGGAAGCAGGGGAAGCTCCATCTTGATCAGTTCGATCGCCTTGTCGAAACGCTCGGTCTTGATGCGCATGTACTCCGTTTCGCTGGGGATCCAGCCGTTCAACTTGTCGATGCACAGCGTATAGGCGCTGTCACGCAGCACCTGGAGCCCTTGGGTCCGTACCATCAGCGGCGCGATGGAGGTCGCGACCGTGCTCGCGACGCTCACGCCCGCGCTGATCGTCCCCGCGGGTTGCGGCACGCTGGCATCGAGCTGTGCCGCGATCGCCTTGGCAAACGTCTCGCCGACGTCGGGCGGCGGCTCGGCGCAGATCTGCAGCGATTCGCGCCCTTGGCCATCCGGCTTGTACGCCATCAGCGCGAGCCGGCGGCTGGCGGTGGTCGACAGCGTGGTGGCATCGCTCCACCAGCGCACCGAGAAGTCCTGGATCACCGGGTTGGTGTTGCGGCTGGCCAGGATGGTGGTTCCGCAGCCTTGCAGGCTCAACGCGGCCAGCGTCACGACAGCGCTCGCGAGGGCCGAAGCAGGGCGCGTCGGCACGATGCCGGGACGAGAACGGAGGGCGAAGGTTTTCATGGGATCTCCTTGAATTCGCCCTGAGCGTAGTTTTCGTTCGCTGTCCGCGAATCACATCCGGACGGGAAGACAGCACCCGCGTTTCGTGCTATGCCCAAGGGCTGCAGCTTGGGGGGAGCACGCGTTCCAAAGAGGATTTCCTGCGCCCATGCTGCTAAGGTTGCCGCTGGTCCGAAAGCTCAACCACCGGGAGACCGAAAATGGCATCTCGCGACATCAAGGATCTGGACTCCCGCCTCCAGCCACTCGCGATCAGGTTCGTCGCGGACTGCAAGGCTGCCGGCATCGACGTGATCCTGACCTGCACCTGGCGCAGCAACCAGGAGCAGGACACGCTCTACGCCCAGGGCCGCACGGCCCCGGGACACGTCGTCACCAACGCCCGCGCCGGACAGTCCAAGCACAACCCGACCCAGGACGGACACCCCTGCTCCCAGGCATTCGACATGGCCCCCGTGGTCAACGGAAAGATCGACTGGAGCCCGTCGAATCCCGCGTGGGCCCGGTGCGGCGCGATCGGCAAGGAACTTGGGCTGGAGTGGGCCGGCGACTGGAAGTCGTTCCGCGAGTTTCCGCATTTCCAGTTGAAGGCGGTGTGAGGGCGACGGGGTGGCCGGAATCGGCTCGTTCGCGAGGCGAGACCCGCCCCCGAATTCCTCGAGTCGTCATCCAGCTCGGGAGCACGAAGGCCAACTGCCGACGTGTCCTTCGCGGGGACGCGTCACGCAGGATTCACCTTCTCTCGAGCCAGCGTGCATCACCGTATGCGTCCCCGGCCGAGCCCTTGGCGAAGTCCACCAGCAGCTGCAAGTAGCCGGGCGCGTACCTGTTCAGGTTGCGCCGCGATCCATCGGCATGCTTTTCGATCTGCAGGATGCCGTGCGAGGTGTTCGGGAACACGATGCTGTGGATCGGCGTGCCTTCACGCCCGATCGTGGCCAGCCGCTCGATGGATGGCGCGCTGGGCGCGACATCGTCATCCGCGGCGAATACCCATAGCTGCGGCACGCGCAGGCTGCGGATGACGTCCAGTCCGGAGTATGTCCAGGGAACTTGCGGACTCTCCGCGCGCATTCGATCCACCTCGCCCGCCAGAAGGCCGCCGGAATACTGGCCGTCGACATCGTTCAGCCAGGGCTCGTCCGAAAATTCCCGCTTCAGCGAGACCACCTTGTCCATACCCGTCTGAAAGCCAGAACGCGCGACGGCGGCGGTTGCGTCGGTCAAGGCATGAACCTTGGACAGGATGGAAGGGTCATGGCCGTGCTCGGCGATCAACTGATAGTCGACCTGCCACTGATCCTGCTCCAGTGCCGTGCCGACGACGCCAAAGCCGACCTCCAGGAAATCCGCGTTCGACTTCAAGGCGGCCAACGGCGCGACCCACCCGCCTTGGCTGCCGCCCAGGAAGCCGAAG
>JBJMWF010000087.1:0-4063 GCA_045810265.1 Vitreoscilla sp. | reverse complement strand
GGGGGCGACTTCCATTCCAGCTTCCAGCCCGTCATCGCGCCGACGACGAACAGCGTGTGCGCCACCATGCGCAGCGGTGCCAGCAGCATCGCCAGCGCGGCTTCGAGCACGGCGCTCTGCACCAGCTTGGCGCCGCCGCCGAAGCGGCCGGCCTCGCGGCGCATGAAGACCGCGGCGACGCCCAGCACGCGCGGCAGCACCAGCATCGTCAGCGTGCCGGCCCACAGCCCCGGGATGCCGATCGCCAGCGCGCCCTCGGGCGTGAACAGCACGTTGCCGCCCACCAGCCACAGCAGCGCACCCAGCACCACGTACAGCAGCCACAGCGGCGCCGACACGTAGGCCATCGCCCCGGTGGCCAGCATGCCGCGATGCACGGCGTGCAGTCCCGGCTCGGCGATCAGGCGCGCGTTCTGCAGGTTGCCCTGGCACCAGCGGCGGTCACGCTGCAGCTCGGCCAGCAGGTGCGGCGGCTGCTGTTCGTAGCTGCCGACCAGGTCGGCCACCAGCCACACGTGGTAGCCGGCACGGCGCATCAGCGCGGCCTCGACGAAGTCGTGCGACAGGATGTGGCCCGAGAACGCACCCTTGCCTTGCAGCGGCGCCAGGCCGCAGTGCTCCATGAAGGGCTTGACGCGGATGATGGCGTTGTGGCCGAAGTAGTGGGCCTCGCCGAGCTGCCAGTACTGCATGCCCACGGTGAACAGGTTGCCCGTCACGCGGGCCGCGAACTGCTGTGCGCGCGCATGCAGCGTGGCGTGGCCGACGGCCTGCGGCGCGGTCTGCAGGATGCCGGCGGTCGGGTGCTTCTCCATCAGGCGCACCAGCGTCTGCAGGCAGTCGCCGCTCATCACGCTGTCGGCGTCCAGCACCACCATGTACTTGTAGTTGGCGCCCCAGCGGCGGCAGAAGTCGGACACGTTGCCGGCCTTCTTCTTGGTGCGCACGCGGCGCACGCGGTAGAACACGTTGCCGCGGCCGGCCAGCGCGTCGCGCAGGTCGGCGAAGGCAGCGCGTTCCTCGGCGATCACGGCCTCGTCCTTGCTGTCGGACAGCACGAACAGGTCGAACGCATGCAGCGCGCCGCTGCGCTCGAGCGACGCGGCCGTGGCGCGCAGGCCGGCGAACACGGTGGCGACGTCCTCGTGGCAGATCGGCATGATCAGCGCGGTGCGGCCGTCGGTCGGCAGCGGCGTGTCGGCGGCATCGGCGGCGGAGATCGCGTGCTTGTCCCCGCGCACCAGCACGAAAAAGCCCATCAGCGCGGTGAAGCAGCCGGCGGCAACCCAGGCGAACAGCAGCGCGAACAGGCCGATCTGCAGGCCTTGCAGGACCGGGTGCTGCAGCTCGTGCTGGCCGCTCGCCAGCACGGCCGCGGCGAACGCGGTGGCCACCAGGATCAGCGCCAGCAGCACGCGCCGGCGCACGCGCACGGCGCTTTCCCAGGCGAGCGGCTTGGCCGCCAGCGCGGCGGCCTCGGGCGTGACGTGCCGTTCGGCGCGGCCCAGCAAGCCGTTCCAGAAACCGCTCCACGCGCGCGGCAGCATCGCGCTGCGCACGATGGAAGGCATGGTGGAAGCGCGGGCGGAGGTTTTCATCGGGGGGGTATGACGTGTGTCCATGTTTCGCTCAGGATGTCGTTGCCATGCTGAAGAAAGGCGCGCAGCTCGACGGGTTGGTCGGTCTGGCGTTGGCGGAATCGGATCGCGAGGCGCCACGTGCCGTTGGCCTCGTTGCGGTACGCGTTGGTGGAGACGATGTCGACGTTGGCGACGCCGGTCACGACCGCCTTGACGGCGGCGTCGGCGGGCAGCGCCGAGAGCGCGGGCCCGGCGAAGTCGACGATGACCTGCTCCTCGCCCTTGCCCAGCGTGGCGAAGCTGCGGCCGCTGCGCGACTGCGTGGCCCACGCGCCGGGCGGGTGCTGCTCCTCGTTGCCCTGCCAGCGCATGCGGTACGAAAGGTCGAGCGGCTCGCCCGGGGCGGGCAGCTTGGCGGGCACCCAGTAGGCGACGATGTTGTCGTTGGTCTCGTCGATGGTGTTGAGCTGCACCAGCTCGACTCGGCCCGGGCCCCAGTCGCCGACCGGCGTGATCCAGGCGCTCGGGCGCAGTTCGTAGCGCGCCTCGTCGTCCTCGTAGCTGGTGTACGAGTGGTCGCGCTGCATCAGTCCGAAGCCCTTGAGCGAGGGCATCGCGAACGAGGTCGTCAGGGTGTGCTTGGGATTGCTGAGCGGCCGCCAGAGCCATTCGCCGGTGCCGGTCTGCACCATCAGGCCGTCCGAGTCGTGCACCTCGGGGCGGAAGTCGCCCGGCTGCGGCTGGTTCTCGCCCGAGAAGAACATGCTGGTGAGCGGAGCGATGCCCAGTGTCTTGACGGCCTTGCGCAGGTACAGGCGGGACTGCACGTCGACGACGGTGTCCTGGCCCGGCGTGACGACGAAGCGATAGACGCCGGTCAGGCTCCTGGAGTCCATCAGCGCGGTGATCGTCAGCGAGGTCGCGTTGGCGGCCGGCTTCTCGAGCCAGTACTCGGTGAAGCGCGGAAACTCCTCGGCGCCGGCGCCGACGGTGTCGACCGCCAGGCCGCGGGCCGACAGGCCGTAGCGCTGGTCCTTGCCGACGGCGCGGAAGTAGCTCGCGCCCAGGAAGACGATGACTTCGTCCTTGTGGGCCGCGTTGTTGATCGGGTAGTGCACGCGAAAGCCCGCGTAGCCGGACGCGAGAGCCTTGGACGGCGTCTTGTTGTGGCCGTAGTCGAAGTTGGCCATGTCGAACGCGACCGGATGGGTCGCGCCGTCGGCCGTCACTTCATTGATCCTGACCGTCTCCGTGTTGACGAAGCCCGGGTGGAAGAACTGCACTTCGAAGGGCAGCTTCTGGTCGCGCCACAGCGAGCGATCGGGGCGGAAGCGGATGTCGCGGTACTGGTCGTAGGTCAGCGCATCGCTGCCGGCCGGGCTGGCGGCAACCGGCCGCGCTGCGGCGACGAAGGGCTTCTCGGCCAATTGCCGGGCGCGGGCGGCGACGTCGTCAAACAGCGCCGCGCATGCGGGCAGGCTCGCGAGCGCGAGGGCCGCGCTGGCGAGCAGTCGACGGAGCACTACAGAGGAGAAGGCGCGGTTCTGGCGACCCGGGAGTTGCATTGAGCGAATGAGTGAAAAGCAGGTTGACTGCCCTCCATTCGCAATGCCTGTGCCAACTCGAAAATCCCTTGTGAATCAATCACTTGGAAGAGGGGGGCCGACGAGGCTTGCGTTCACCTTGCGAATTTCGCCCAAAAGCGTCGGGCAGCGGCGACGTGTGCACTGCACAATCGCCTAACCCGTTGATTCTGAACGGATTCCTGTTGTCGCTATTCGGCGACAGGTGCGTCGCCGCGGAACAACCCCGGCGTCAGCCCATGCTTTTGCATCAGGCGATAGAACTCCGTGCGGTTGCGGTCGGCCAGCCGGGCCGCGTCGGCCACGTTGCCGTCGGTGATCTTGAGCAGGCCCACCAGATAGTCGCGCTCGAAGCGCGTGCGGGCCTCGGTATAGCTGAGCACCTCCATGCTGGGCACGCGCAGCGCGCGCTGCACCAGCGCGAGCGGCACCAGCGGCGTGGTGGCCAGCGCGGTCACCTGCTCGACCACGTTGTGCAACTGGCGCACGTTGCCCGGCCAGGATGCGGTCGTCAGCGCCTTCATCGCGTCGGGCGCGAACCCGTTGACCTTGCGGCCGTACTTGAGCGCCAGCCGCGAGAGGAAGTGCGCGGCCAGCAGCGGGATGTCCTCGCGCCGCTCGGCCAGCGTCGGCAAGGACAGCGACACCACGTTGAGCCGGTAGTACAGGTCCTTGCGGAAGCTGCCGTCGATGATGGCCAGGTCGAGGTCGCGGTGCGTGGCCGACAGGATGCGCACGTCGATCGGCACCGCGTGGCTCGCGCCCACCGGCCGCACCATGCGCTCCTGCAGCACGCGCAGCAGCTTGACCTGCAGGGCGACCGGCATGTCGCCGATCTCGTCGAGGAACAGCGTGCCGCCATTGGCCGCCTGGAACAGGCCCGGGTGGTTGGCCACCGCG
>JBJMWF010000086.1:0-16063 GCA_045810265.1 Vitreoscilla sp. | reverse complement strand
TGCAGGCGCAGCGTGATGCAGGTCAGCATCAGCATGCCGACGAACACGTGGAAGCCGTGGAAGCCGGTGAGCATGAAGAATGTCGAGCCGTAGATGCCCGACGAGAGCTTCAGGTTCAGCTCCGTGTACGCGTGGTGGGCAATCGTCAGCGTGACGCCGGAGCTCAGCAGGATCGCGGTGTTCAGGGTCGGGATCGGCCACGGGCCCATCGTGCGGAACGGCGCGATGGTGTCGGCCGGCGAGCCGGTGGCGCCCGCCTGCGCGCTCGGCCAGATCGCGTGGAAGTCGGGCCACAGCAACTGGTGGTCGAGGTTGCCCAGCATCGGCAGCGCGATCGAGCGGGCCCAGAACAGGGCGCCGAAGAACGACGCGAAGAACATCACTTCCGAGAAGATGAACCAGCTCATGCTCCAGCGGAAGGACACGTCGACGTGGTCGGAGTACAGGCCGCCTTCGCTCTCGCCGATGGCCGTGGTGAACCACTGCGCGAGCGTGGCCAGCCACACGGCGACGCCGGTGAGCACGCACCACGAGCCCCATTCATGGCCGTTGATCCACTGGCTGCCGCCCAGGATCATCAGGAACAGGCCGATCGCCGCGGACACCGGATAGCGCGAGGGTGCCGGGATGAAGTAGTGCGGGGTGGTTCCGTGGGGAGTCGCGGCGGACATGGCTTGTTTTCTCCAGACTCTTCAGATCGGTGAAACGGCAAAGGTCAGTGACTGCTGGCCAGGCCGATGACGAAATGCACCAGCAGCACCAGGAAGACGACGAAGATCGCGGCGCCGACAACGGCGGCGATCACCACGTGGATCGGGTTGAGCTTCCTGACGTCCTGCTCGTGATCGGCGGACTTGCGGATACCCAGGAACGACCACGCGACGGCACGGAAGGTCTGGCCGAAGTTCGCCTTGCGGGCGGTCGGCGGCTCTTGCTCGGGGTCGACGGGCGCGGTCATGCATGCGGCTTGGCTGCGAGCTGGCCGACCGGCGCCGGCGGCGTGGTGCCGCCGACCTCGAAGAAGGTGTACGACAGCGTGATCGTCTTGACGTCGCGCGGCAGCTTGTCGTCCACGTAGAAGATCACCGGCCAGGTCTTGGACTCGCCCGGCGCCAGCGTGTGCTGGGTGAAGCAGAAGCACTCGACCTTGGTGAAGTGCGACTGCGCCACGCCCGGCGCGTAGCTCGGGATCGCCTGCGCGGTCATCGTGCGCGACTGCGTGTTCTTGAACTCGTACATCACCGTGGTCATCTCGCCCGGATGCACGGTGACCGCGTTCTGCGCGGCGTGGAACTCCCACGGGCCGCGCGCGTTGGCGTCGAACTCCACCGTCACGTTGCGGGTGAGGTCGACCTGCGAATTGATCGGCGCCTTCTGCCCGCCGTAGGCCGAGCCGACGTCGCCGCGCGCGATGACGTTGACCCCCAGCGCCTCGCAGATCGACTTGTACATCGGCACCATCGCATAGCCGAAACCAGCCATGGCGAAGACGAACAGCGCCAGCTTGAAGAGCATGTCGCGGTTGAGCCGCTTCTGCTTCTTCTCGCGCCGGGACAGGCGCTCGTCGCGCGGCTCGTCGCTCATAGGCCGAACAGCATCGCCTTGACGAAGAAGCCCAGGCCGAACACCAGCGCCACCGTCAACAGCGTGATGCCCAGGCGGACGTTCTTTCGGCGTTGCTCGGGAGTCTGTGCCATGGAAGCCTGCCGGGCGACCCTCAACCGATGACCTTGGTGGCGGTGCGATCAAGCTGCGGCGGGGTCTCGAAGGTGTGCCACGGCGCGGGCGACGGCACTTCCCACTCCAGGCCCTCGGCCCCTTCCCACGGGCGCTGCGGCGCCGGCTCGCCCTTGCCGCGCATCGCCGGCACGACGACGAACAGCAGGAAGTACACCTGCGTCAGGCCGAAGCCGAGCGCGCCCAGCGAGGCCACCGCGTTGAAGTCGGCGAACTGCATCGGGTAGTCGGCCACGCGGCGCGGCATGCCGGCCAGGCCCAGGAAGTGCATCGGGAAGAACGTGATGTTGAAGAACACCAGCGACGACCAGAAGTGGATCTTGCCGCGCGTCTCGCTGTACATCACGCCCGTCCACTTGGGCGCCCAGTAGTAGTAGCCGGAGAACATGCCGAACAGCGAGCCGGCCACCAGCACGTAATGGAAGTGCGCGACGACGTAGTAGGTGTCCTGCAGCTGGATGTCGATCGGCGCCATCGAGCAGATCAGGCCGGTGAAGCCGCCCATCGTGAACACGAAGATGAAGCCGACGGCCCACAGCATCGGCGCCTCGAAGGTCATCGAGCCGCGCCACATCGTGGCCAGCCAGTTGAAGACCTTCACGCCGGTGGGCACCGAGATGAGCATCGTGGCGTACATGAAGAACAGCTGCCCGGTGACCGGCATGCCCGTGGTGTACATGTGGTGCGCCCACACGATGAACGACAGGATGGCGATCGACGAGGTGGCGTAGACCATCGACGTGTAGCCGAACAGGCGCTTGCGCGAGAACGCGGGCACGACCTGGCTGACGATGCCGAAGGCCGGCAGGATCATGATGTAGACCTCGGGGTGCCCGAAGAACCAGAACACGTGCTGGTACATCACCGGGTCGCCGCCGCCGGCCGGGTTGAAGAAGCTGGTGTGGAAGTGGCGGTCGGTCAGCGTCATCGTGATGGCGCCGGCCAGCACGGGCATGACGGCGATCAGCAGGTAGGCGGTGATCAGCCAGGTCCAGACGAACATCGGCATCTTCATCAGCGTCATGCCGGGGGCGCGCATGTTGAGGATGGTCACGATGATGTTGATCGAACCCATGATGGAGCTGGCGCCCATCAGGTGCATCGCGAAGATGCCGCCGTCCATCGACGGGCCCATCTGCAGCGTGAGCGGCGCATAGAGCGTCCAGCCCGCCGCGGGCGCGCCGCCGGGCATGAAGAACGAGCCCACCAGCATCAGCGCCGCCGGAATCAGCAGCCAGAAGCTCAAGTTGTTCATGCGTGCGAACGCCATGTCCGCCGCACCGATCTGCATCGGGATCATCCAGTTCGCGAAGCCGACGAACGCCGGCATGATCGCGCCGAACACCATGATGAGCCCGTGCATCGTGGTGAACTGGTTGAACAGCTCGGGGTTGAAGAACTGCAGGCCGGGCTGGAACAGCTCGAGCCGGATCAGCAGCGCCAGCGTGCCGCCCACCAGGAACATGGTGAACGCGAACAGCAGGTACAGCGTGCCGATGTCCTTGTGGTTGGTCGCGAACACCCAGCGGCGCCAGCCCACCGGGTGGCCGTGCGCGTGGTCATGCTCGTGATCGTGGCCGTGGTCGAGCGGGTGGGGCAGAACAGCACTCATGACAGGGAATCCTTCAGCGAACGCTTGTGCGGTCGATCTCGCGGATCGAACGGCGACTTACTTGGCTTCGTCGGCAACGACGTCGGACGGCTCGACGAGCTGGCCGGTGTGGTTGCTCCACGAGTTCTTCGTGTAGGTGATGGCGGCGGCGATGTCGGTCTCCGACAGCTTGCCCTGCCATGCCGGCATGCCTTGCGGCACGCGGCCGTGCAGCACGGTGAGGATCTGCGAGTGGGGATCCTTGTCGTTGACGACCGGCGAGGCGTCGAGCGGCTTGACCGGGCCCGCGCCCTTGCCGTCCGGCTTGTGGCAGACGGCGCAGTTGGCCAGGTAGACCTTCTCGCCCCGCGCGACCAGCGGCCCCATTTCCCAGACCTTCTTCGGATCGTCGGCCGCGGCGGCCAGCGCCTTCTTCTGCTTGTCGACCCACGCGGTGTAGTCGGCGGCGGACAGCACGTCGACGCGGATCGGCATGAACGCGTGCTCCTTGCCGCACAGCTCCGAGCACATGCCGTAGTACGTGCCGACCTTGTCGGCCAGGAACCAGGCGTCGCGCACGAAACCCGGGATGGCATCCTGCTTGACGCCGAAGGACGGCACGCTCCACGAGTGGATCACGTCGTCGGCGGTGGTGATGATGCGCACCTTCTTGTTGACCGGCACCACCAGCGGGTTGTCGACCTTGAGCAGGTAGTCGTTGCCGGCGGGCCGGCCTTCCTCGGACAGGTTGCGCTGCTCGGTGTCGAGCGTGGAGATGAAGCCCAGACCCTCGCCCTCGCCCTTGACGTAGTCGTAGCCCCACTTCCACTGGTAGCCGGTGGCCTTGATCGTGAGGTCAGCGCCGGTGGTGTCCTTCATGGCGACGACGGTGCGCGTGGCGGCCGCGCCCATCAGCACGACGATGATGAACGGCACCACCGTCCAGGCGATCTCGACGGCCGTGCTCTCGTGGAAGTTGGCCGCCTTGTGGCCCACGCTCTTGCGGTGCTTGACGATCGAATAGAACATGACGCCGAACACGACCACGAAGATCAGCGTGCACACCGCCAGCATCCAGTTGTGCAGGTCGCGCTGCTCGCGGGCGATCTCGGAGACCGCGGGCTGGAGGTTGTAGCCGAAGACCTTCGGGCCACCGGGCAGGTCGGACACCGATTTGTCACCGAGGGCCAGCGCCACGCCGGTGCCCGCGAATGCGGAAAGCGCCAGTGCGGCGCGCGTCGCGCGGCGTCCCAGCTTGCGAATCGTCATCATCGTCGTCACGTAGTTCGATCCTTCTTGTCGGGCCAGGGGCCGATCGGACGGCCCTGGATCGGCTTGATCAGAGGTCGCGCGCAGGCCCTTCACGGAAGGGCTTGCACAGGGGAGGTGCACTTCAGACACTAGACCCAATCGATTCTAGGGCCTGTTCGTGCCAAAAAAGTGCCCGGGAACTCAGCGTAAGCCCTGCCCCAGCAGGCCCGGCTAGCGAGGCTGGCGGCCGCGGCTCAGCATCGCCTTCATGTCGTCCAGGCCGACCTGCGCCTGCTCCGACAGCCGGACGCGCGGCACCGGCTTGAACGCGTGGCCGTAGACGATCTCGAATTCGAGCGAGACGCGTCCCTGGGCGTCGACCTGCGCGCCGATCGCCGCCAGCAGGCGGTCGCGCCAGCGCGGCGTGCGCAGGCCGGCGAAGCGCGCGGCGTCGGTATTCATGCCCAGACCGCGCAGTTCGTCCAGCGCGGCTTGCGCGCTGCTCCAGGTCAGGCGCAGCGTCTCCTGGTCCATCACCGGGTCGGCGAAGCCGGCCTCGACCAGCATGTCGCCCAGGTCGTGCATGTCGGTCCAGGGCGCATACGGCGTGCCCCATCCGGCGGCGCGATAGAGGTCGCGCAGCGTGACCAGCGTGCCCGGCCCAAGCGTCGTGAACATCAGGAAGCCGTCGACCACCAGCGCACGCTGCCACTCGCGCATCAGCGTGGGCGCGTCCGGCGCCCAGTGCAGGCTCATGTTGGACCAGACGAGCTGCGCCTGGGCCGCAGGCACGGCCGACTGCGCGATCGCGCGCGGCCCGCTCGCGCCCAGTCCGAGCCAGCGGCGCCAGGCGGGCGTCGCCGCGATCGCCGTCGATTCCACCGGCGCCGACGCGGCCGCCGCTTCGGGCCGCAGCACGCCGGTGATGGTCGCCTTCGGATAGGCCTGCGCGAGCAGCGGCGCGCCAGCGCCCAGTTCACTCCACCAGTCGAACACGTGCACCGGCACCTGCTTGACGATGGCCAGCCGCTCGCTCAGGCGGCGCGCGACCTCGCCGTGCAGCCAGGGCGGCGCCGGCTGCGCGGCCAGCCGGGCCCAGGCGCGGTCCATCGCGCGCGGATCGAGGCGTTCCGGGCGGGATTCGGGGGCGGGTGCGGCGGCCATGCGGCAGTATATTGAGACGATGACTTCGCGGCCCGACGACTCCGCCATGGCCGCAGGCGGCCATGGGCCAAGCGCGCCGCTCTTGACGCGCGCCGCCGCCCGTACCCGCGGGTTGCTGGCCCATTGGCGCGCGGCGGCGGGCGGGCGCTGCATCGTGTGCCGCGGCTGGTGCGACGGCGGGCTGTGCCGCCCCTGCGCCGCGCGCTTCGCATTCGCGCGCGCTCGCTGCGGAGGCTGCGCACTGCCGCTGTCCGTCGAAGCGCCGGGCCTGGAAGGCGCGCGCTGCCTGCGCTGTCGTCTCGCGCCACCGGCGTGGTCGCGCGTGGTGGCCGGCGTCGACTACGGCTACCCATGGGATCGCTCGCTGGCGGACCTCAAGTTCCATCAACGGCTGGAGCCCGCGGCCGCCTTGCTGCAACCCTTGCTGGCCCGGCTGCAGCAGCTGCGCGGCAGCGACCTGCGCGTGGTCGCCGTACCGCTGTCGCGCGAACGCCTGCGCGAGCGTGGCTACAACCAGTCCTGGGAGCTGGCGCGCCGGCTCGCCCGCGCGCTGGCGCTCGAGGCCCGCGCCGACGCGCTGTTCCGCGTGCGCGACACCGGACACCAGCTGGGACTGCACCGCGCGGCCCGCGGCGCCAACCTGCAGGGCGCGTTCGTCGTCTCGCCGCGCCATGCCGGCTGGGTGCGCGGCGCACACATCGCACTGGTCGACGACGTGCTGACCACCGGCGCGACGGCGCATGCGGCCACGCGCACGCTGCGCGCAGCGGGCGCGCGTGACGTGCAGGTGTGGGTGGTCGCGCGCACGCCGGAGTCATGAGCGCTCGGGCGCGCGACAATCGCGCCATGTTCCGCATCGTCCTGGTCCACCCCGAGATCCCGCCCAACACCGGCAACGTGATCCGCCTGGCCGCCAACACCGGCTGCGAGCTGCACCTGATCGAGCCGCTGGGTTTCTCGATGGAGGACAAGCTGCTGCGCCGCGCCGGGCTCGACTATCACGAGTTCGCCGACGTGCGCCGGCACGCGCGCTGGGAGGACTACGCGGCGACCGTGGATCCCTCGCGCTGCTTCGCGTTCTCGACGCGCGGCACCGGCACGCTGGCCAGCATCGCGTGGCAGGCCGGCGACAGCCTCGTGTTCGGCAGCGAATCGGCCGGCCTGCCGCCGGCGTTGCGCGAGACCTTTCCGCCTGAGCGTCTGGTTCGCCTGCCGCTGCTGCCCGGCCAGCGCAGCCTCAACCTTAGCAACGCCGTGGCCGTCGCCGTGTTCGAGGCCTGGCGCGTCAACGGCTACGCAGGTGGGGCCTAGCAGGGCGACTGCCGAAAGCTGTCTGGCATCGCATCGGATCGCGCCGGGCACTGGCCGCAGGCCGAAAGCGCCGCACGCGATCCGGTGCGGTGCCTGACGCCGTGCTCCCGACGCCAGCCCTGCTGACGATCGGCGTCAGGCACCGTCATCGCCCGCGACATCCCTCTTTGCAGTAGCCGGCGCCCGGACGCGGACGACGACGGAGCCAGACACCTCGGACGACGACGGAGCCAGACACCTTCAGTTGCCAGACCGCCGGCGGCCTCAGTCCAGCCTAGAGACCTTCGTCGCGCGAATGGCGCCGCATCAGCGACGACACGGCGTCGCGCGGGGCGATGCGGTGGTGGATCACGGCCGACACCATGTCGGCGATGGGCATGGCGATGCCGTTGTCGTGCGCGAGGCGCGTGACGGTCTCCGCGCAGTAGACGCCTTCGGCCACGTGGCCCAGGCGTTGCAGGATGTCCTTGAGCGACAGGCCTTGCGCCAGCATCAGTCCGACCTGTCGGTTGCGCGAGAGGTCGCCGGTGGCGGTGAGCACCAGGTCGCCCAGGCCGGACAGACCCATGAAGGTGTCGGCATGCGCGCCGAGCGCCACGCCCAGCCGGGTCATCTCGGCCAGCCCGCGCGTGATCAGCGCGGCGCGCGCGTTCAGGCCCAGGCTGAGGCCGTCGGCGATGCCGGTGGCGATCGCCAGCACGTTCTTGACGGCGCCGCCCACTTCGACGCCGACCACGTCGGTCGAGCGATAGATGCGGATCGCCTCGCTGTGGAACGCGCTGACGGCCAGATCGCACAAGGCCGGGTCGCTGCTCGCGGCGACCAGCGCCGTCGGGCTGCCGCCAGCCACTTCCTGCGCGAAGCTGGGGCCGGACAACACGCCCACCGATGCGCGCGGCAAGACGCTCGCGGCGATCTGGTGGCCCAGCGATCCGGTGGCGGATTCGACGCCCTTGCACAGCCAGAACACGCAGGTGTCGGGCGACAGCGCGGCCAGCCGCTCGCGCAGCGAGGCCATCGGCGTGGCGATCACCACCAGCCCGCCCTCGGCATGGGCCAGCGCGGCCGAATGGTCGGACGTCACGGCGAGCTGATCCGGCCACACCGCGTGCGGCAGGTAGCGCTCGTTGCGCCGGGCGGCCGCCATCTGCTGCGCCTGCGCGGCGTCGCGCGCCCACAGCAGCACGCGGTGGCGACGCGCCGCGGCGATCGCCAGGGCGGTGCCCCAGGCACCGGCGCCAATGACCGAGATGCGCATCAGCGAGCTCTCAGGTGAGCGATGGCCGTGCGGGCACGAAGGCTGGCCTCATGCCGCTCGAGGCCTCAGTTGGGCGCGCCGTTGGCCGAAGCGGCCTGGGCCAGTTGCGCCTGCTGCTGCGCCTCGAACATCGCCTGGAAGTTGACTTCGGCCAGCAGGATCGGCGGGAAGCCCGCGCGCGTGCAGACGTCCGAGACGATGGCGCGCAGGTACGGGTAGAGCATCTGCGGGCAGACGACGCCCAGGATGCCTTGCTGCTGCTCGGCCGGCACGTTGCGGATCTCGAAGATGCCGGCCTGCTTGGCCTCGACCAGGAACAGCACGCGGTCGCCAACCTTGGTCGTGACCGTGGCCGTGACGGTGACTTCGAACAGGCCCGCGGCGACGGCTTCGGCCGACATGCTCAGCTGGATGTCGACCGCCGGCTGCGTCTGCTCCAGCAGCACCTGCGGCGAGTTCGGTTGCTCGAGCGACAGATCCTTCAGGTAGATGCGCTGGATCTGGAAAACGGGGGTTTGGTCTTGTTCAGCCATGGAGGTCTCGAAAAAAACGAAGCCCGCAAACCGGGACGGTGCGGGCTGCAGCGCGCATTATGTAGCAGGCCACATGCCGGCCCGCTTCAGGGATGATCCTCAGCCCTGGAGCAGCGGAACGAGGCCGCCCTTCTGGTCCAGCGCGATCAGGTCGTCGCACCCTCCGACCCAGGTCTCGCCGATGAAGATCTGCGGCACCGTGCGGCGGCCGGTCTTGGCGATCATCACGTCGCGCTGCGACGGGTTGAGGTCGACGCGGATCTCGTCGATGGTGTCGACGCCGCGCTGCTTGAGCAACTGCTTGGCGCGGATGCAGTAAGGGCAGACCTGGGTGGTGAACATGCGAACCGGATTCATGGGGCGTGCGCCTCGCGGTCGAGGACGAAACTGCTGATGTGCCCGATTTTCGCGCACCGCGCCCGACCTTGCATCGTCCCGCCGGAAGACCCTGCCCGATTGCGTGACGCAATCCTTGCAGACGAGCTGCCGACGTGCCGTCAGGCCGGCGCAGCCGAGGTCTCGACCGGCATGTTGGCCGCCTTCCAGGCAGTCAGGCCGCCCGCCAGCACCACCGCCTTGGCGTAGCCCTTGGCCTCCAGCGCCTTGGCCGCCTTGGCGGCACGCTTGCCGGTCGCGCACACGAGCACGATGGGCAGCGTCTTGTTCTTGGGCAGCTCCGGGGCGACCTCGAGGCGGCCGATCGGGATGTTGCGCGAGCCCACGATGTGGCCGGCGGCGTATTCGCCCGGCTCGCTGACGTCGATCACGCTGGCCTTCTCGCGATTCATCAGGCGCACCGCCTCGGTCGGCGAGACGCCGGCGTTGCGCGCGCCGGTGATCGTCGGCCACAGCAGCAACCCGCCGGCGACGAGGGCGGCCAGGATCATGAGCCAGACGGTGGGATCGGTAAAGAAGGTCACGGGGCGCCGTTCGCTTGAGGTTCGAAGGAAACGGCGATTATAGAATTCAACGTCCTTCGACTCGACTGAATGCGCCCACCGGCGCGAGGCCCACCGCATGTACAAGCTCGTCCTGATCCGCCACGGTGAATCCACCTGGAACCTCGAGAACCGCTTCACCGGCTGGACCGACGTCGAGCTGACGGCCACCGGGGTCGCGCAGGCACGCACCGCCGGCGAGCTGCTCAAGGAGGCCGGCTACGAGTTCGACGTGGCCTACACCTCCGTCCTCAAGCGCGCGATCTGGACGCTGTGGCATTGCCTGGACACGATGGATCGCACCTGGCTGCCCATCGTCAACGACTGGCGCCTGAACGAGCGCCACTACGGCGGCCTGCAGGGCCTGAACAAGGCCGACATGGCCAAGGAATACGGCGACGAGCAGGTGCTGATCTGGCGCCGCAGCTACGACACCCCGCCGCCCGCGCTCGAAGCCGACGACCCGCGCGGCCAGCGCCACGACCTGCGCTACGCCAGGCTGGCGCCCGAGCAGATCCCGCTCACCGAGTGCCTGAAGGACACCGTCGCGCGCGTGCTGCCGTGCTGGAACGAGGTGCTGGCGCCGGCCATCCGGTCCGGTCAGCGGCTGGTCATCGCCGCGCACGGCAACTCGATCCGCGCGCTCGTGAAGTACCTCGACAACATCGGCGACGCCGACATCGTGGGTGTCAACATCCCCAACGGCATCCCTCTGGTCTACGAACTCGACGCCGACCTCAAGCCCATCCGCAGCTACTACCTGGGCGACGCCGAGGCCGCCGCCAAGGCCGCCGCGGCGGTCGCCAACCAGGGCAAGAAGGCCTGAGCAGGACACGGCCATGCAAGCCATCGCGCTGCAGCTGATCTACGACGGTGCCGGCCCGGTGCATTGGCAGGGCGGTGCTGATGCCTTCGGCCTGCAGGATCGGCAAGGTGCGCTGCATCCGGGCACGCCGGGCGCCGCCGGCGCGCTGGTGTTCGACTTCACGCTGCAGGTGAAGTCGCTCGACTCGACCGCCGCAGTGCTTGCCGGCGAATTCGCACACGGCGGGCCGGCTGAGCGCTTTGTCTACCTCGCGTGGCGCAATGCCGGCGTGGGCTTCGCGCAACGGCTCAAGCTGCCGCTGTTCACGATCACTTCCGACCAGGTGCGCGAGGCGCTGGACAAGGGCCGGCCGCTGACGGCCACGCTGGTGGACCACGATCCGAGAGCCACCGCCACCGGCGCGAACATCGGCGGTGCGCGCACTGTCGACTGGATCCTGGCCTGAACCGTCGAAGCGCCTGCTCGCCGGGCGTCACGGGTGCACGATGCCGGCCCCCAGCACCGCCAGCGGCGGCATCACGAAGCGCTGCAGCCCCGGGCTGAGCCGCAGGGGCTTGAGAGCCATGCGCACCGCCAGCTCCATCGGAAGATGGTCGCTGACCAGCTGGTAGGCCTGCTTGATCAGCCCTGCATTGGACGCCGGTGCGGCCTGCGCGTTGCGTGCCAGCTTGCTGCGCCGGCGCCAGGCGGCGGCATGGCGCAGCGCCACGGTGGAGTCCTCGCGACGCAGCTCCACCGCGCGGCGCACCAGCGTGGCCAGCACGTGCCGGCGGCCGAGATGCTCCAGGCGCTGGTAGCGCTGGAAGAACGCATGGAAGTTCTTGTAGTGGCGCACCTCGTCGCTGCGAATGCGCCAGGTCAGGTCGCGCAGCACGGGCTCCGTGCAGGCCGCGCTCAGCGCCTGGTAATAGGTCGTCGTGCCCATCTCCACGATGCAGCGCGCGGCCAGCTCCTGGCCGCAGGTGGGCTCCAGATCATCCATCGTGCACAGGCGCGCGTACTCGGCGAAGAAGTCGGCATAGGCGCCGTCCCAGTCGAACTCGGGCCAGACGTGCCGCACATACGCCCGCAGCGCCTGGCCGTGCTGCAGCTCCTCGGGCTCCCAGTGCTCGCGCAGCCAGGTGCCGACCTCATCGTCGTCGCGGAAGCGCTCCAGCAGGTTGCCGGTGTAGGTGTCGCTGCCGCTCTCGACGAAGGAGGCGCTGCACACGAGCAGGAACATCGCATCGTCGTCGCGCACCCGCTCCCGCTCGATGGCGGAAAAGTCGATGTCGGCAAGCGACCAGGGCAATTGTCGAGTTGGCTCGGTCATGACGGATCGTGGAGCAATTCGTGTTCTCGCGCGCGATTCGGGGGTCTGGCCCCGGGGTCTGGCCCCACCTGGGGGAACCAATGGCCGGGCATCCGATCTACTGCTTGTGTAGAGTCATGTAAAGGCATGGGCCCCATGCTCGACATGGACATCCGAAGGCCGAGAATCGACGCATGCGCACTGCGCGCGTTCCCGAAGGAGATTTCGACATGAGTGCAACCATCGTTCACACCCCGGCGCTGGTGCCATCGCGCGGTCGCACGCTGCGCCGTTCGCTGGCCATCGCCGCCGGCGCCCTCGCGCTGGCCTGCGGCGGCGCCCAGGCCTCGCCCGGCGGCTGGCATGGTGGCGGTGGCGGCTGGCACGGCGGTGGCGGCGGCTGGCATGGCGGCGGTTGGCACGGCGGCGGCCACGTCGTCTATCGCGGCGGCTGGGGCTACGACCCGCTGTGGGGCTTCGGCCTGGGTCTCGGCCTGGCCGCGCTGGCGGCGCCGGTCTACTACGACCAGCCGACGGTCGTCTACACCAATCCGCCGGTCTACTACCCGGCGCCCGTCTACGCAGCGCCGGTCTACGCGACACCCGCGCCCGCCGCGGCGCCCGCTCCCGCAGCGGCCGAGCCGATCTTCTATCCGCGCAACGGCCAGAGCGCCGCGCAGACCGAGGCCGATCGCCGCGCCTGCAACAGCTGGGCGACCACGCAACCGCGCGCGATGAACGACGCCAGCATCTTCCAGCGCGCCACCTTCGCCTGCATGGACGGCCGCGGCTACACCGCGCGCTGAGCGTTCCCCGGCCGGTCAGACCAGGTCGCGCAAGACCAGCGCGGCCTGGAGTGGCGCCCCTGCGCGACGCAGCTCCAGCGTGATGCAGGTGCCAGCCGGCGTTTCGGCCAGTCGCCGCCGCAGCGCGTCCAGGCCGATGCCCGACACCGATTCGCCGTCGACGGCCACGATCACGTCATCGATCTGCAGGCCGGCGCTGTCCGCCGGCCCGGCAGCCATGACGGCGCCCACGATCGCGCCCTGCGCATGGCGATTGATCCACAGCCCGCAGCGGTCGACGTCGAACCGCTGCGATGTCGCTCCGTTGCCGAGCAGGTGCACGACCCGCCGCGCATAGTCGAAGCTCACGGTGAAGCGGCGCAGGATCTCGCCGCCGATGTTGCCGGCGACATGGCGGATCGCCAGCGCGCCGCCGTTGTCGACCGGCAGCCGCAACACCGGTCCGTCGACGACGACGGGCCCCAGCGCGAGGCGGCCGCCGCGTGCCAGCCGCCCTTGCGCGGGTCCGCCGATGCCCCAGCCGATCGTCGTCAGTGCGCTCATCGCGTAGCGCTGGGCCAGGCCGTGCTGCTCGACGAACGGCACCAGCAGCACCAGGCCGCCGCGGTTTCCCGTGTCCAGCCAGAACTGGCCGCCGAGGCCATCGAGCTCGGCCGCGACGCCCGGGAAGTGACCGAAGAACGTGATCGGCAGCGATGCCGCCCCGGGTGGCGCGGCGAAGGCCGCGGACTCCGCCAGCAGCAACTCGCGCGCCGCGTAGTCGATCTGCACCACCAGCCGCTTGAACAGCTCCACGCCCAGCACGCCGTCCACCCGCACGCCCTCGACGTCGTCGAATCCGGGCAGGTCCAGCACGCGCAGCAGCTGGCGATCGAGCGCGACCGCCCCGCCGATCACCAGGCGCTCGACGCGGGCGAAGCCGCTGCCCACCGATTGCTCGCCCGGCCCGCGGGCCTCCAGCGCGCCCATGCTGTCCAGGCCGATGCGCCCGGCGGTGGCCGCGGCCAGCAGGTTGACGCCGCCGGTGTCCAGCAGGAAGCGCAGCGTCTGGCCGGCGATCTCGACGGCCACGAAGACGTGGTTGTCCAGCAGCTCGATGGGCATGCGCGCCTGGCAGCCGCCGGCCAGGAAGGCGACGTCGCCAAAAGCCTGCGACGGGATGTCGAAGGCATTGACCGGCGGCGTCTCGTCGATGGCCACGGTCGCGATCTCGGTGACGCGATCGAAGCGAGGATCGCCATTGCCGCTGGAAATGCGGAACGGCAGGCGCAGGCCGCCGGCCTCGCGGTAGTCGTCGAAGCGTCGCACCGAGGGCTTGCCCAGCACCTCCTGCACCAGCCGCGCGAGCAGGTGCGAGGACGCGTCGAACCACAGCTCGATCCACTGCCCGCCGGCCGGCAGGCATCGCAAGACGTCGAACGCGGCGCCGTCGGCCTCGCGCCGGCCCAAGGGCTCGATGACAGCGGCATGGCGATCGCCGAACCACCAGCCGCGCGCATTGATCCACGCGTCGTTGGCCGCGACGCGGCGGCCGGCCTCGGCGTCCTGCACCAGCACCTCGCCGTTGGCACCGCGTTGCCACGCCAGCGTGCCGTCGTAGCCGCCCGCCATCGCCGCCGGACCGAGTGTCAGCCGCATCGCATGTCGGCCGCTTTCCAGTTCGATCCACTGTTCGTAGGGGCCCGACAAGCCGCCGGCGCGCACGCAACCCTCCACGTGCAGGGTACGCACGCGCGCCCAGGCGGCGGCGCCCGCGGCCGCGAGCGAGCGCGCGAGGATCCGGTCGGCAGTCAGCTTGTCGGCAGTCATTTCGGCTCCAGCGCGATTCGATGGTCCGCGCAAGGCACGCATTCTGTTTTCGCCGCGACGACCGTCGAGGAAATTTGGCGGCGCTGTCTCGTCGACGCATCCGGCCACAAGGCGTTCACCAGGGCCGCTTAGAATATGGGTATCGAAGGCGTCGTGACGACGGCCCCGATGACGAGATACCCCGCACGGTATACGCCGTCCCGGAACACCCCAGCTCAGGACGGGCCGGCCGCGCGCGCCGCCGCGGCGGCATCCTTCAAGCGCTTGAGCAGCGGCGGCAATTCGTCCGCCGGCACCGGATGCGCCAGCAGGAAGCCCTGCATCTCGTCGCAGCCCTGGCGCACCAGCTGCAATCGCTGCTCCAGCGTCTCCACGCCTTCGGCGATCACGCGCAGGCCCAGCTTGTGGGTCATCACGATGATGGTTTCGACGATGGCGGCGTCGTCCGAATCGGCCGGAATGCCGCCGATGAACGAGCGGTCGATCTTCAGGCGATCGAGCGGCAGGCGCTTCAGGTAGGCCAGGCTCGAGTAGCCGGTGCCGAAGTCGTCGATCGACAGCAGCACGCCCAGATCGCGCAGCGACTGCAGCACGCTCTGCGCATGCAGCGGATCCAGCATCACGCTGCTTTCGGTGATTTCGAGTTCGAGGCATCCGGCGGGCAGGCCGCTGAGCGAGAGCGCCCGCCGCACCGCGGCATCAAGGCCGGCGCGCTGCAGCTGGCGCGCGGAGATGTTGACCGCCACGCGCAGCGGCGTGACATTGTCGGCCGCGCCCTCGCGCTGCCACTCGGCGACCTGGCGGCAGGCCTCGTTGAGCACCCACTCGCCGATGCCCAGCACCAGCCCGGTCTCCTCGGCCATCGGGATGAAGGCATTGGGCAGCACCAGACCGCGTACCGGATGGCGCCAGCGCACCAGCGCCTCGACGGCGCAGACCTCGCCAGTGGCCAGATCCAGCTGCGGCTGGTAATGCAGTTCGAGCTCGTGGCGCTCTACGGCCCGCCGCAGGTCGTTCTCCAGCCGCAGGCGGCCATGGGCCTGCGCGTTCATCTCCGGGCTGAAGAAGCGATAGGCGTTGCGGCCCTCGCCCTTGGCCTCGTACAGCGCGATGTCGGCATATTTGAGCAGCAGCTCGCCGCTGTCGCCGTCGCGCGTGAACAGGCTCACGCCCAGGCTGGCGGTGACGTGCAGCTCCTGGCCTTCGAGCGTGAACGGCTCGCCGAGCGTGCGCATGAGCTTCTCGGCGATGCGCGCCGCGCCGGTCGCGCCGCCAACGTTGCACACGACCACCTGGAACTCGTCGCCGCCGACGCGCGCGACGGTGTCGGCGTCGCGCAGCGTCGCCCGCAGCCGGCGCGCGATCTCCTGCAGCAACCGGTCGCCCACCGGATGCCCCAGAGAATCGTTGACCAGCTTGAAGCGATCGAGGTCGATGAACAGCACCGCCGCCTGCTGGTCCAGCCGCTGCGCCTGCGCCAGCGCCTGGCCGAGGCGATCCATCAGCATGGTGCGGTTGGGCAGTCCGGTGAGCGAGTCGTGGTACGCC
>JBJMWF010000085.1:0-12359 GCA_045810265.1 Vitreoscilla sp. | reverse complement strand
CTGGCCTTCGACGCCCTTGACGAAGAACTTGATGCCGCCCAGGAACGCGTCATCGGCCGTCGTCCCCGCCTTGAGCTGTTCCTTGCCGTCATTGGACGCGATCGGGCCCTTCCAGATCGAGAACGTGCCGTCCTTCAGGCCCGCCTTGACCTTGTCGACCTTGGCCTTGAGATCCGCCGGCACCTTGTCTGAGATCGACACCAGGTCGATCGTGCCTTCCTTGACGCCCCACCAGCTCTTGCCGCTGCTCCAGCTGCCGTTGATCGCGTCCTTGGCGGCCTTGATGTAGTACGGGCCCCAGTTGATGACCGCCGACGCCAGGTGGGCCTTGGGGCCGTAGTGGGTCATGTCGGAGTCCCAGCCGAACGCGTACTTGCCGTTCTTCTCGGCCGTCTGCAGCACCGCGCTGGAATCGGTGTTCTGCAGCAGCACGTCGGCGCCGCCGTCGATCAGCGACTGCGCGCCCTCGGTCTCCTTGGGCGGGTTGAACCATTCGTTGACCCACACCACCTTGACCTTGACCTTCGGGTTGACGCTCTGCGCGCCCAGCGTGTAGCTGTCGATGTTGCGGATGACCTCGGGGATCGGGATCGAGCCGACCACGCCGATGGTGTTGGTCTTGGTCATGCCGCCCGCGAGCACGCCGGCCATGTAGGCGCCCTCGTAGGTGCGGCCGTCGTAGGTGCGCAGGTTGTCGAGCGTCTTGTAGCCGGTGGCGTGCTCGAAGTGCACTGCCTTGTTGTCGGCGGCGACCTTGAGCATGGGCTCCATGTAGCCGAAGCTGGTGCCGAAGACGAGCGTGTTGCCCTGGGCGACCATGTCGCGGAACACGCGCTCGGCGTCGGCCGATTCGGGCACGCTCTCGACGAAGCTGGTCTGCACCTGGCTACCGAGTTCCTTCTCGAGCGCCTTGCGTCCGTTGTCGTGCGCGAAGCTCCAGCCGCCGTCGCCGACCGGGCCGACATAGGCGAACGCGATCTTCAGCGGCGCCGAGGCCGCGGACGCCGGCGCGGCAGCCGCCGTCGCCGATGCCGCGGGCGCCGCTGCCGTCTCTTCCTTCTTGCTGCAGCCTGCAAGCGCGGCGGCGACCGCCAGGCCGCTCCAGGCGGTGGCGCGAAGCACGGGGCGCCGGGTGGATGTCGTCATGAGATCTCCTCTTTGATGGAAAGGGTCAGGTGCCAGGGAAGAAAGGCTTGCCGAGCGAGGCGGGCATGTTGGTGCGGATCCAGGCCGGGTTGCGCGAGATCAGCACCAGCACCACGATGGTGGCCAGGTAGGGCAGCATGGTCAGCAACTGGCTGGAGATGGCCACGCCCTCGCCTTGCAGGTGGAACTGCAACATCGTGACGCCGCCGAACAGGTAGGCGCCCAGCAGCACGCGCGACGGCCGCCAGGTGGCGAAGGTGGTGAGCGCCAGCGCGATCCAGCCCTTGCCGGCGACCATGCCCTCGACCCACAAGGGCGTGTAGACGACCGAGATGTAGGCCCCCGCGACGCCGCACAAGGCGCCGCCGCACATCACCGCGACCAGACGGATGCGCCGCACCGGATAGCCGAGCGCGTGGGCCGACTCCGGCGATTCGCCCACCGCGCGCAGCACCAGGCCGGCGCGCGATCGGTACAGGAACCAGGCCAGGCCGGCGGTCAGCGCGATCGTCAGATAGACCATCGGGTGCTGGCGGAACAGCGCGGGTCCGAAGAACGGCAGCTCGCTCAGGCCGGGAATCGCGAAGTGCGGACGCGCGCCCAGCCGCTCCTGGGTGTAGTGGATGCCCACGAAGGCCGAGAAGCCGCTGCCGAACAGGCTCAGCGCGAGGCCGGTCGCGTACTGGTTGGTGTTGAGCCAGATCACCAGCGCCCCGAAGGCCGCGGCCATGATCGCGCCGGCCAGCGCCCCCGCGCCAAAGGCCAGCCAGTCGCTGCCCGTCTGCACCGCGGTCGCGAAGCCGGCGATCGCGGCGACCAGCATCATGCCCTCGGCGCCGAGGTTGACGATGCCCGCACGCTCGTTGATCAACAGCCCGAGGCCGGCGATCGCCAGCACGGTGCCGGCGTTGAGCGTCGCGGCCAGCAGGAGTGCGTAGGTATCCATCAGGCGGCGCTCCTGGCCGGGTGCGAGGGATGCGCCGAGTGCCAGCGCACGCGGTAGTGGATCAGCGTGTCGCTGCCCAGCAGCGCGAACAGCAGCACGCCCTGGAACACGCCGGTGAGCGACTTGGGCAGGCCCAACCGCGACTGCGCCAGTTCGCCGCCGATGTAGAACAGGCTCATCAGCAGCGACGAGAACAGGATGCCCACCGGATTCAGCCGCCCGACGAAGGCGACGATGATGGCGGCGAAGCCGTAGCCGGCCGGCACGTACGGCGTGAGCTGGCCGACCGGCCCGGCCACCTCGAGCGCGCCCGCCAGGCCGGCCATGCCGCCCGAGATCAGCAGCGCCACCCACAGCGCGCGGCGCGACGAGAAGCCGGCGTAGCGCGCGGCGGCCGGCGCCAGCCCGCCAACCTGCATCTGGAAGCCGGCGTAGACGCGGAACAGGAACAGCCAGAAGGTGGCCACCGACAGCAACGCGACGATGAAGCCGATGTTCAGGCGCAGGCCGCTGAACAGGCGCGGGATCTTGGTCGGGTCGGCGAAGGTGATGGTCTGCGGGAAGTTGTAGCCGGCCGGATCCTTCCAGTCGCCGTAGACCAGGTAGTTCAGGAACTGGTTGGCGACATACACCAGCATCAGGCTGACCAGGATCTCGCTCGCGTTGGCCTTGTCGCGCAGCAAGGCGACGATGGCCGCCCAGGCCATGCCGCCCAGTACCCCAGCCAGCAGGATGGGCACGACGATCCAGTGGCTGGACTCCGGCGTCGCATGCATCGCCACGCCGGACGCCGCGATCGCGCCCAGAACGAACTGGCCCTCGGCGCCGATGTTCCAGACGTTGGCGCGATAGCAGACGGCCAGGCCCAGGCCGATCAACATCAGCGGCGTCGCCTTGACGCACAGCTCGGACAACGCATAGGCGCCGCGGAAGGGCTCGACGAAGAACATCGCCAGGCCGCGCGCCGGATCCTTGCCCAGCAACGCGAACAGCGCGATGCCGGCCACGACCGTGATTGCCAGCGCGATCAACGGCGACAGCAGCGACATCGCCTGGCTGGGCGCGGGCCGAGCTTCAAGCCGCAGCATGCAGCGCCTCCGTTTGCGCCGCGGCGGCGTCGTCGTGCCACAGGCCGCTCATCCAGCGGCCGACCTGCTCGCGCGTGGCCTGCGCCGCGGCCAGCGGCGGCGAGACGCGGCCGCGGGCGATGACGACCAGGCGGTCGGAGATCTCGAACAGCTCGTCCAGGTCTTCGCTGACCACCAGCACCGCGCAGCCGGCGTCGCGCAGTGCCAGCAGCGCACCGCGGATCTGCGCCGCGGCGCCCACATCGACGCCCCAGGTGGGCTGCGACACGATCAGCAATTTGGGCTCGGCGTCGATCTCGCGACCGACGATGAACTTCTGCAGGTTGCCGCCGGACAGGCTGCGGGCGGCCGCGTCCGGCCCGCCAGCCTTGACCTTGTAGCGGTCGATCAGATCCCGCGCCAATGCGACGGTGCGCCCGGCCCGGATCCAGCCCAGGCGCGTGACCGCCTCGGTGCGCGTGAGCAAGGTGTTCTGCGCCAGCGAGAGCGAAGGCACCGCGCCGCGCCCCAGCCGCTCCTCGGGCACGAAGTGCAGGCCCTCGTGGCGCCGGCGGCGCGGCGAGTGGCCGCCGATCGGCTTGCCGAACAGGCGGATCGCATCGGCCGGCGCACGTTGGTCCTCGCCCGACAGCGCCGCCATCAGCTCCTGCTGCCCGTTGCCGGAAACGCCCGCGATGCCCAGGATCTCGCCCTGGCGCAGTTCGAACGAGACCTCGGCCAGGTCCGCGCCGAAGGCGCCGGTGCGCGCGAGCGAGAGATCGCGCACCGCCAGCACCTGCGCGCCCGGCCGGGCCGTGGCGTGGTTCAGCTGCGGCGGCTCGGCGCCTATCATCAGGCGCGACAGGCTGGCGTTGGTCTCGTGGCGCGGATCGACCTCGCCCGTCACGCGGCCGCCGCGCATCACCGTGCACTTGTGGCACAGCGCGCGAATCTCGTCGAGCTTGTGGCTGATGTACAGGATGCTGCAGCCCTCGTCGGCGAGCTTGCGCAAGGTGATGAACAGCGCCTGCACGGCCTGCGGCGTCAGCACGGACGTTGGCTCGTCGAGGATCAGCAGCCGCGGCTTGGTGAGCAGCGCGCGCACGATCTCGACGCGCTGGCGCTCGCCTACGGACAGCGTGTGCACCGGGCGGAGCGGATCGACGTCGAGGCCGTAGACACTGGCGACCTCGACGATGCGCTGCGTCACGTCTGCCAGCGACCACGACTTGTCCAGGCCCAGCCAGACGTTCTCGGCCGCGGTCAGCGTGTCGAACAGGCTGAAGTGCTGGAACACCATGGCGATGCCCAGCGCGCGTGCCTCCTGGGGATTGCGGATCTCGACCTGCCTGCCGTCCCAGATCATCTCGCCCTCGTCGGGCTCGACCGCACCGTAGATGATCTTCATCAGCGTGGACTTGCCCGCGCCGTTCTCGCCCAGCACGGCGTGGATCTCGCCCGGCTCGACGCGCAGGCGGATGCGGTCGTTGGCCTTGACGGCGGGGTACTGCTTGCTGATGTCGATGAGTTCGAGGCGAAGCATCGGGCGGGCGGTTCGACGGATGAGGGATGAAGTATCGGCCAGGTCGTCACGCGCGCCGGGCGCCGGCAACCCACGTTTCGACCAGGTTGCGATCGTCCGCCAGGGTCATCCAGGCGAACAATCTTGCATGCAAGCTGCGTGCCAAAACGTCGCGCTGGACGGCCACCGGGCCGACCGCGACGTCCCACACGCAGACGTCGGCCACGGCGCCGGCTTCCAGGCTGCCGATCTCGCCTTCCAGATGCAAGGCGCGCGCGGCGCCGCGCGTGGCCGCGTGCAGCGCGACCCAGGCGGTCAGGCGCTCGCCGCGCATCGCCTGTACCTTGTAGGCATCGGCCATGCAGCGCAGCATCGACAGGCTGGTGCCGCCGCCGACGTCGGTGGCCAGGCTCACGGCGACGCCGGCCTCCAGGTTGGCGCGCCAGTCGAACAGGCCGCTGCCCAGGAACAGGTTGGACGACGGGCTGTGCGCGATCTGCGCGCCAGCGCCGGCCAGCGCCGCCCGGTCGGCGTCGTCCAGCCAGATGCCGTGCGCAAACACGCTGCGCTCGTGCAGCAACTGGTTGCTGGCGTAGACGTCGAGGTAGCTGCGCGCCTGCGGAAACAGCTCGTGCACCCACGCCACCTCGGCGCGGTTCTCGGCCAGGTGCGTCTGCATGAACACGCCCGGATGCCGCGCGCACAGGCGGCCAGCCATCGCGAGCTGCTCCGGCGTGCTGGTGGGCGCGAAGCGCACCGTCACCGCGTAGGCCAGGCGGTCATGCCCGTGCCAGCGCTCGATCAGCTCGGTGCACTCGCGCTCGGCGTGCTCGACGTCGTCGCACAGCTCGGGCGGCGCGTTGCGGTCCATCAGGATCTTGCCGGCGACGATGCGCATGCCGCGTGCCGCCGCCTCCTCGAACAGGCAGTCGACGCTGATCCGGTGCACGGTCGGAAACACCACCGCGCTGGTGGTGCCGTGCGCCAGCAGCGCGTCGAGGAAGCGCGCGGCGCCCTCGCGCGCGACCAGCTCCTGGGCGTAGCGCGTTTCCGCAGGGAAGGTGTGCGTCTCCAGCCAGTCCAGCAGCTCGGTGCCGTAGCTGGCGATGACATCGAGCTGGGGACTGTGGACGTGGGTGTCGATGAAGCCCGGCAAGAGCAGGCGACCCGGGTACTCGTGCCGCGCCCAATCGTCGCCCGGCGGCTGGCCGCCGGGTTGCGCACCGACGATGCGGCCGGACTCGATCAGCAGCCAGTGGTCCGGCCGGAAGCGCACGCCCGCCGCGTCGACGTCACCCCAGGCCGGCGCCGCCGTGAAATCGAGCAGGTCGCCGCGCAGCGCGACGCGCCCGGACGAAGGCAAGGCCGCCGTCATTTGCTGACGTTGCGTGCGACGTCGCGCACGCATTCGCGCAGCCAGCGCACCGACGCCGATTCATGCGTCAGGTCGTGCCACAGCTGGTAGTAGGCCAGCGGCGGAAAGTTGACCGGGCAGCGCACGATGCGCACCGGCAGGGCGCCGACGTAGCGCTGGCAGAACAGGCGGCCGGTGGTCAGCACCAGACGGCTGCCGGCCACCATGGACGGGATCAGCGCGAAGTGCGCGCTGCGCACGGCGATGTCGCGCAGCAGGCCTTGCTTGACCAGGTGGTCGTCGATGACGCCGCGCGCGCCCTCGTAGTTGGGCGTCGGCGCGACGTGTTCGCAGGACAGGTAGCGCTCCACCGTCCAGCCGCGCCCGGCGCCGGCACGCACGATCGGGTGGTCCTCGGCCACCAGGCACACCACTTCGTCGCTCACCAGCCGGCCCAGGTGCAGCTCGTCCGGCGGCGTCAGCCAGTTGCCGATCACGATGTCGACCTCGCCCTGCGCCAGGCTGCGGCGGTAGTCGAAGTGGCTGGACAGGGTCAGCAGCTCGATCTTGATCTGCGGCGCCCGTTGCTTGAGCGTCAGCACCAGCTGCGGCAGGAAGCCGGGGTCGATGAAGTCGCTGGCGGCGATGCGAAAGGTGATGGTGCTGGCCTGCGGGTCGAAGCCGGCGCGGCGGGTACGCTGGCTGAAGAGGCGGTCGGCCTCGCCCAGCAGGTTGGTGGCCGGCGCCAGCATCTGCTGGGCGAAGGCGGTGGGCGTCATGCCGTTGCCGGCGCGCACCAGCAGCGGGTCTCCGGTGAGCTCGCGCAGGCGCTTCAATTGGGCGCTGACGGCCGGTTGCGAGCTTTGCAGGCGCAGGGCCGCGCGCGAGACACTGCGTTCGGTGATCAAGGTGTGCAGGACGCGGATGAGGTGAAGCTCGATCTTGTCGAACTCCGTGCGCAGCGCCATATCACTCCCCGGATAGTCGATATAAGAAGAAGTATATTCAGATCGCGCCTCGCAGGCGTAAGTTTCACCCCATGAGCGCAGCTCCTCCCGAGACGATCTCCCATCCGATCACCTTCTGGCATCGCGGCGAGATCGTGCGCCTGCCGCACGTGCCTGCCACGCGAAGCGTGCTCGACTGGCTGCGCGAGGACCGCCGCTGCACCGGCACCAAGGAAGGCTGCAACGAGGGCGACTGCGGCGCCTGCATGGTCGTGGTCGGCGAGCTGCCCGAACACACCGATTCGCCCGGCCAGGCGGTGCGCGGGCTGCGCCTGCGGCCGGTCAACGCCTGCATCCGCTTCATGCCCTCGCTGCACGGCAAGGCCTTGTTCACGGTCGAGGATCTGCGCGGGCCGCTGGGCCTGCACCCGGCGCAGCAGGCCCTGGTCGACTGCCATGGCTCGCAATGCGGCTTCTGCACGCCGGGCTTTGCGATGACCTTGTGGAGCTGCTACGAGAACCACGCCGCGGCCGGAACGCGCCCCGATCGGGCGCAACTGGCCGACGAGCTGGCCGGCAACCTTTGCCGCTGCACCGGCTACCGACCGATCCTGGACGCCGGCGAGCAGATGTTCGAGCGCGCGCCGGTGGCGCTGGACACCGCCCCCGTGATCGCCGCCCTGCGAACCATCGCCGAAGCCTCCGCCGCACCGCGCACGCTGGCCGAGCTCGCGCGCCGCTACGCCGCCTGGCCAAGCGCGCGCCTGGTGGCTGGCAGCACCGACGTCGGCCTGTGGGTCAACAAGCAACTGCGCGAGCTGGGCGAGGTGATCCCGGTCACCGAGGTCGATGAGCTCAAGACGATCGTCCACGCCGCCGGCGAACTGCGCATCGGCGCCGGCGCTTCGCTGGAGGCCGCCTGGGCCGTGCTGGCCGAACGCGCGCCGTCGCTCACCGAGGCCTGGCGCCGCTTCGCGTCGCCGCCGATCCGGCATGCCGGCACGATGGGCGGCAACGTCGCCAACGGCTCGCCGATCGGCGACTCGGCGCCGGTCCTGATGGCGCTCGACGCCCAGCTCGAGCTGCGCTTGGGCGAGCGCGTGCGCCGGCTGGCGCTGGACGATTTCTACACCGGCTACCAGGCCAACCGACTCGAACCCGGAGAGTTCGTGCAAGCCATCGTCATCCCCGACGCCGCCTGGCAGCGGCGCCTGCGCGCCTACAAGATCAGCAAGCGCTTCGACTCCGACATCTCCGCCGTCTTCGCGGCGCTCGCCATCTCGCTGGACGCCGGCCGCGTCACGGACGTGCGCCTCGCGTTCGGCGGCATGGCCGCGGTGGTGCGGCGCGCGCCGACGGCCGAGGCCGTGCTGCGCGGCCAGCCCTGGAGCGCCGCCACGCTGGCTGCCGCCCAGGCCGCCCTCGCCCGCGATTTCACGCCGTTGGACGACATGCGCGCCAGCGCCGCCTACCGATTGCGCGTCGCCCAGAACCTGCTGCAGCGCTTCTGGCTCGAGACGCAGGACGATGCCAGCATCGCAGCCGCGGCGACGTCGATCTGGAGCGTGACATGAGCGCCGCCGCCCGCATGAGAGAGCGCCGCCGCAGGTGTCTGGCATCGCTTCGGATCGCGCCATGCGGTCGTCGGAAGCTGCAGCGCCGCCCGCGATCCGAAGGGGTGCCTGACACCGGTCTCGCAATGGATCGGCGTCAGGCACCGCCCCGCCCGCGAGCATCGTGGTCTCGTCCGCCAGCACCCTGGCGCGGGCGAGGCGATGCCAGACACCTCGGCTCGCCCGCTGTTGAACCAGTGCGGATGGGGGCATCACGATGACCGCCACCACACCGCGCCTGCTCGAGCCGCCGCACGCCAGCGCGGGCGTGGGCACGCCGCGGCCGCACGAGTCGGCGCACCTGCACGTGGCCGGCAGTGCGGCCTACATCGACGACCTGCCGGAGCTGGCCGGCACGCTGCACTGCGCGCTGGGCCTGTCGCCGGTCGCACACGGCCGGCTGCGCGCGATGGCGCTGGATCGCATCCGCGCGCTGCCAGGTGTCGTCGACGTGTTCTGCGCAGCCGACATTCCTGGCCGCAACGACTGCGGGCCGATCCTGCAGGACGATCCCATCCTCGCCGACGGGCCGCTGCGCCACGTCGGCCAGCCGGTGTTCGCGGTCGTCGCGCGCACGCGGGCGGATGCGAGACGCGCGGCGGCGCGTGCGCACGAGGTGCTGGACATCGAGCCGCTGGAGGCGGTGCTCACGCCGCGCGAGGCGCACGCCCGCGGCCTGTACGTGATCCCGCCCATCCACCTTTCACGCGACACGATCGAGGGCGGCGCCAAGGCGGCGATCGACGCCGCGCCGCATCGGCTGACGGGCTCGCTCGAGGTCGGCGGCCAGGAGCAGTTCTATCTCGAGGGCCAGATCAGCTATGCCGTTCCCACCGAGGACGAGGGCATGCGGCTGCACTGTTCGACCCAGCATCCGTCCGAGATGCAGCACCTGGTCGCGCAAGCGCTGGGGCTGCACTCGCATCACGTGCATGTCGAATGCCGGCGCATGGGCGGCGGCTTCGGCGGCAAGGAGTCGCAGTCGGCCCTGTTCGCCTGCGTGGCAGCGGTTGCGGCCAGGCGTACGGGCAGGCCGGTCAAGCTGCGCCTGGATCGCGACGACGACTTCCTGATCACCGGCCGCCGCCATTGTTTCTCATACGACTACGAGGTGGGTTTCGACGAAGCCGGCCGCGTCCTCGGCCTGGCGCTGACCATGATCTCGCGCGCGGGCCATTCGGCCGACCTGTCCGGGCCGGTGATGACGCGCGCGCTGTGCCATGTCGACAACGCCTACTGGCTGCCCGACGTCGAGCTGCACGGCTACTCGGCGCGCACCAACACGCAGAGCAACACCGCGTTCCGCGGCTTCGGCGGCCCGCAGGGCGCGATCGTCACCGAAGTGATCCTCGACTCGATCGCGCGCCGGTTGAGGCTGGACGCGCTGGACGTGCGGCGCGCCAACTACTACGGCATCGACGAACGCAACACGACGCCCTACGGGCAGCCGGTCAAGGACAACGTCATCGCGCCGCTGACCGACCAGCTCGTCCAGACCAGCGACTACCGTGCACGCCGCCTCGCTGTCGACGAGTTCAACGCGCGCAGTCCCTGGATCAAGCGCGGCCTCGCGTTCACGCCGGTCAAGTTCGGCATCTCGTTCAACGTGCGCCACCTGAACCAGGCCGGCGCACTGGTGCATGTCTATGTCGACGGCTCGATCCTGGTCAACCATGGCGGCACCGAGATGGGCCAGGGCCTGAACACCAAGGTGGCGCAGGTCGTTGCGCACGAGCTGGGCGTCGCGTACGCCCGCGTGCGCGTGACGGCCACCGACACGCACAAGGTCGCCAACACCTCGGCCACCGCGGCATCGACCGGCAGTGACCTCAACGGCAAGGCCGCCCAGGACGCCGCCCTGAAGATCAAGCGGCGCCTGGCCGACTTCGCCGCGCGCAGCTTCGGCGGCGCCGCCGCCGACGTCCTGTTCGAGCAGGACACGGTGCGCGTGAGCGAGCGCGTGCTGCCGTTCGCCGAGCTGGTGCGGCTCGCCTACCAGGATCGGGTGCAGCTGTGGTCGGACGGCTTCTATGCGACGCCCGGCCTGCGTTGGGACCCGAAGACCACCCAGGGCCAGCCGTTTTACTATTTCAGCTACGGCGCCGCCGTGTCGGAGGTCGTCGTCGACACCCTCACCGGCGAGTGGCGCCTGCTGCGCGCCGACGTGCTGCACGACGTCGGACGGTCGCTCAATCCGGCCATCGACATCGGCCAGATCGAGGGCGCGTTCATCCAGGGCATGGGCTGGCTGACGACCGAGGAACTCGTCTGGCATCCAGGGACCGGCAAGCTGATGACGCATGCGCCCAGCACCTACAAGATCCCGACGGCCAACGACTGCCCGCCGCTCTTCGACGTGAAGCTGTTCGACAACCAGAACGTCGAGGACAGCATCCACCGCAGCAAGGCGGTCGGCGAGCCACCGCTGCTGCTGCCGTTCTCGGTGTTCCTGGCCATACGGGACGCCGTATCCGCCGCGGGCGGCCATCGCACCGACCCGCCGCTGCGCGCGCCGGCGACCTCCGAGGCCATCCTCGACGCCCTGGACGCCGTCCGTACGAAAGGCTGAACCCCATGGATCGCGACACCCGCCTCGCCGCACTGCACTGGCTGGAGCAGCGCACGCCGGCCGTGGTCGTCGAGATCGTCGACGCACGCGGCTCGGCGCCGCGGGGCGCGGGTACGCGCATGCTGGTCTCGGCCGCGCAGGCGATCGGCACCATCGGCGGCGGCCACCTCGAATACAAGGCGCTGGCCGCGGCCAGGGCGATGCTCGCCACGCGCGAGCCGGTGCCGCGCCGTGAGCGCTATCCGCTGGGGCCGTCGCTGGGGCAGTGCTGCGGCGGCGTCGTCGAACTCCAATACGCGCTGCTGGACGACCAGGCTCTCGCGCACTGGCCCGACAGTCCGCCGCTGCTGCACCTTCAGATGCACGGCGGCGGCCACGTCGGGCGGGCGATCGCCACGCTGCTGGCCACGCTGGACGTGCGCTGCGACTGGATCGATGAACGAGACGATGGCTTCGCGCCGACCACGACGCTGGGCACGCCGTGGCCCGACAGTGTGCGCATTCGCGTCGCCGAAGGCGCCGAGGCCGAGGTCGCGGCGGCGCCGCCCGGTGCGTTCTTCCTGGTGCTGACGCACGACCACGCGCTCGACCTGCGCATCGTCGAGGCCGCGCTGCGGCGCGACGACGCGGCCTTCGTCGGCGTGATCGGCTCGAAGACCAAGCGCGAGCGCTTTCGCCATCGGCTGGCGCAGCGCGGATTGTCCGAGGAGCGCGTCGCGCGCATGCAGTGTCCGGTCGGCCTGCCGGGCATTTCGGGCAAGCAGCCGGAGATCATCGCGCTGGCGGTGGTCGCGCAGCTGATGCAGCATGCGCCGGCCCGCGCCGACGCGCTCAGTCCGGCTTCGCCGCGGCTTCGTACCGCCGCCTGAGCGCAGTGCGGTCGAAAGCGGCGTCAGGCACCTTGTCGTTCGCGAAACCAGGGTCTCGTTGGTCGGCATCGCAGCGCGAACGACAAGATGCCAGACACCATGCGTGTGCGGCAAAGCGATGGCTGGAGGTGCCTGGCATTTCGACGGATCGCGTGCAGCGTCGGCAGAGCGGGTGACGCCCGTTGCGATCCGGGGAAGTGCCTTGTATGTTCGGGTTGCTGGGTAACCCGCCGGCGTATCGTCTAGGGGCTGGGGCGAGGGACTATGCGTGCCTATCTGGCAAACAGACTGCGCCAGAAATTCCCCGTTCCGCCCACCCACCGTCG
>JBJMWF010000084.1:0-16372 GCA_045810265.1 Vitreoscilla sp. | reverse complement strand
TCAAGTCGCCCGAAGGTCTGCAGAGAAAGACCAAGTTCGCGCTCGCCAGGAAGGTGTTCGCGCACACCGCCGCCTACGACGGCATGATCACCAACTACCTGACCGCCCTGGAAGACGGCGCCGAGGGCAATGGCGACGCCGTTCCCAAGCGCGGCGACTACCCGGCCACCTTCACGCTGCAGCTGACCAAGGTGCAGGACATGCGCTACGGCGAGAACCCGCACCAGGGCGCCGCGTTCTACCGCGACGCGCAGCCGGCGCCGGGCACGCTGGCCGGCTGGCACCAGTTGCAAGGCAAGGAGCTGTCGTTCAACAACATCGCCGATTCCGACGCGGCGTGGGAATGCGTCAAGACCTTCGACGTTCCGGCCTGCGTGATCGTCAAGCACGCCAACCCGTGCGGCGTGGCGATCGGCGCCAGCGCGGCCGAGGCCTATTCCAAGGCCTTCAAGACCGACCCGACCTCGGCCTTCGGCGGCATCATCGCCTTCAACCGCACGCTGGACGCCGCGGCGGCCGAGGCGGTGGTGCGCCAGTTCGTCGAGGTCGTGATCGCGCCGTCGGTCACGCCGGAGGCGCGCACCATCTTCGCGGCCAAGCAGAACGTGCGCGTGCTCGAAGTCGCGCTGCCGCAAGGCGCGGCCACGATGAACACGATGGACTTCAAGCGCGTCGGTGGCGGCGTGCTGGTGCAGTCGACCGACTCGCGCAACGTGCTGCCGCACGAGCTGCGCGTCGTCACCAAGGCGATTCCGACCGCTGAGCAGATGGTCGACCTGATGTTCGCCTGGAAGGTGGCCAAGTTCGTCAAGAGCAATGCCATCGTGTTCTGCGCCAACGGCATGACCATGGGCGTGGGCGCGGGTCAGATGAGCCGCATCGACTCCGCGCGCATCGCCGGCATCAAGGCCGAGAACGCCGGCCTGTCGCTCAAGGGCACCGCCGTCGCCAGCGACGCGTTCTTCCCGTTCCGCGACGGCCTGGATGTCGTGTGCGACGCCGGCGCCACCAGTGTCATCCAGCCGGGCGGCTCGATGCGCGACGAGGAAGTGATCAACGCCGCCGACGAGCGCGGCATCGCGATGGTGCTGACGGGCACTCGCCACTTCCGCCACTGATCGCGCGGATCCGGCGGGTGCCTCCCTGCGCGAGCCGCATGCCGCAGCCGAAGGTGTCTGGCATCTTCTCGTTCGCGCCGTGACATCGACAAGCGAGATCCCGTCGTCGCGGACGGGAAGGTGCCTGACGCCGATCCCGAGCGGGGACGGCGTCAGGCACCTCCCCGGATCGCAATCTGCATTTCGCTTTCTGGCACCACCTTCACGCGATCCGAGGAGTTGCCAGACACCTGCGGCGCCGGAACCGGCTGCGTCGGCGCCAGACCGAACAAGGGCCGCATCCAGCGGACACGCCGCACCACCTCGAAACTGACCAAGCAGATCACCACCGTCGCGGCGATCAGCAGCGGCCCTTCGACCAGCGGCCGCAAGCCGAGCGGCTTCATGAAGTGGGCGAGCAGCACGATCGCCGTCTGGTGCACGATGTAGAACGGAAAGATGGCTTCGGTCAGATAGCGCCGCGCGGGCGAGTCGGCCGGCTTCCACTGGCGCGCGAAGCCGAGTGCGGCGACGATCGAACACCACTGGTCAAGCGCATAGATCACGCGCTGGCCCTGGCGCAGCCAGTCTGGCGGCGCGACGTCGACGTAGCGCGAGAAATACGCCGTGACGACGGCATAGCTCGCCAACGCGAGAAGCAGCGCCGTCCAGCGCTGGCGCCGGATCTCCTCCCAGACGCTGGTCTCGCGGGCCAGCAGCACGCCAAGCGCGAACACGCTGAAGTAGGTGGCGTGCTCGAACCAGTCATCGACCAGGGCGTGAGTGTCTGGAAAGCGCGCCACGAGCGCGATGCGGATCGCGGCCAGCCAGGCCACCGGCAGCGCGATGAGCCACGGCCCGCGCAGGCGCTGCGCCACGGCGGCGCCCAGGCGGTCGAGGTGGCGTTGCGGGATCGCCCACCAGGCGAGCGCCGCCACCATGGTGTAGCACCACAGGTAGCCGACGAACCACAGATGGTTCCAGGTCGGCATGCGCAGGCAGTCCTGGCGGCAGAAGCCGCCGTAGCCCTCCGCGTACAGCGTCATGAAATGGAAATACCCGCCGGCGTATCCGACCGCCTCGGTCACCTCGGCCCAGGACTGCGGCGGCACGATCACCCACATGCCCAGCGCGAGCGGGATCAGCAGGCGCTGCGTGCGCGAGCGCATGAAGCCCGCCGCGGACTTCGCGTGCAGGAAGGCCGTCGCGCAGCCGGACACGAAGAACAGCAGGCTCAGCCGCCACGGTGCGCTCAGCAGCATCAGCGGCTCGATCGCGTGCGACGCGAAGGGCGACTTCACGTGCCATCCCCAGGTGACGTAGTACATGCCCACGTGAAAGAAGATCAGCACGCCGAAGGCGAGGATGCGCACCCAGTCGAGGTCGATGCGGCGGTCGGAGGAGGCCATGTCACGGCGATCGAAGTTGGCGATGGCTGGATGCTGCCCACGCGACCTGCGAGACGCGAGCGCTTTGGGGCGAGCCGCATCTTCGGCGTGGCGAGCGGCGCCTCGCGCTTGGCGATCAGCGCTTCAGCGCGGCCAGCCACTCGTCACGGTAGCGCCGCGACAGCCGGATCGTTCGCCCGGACGCCAGCCGCAGCTGCGCGTCGCCGCTGCCCAGCGGCTCCAGCGCCAGCACGCGCGCCGGCTGCACCGCGCAGGAGCGGTGCACGCGCACGAAGCGGCTGGCCGCCGGCTGGGCGAGAAAGGCCGCCAGCGTCGTGCGATCCAGCCAGCTCGCCGCCGCGGAATGCAGCTCGATGTAGTTGTCGGCCGCGACGACGCATTCGATCTCGGCCAGCGGCACCCGCCGCATCTGGCCGCGGTCGGCCACCAGCCAGTGGTCGGCCACCGGCTGGAGCGCGTGCAACGCGGTCGTCAGGCGCTGGCGCTGCTGTGCGCGCTCGGGCGGCGCGAGACGCGTGCGCAGGCGGCCGACGCAGGCAGCCAGGCGCTCGCGCGTGAACGGTTTCAGCAGATAGTCGACGGCGTTGAGCTCGAAAGCCTGCACGGCGTATTCGTCATAGGCGGTGGTGAACGCCACCAGCACGGACGCGGGCAGCGCCGCGGCGACCTCCAGCCCGCTCGGGCCAGGCATCTGGATGTCCAGCAGCACGGCGTCGACGGCCTCGGGCTGCGCCTGCACGAAGGCCAGCGCCGCCGCGCCGTCGGTCGCCTCGCCGACCACGCGCACGCCGTCGTCGTCGGCCAGGAAACGGCGCAGCTTGGCCAGGGCCGGCGCCTCGTCGTCGACCAGCAGCAGGTTCATGCGGCGGCCCCGGCGCGCGCGGGCAGCGTGACGCGCACGCGCGTGCGGCCGTCCTCGCGCTGCAAGGCGATGCCCGCGGCGTCGCCGTAAAGCGTCGCGAGGCGGGCGCGCGCGTTCGCCAGTCCGGTGCCGCCCGCCTGCGGCTCGATGCCGGCGTCACCGGTGTCGATGACGTCGATGCGCAACTGGCCGTCGACCACGTCGGCGACGACCTCCACTTCCGCGCCGGCGACGCTGCGCGCCACGCCGTGCTTGACGGCGTTCTCCACCGGTGCCATCAGCAGCAGGGTCGGGACGATGCAGCGGCCGGCGGCCTCCGAGATCGCCAGGCGCGCGCGCAGCCGCTCGCCGAAGCGCTGCCGCATGATGGACAGGAAGGGCTCGACCCAGCGCATCTCCTGCGCGAGCGTGTGCTCGGCGACGTCGGCGGCACGCATCGACTGGCGCAGCAGGTCGGCCAGTTCGGCCAGGATGCGGTCGGCGCGTTCGACGTCCTCGTGCATCACCGACGAAATCAGGTTGAGCGTGTTGAACAGGAAGTGCGGCTGGATCTGCTCGCGCAGCCTTGCCAGCCGCGCCTCGGCCAGGTGGGCGTTGAGGCGCTCGACCTCGGCGGCCTGGCGCTGCTCGCGGCGGAAGGATCGCCAGCCCATCGCCAGCCCGAGCACCAGCGCATAGGTGACGACGTCCTTGGCGCTCTCGTAGCCGAGCACCGAGCGCAGGCTGCCGGGGTCGTAGGCCATTCCCGCGAGCGCGTAGACGGTGTAGCGCATGCCGTACATCAGCGCCGAATGCGCCAGCGAGAACGCCACCAGGCCGGCCAGATAGGCCGCCAGGCGCACGCCCAGGCCGCGTTCGCGCGCCAGCAGCCGCTCGTTGAGCGCGTAGACCGCCACGGCGAGCATGCCCGCGGTCAGGCTGCCCGTCGTCTCCCAAAGGAACGGCTCCCACGGATGCCTGCCGCCGCCGCGCACGTAGTGCTGCCACTCCGCCAGCGCGAAGAACAGGCCGATGCCCAGCCAGAAGGCGGCATAGCCAAGCCAGGGCAGGAAGCGCGAGCCGGATCTCATGCGCGTATTTGACGACGGAATCGCGACGCGCCGTCCATCTACACTGCCGGGATGAACAAAGCCGACGCAATGGGCTTCGTGCTGGCGGCCGTCGCGCGGCTGATCACCGGCGCGCAAGGCCACTGGAAGGGCGTCCCGCCGAAGGCGGAACAGCGCATCTATTTCGCCAACCACCAGAGCCACCTCGACTGGGTGCTCGTGTGGGCCACGCTTCCCGCCGACCTGCGCGTGCAGACGCGCCCGATCGCCGCCGCCGACTACTGGACCAAGACGCCGCTCAAGCACTGGATCACGCGCGAGGTGTTCCGCGCCGTCTATGTCGACCGCGAGCGCAAGGAAGGCGGCCCGGATCCTCTGGCACCACTGATCGCCGCCCTCGAACAAGGCGACTCGCTGGTCATCTTTCCGGAAGGCACGCGCAGCAACCTGGGCCTGCCGCAGGAGTTCAAGAGCGGCATCTTCCGGCTGGCGCAGCAGTTTCCCAACGTGCAGCTGATCCCGTGCTGGATCGACAACGTGCAGCGCGTGATGCCCAAGGGCGAAGTGGTGCCCGTGCCCATCCTGTGCACCGTCACGTTCGGGGCGCCGTGCAACCTGCTGCCCGAGGAACCGAAGGCGGAATTCCTCAAGCGCGCGCGTGAGGCGGTCGTCGCGCTCAAGCCGGGCGGTGCGGCATGAAGTTCCTCCAATCGCTGAGCGCGACGCAGCAGATCGGGTTGCTGTTCCTGATCCTGTTCGGCGGGCTGATGCTGGTGTCGGCCGGCGCCGTCTTCGTCGCCATGCGCGACAAGTCCGAGCAGAACGACCACGGGCTGACGAAGTTCGCCGCCGACCTGCGCGCCACCTGGGTCGGTGCGTTGGTCTTCTGGCTTGCGTGGGTGTCGGGCGCGCCCGGCGCCACCTTCCTGTTCGCCGTGTTCTCGTTCCTGGCGCTGCGCGAGTTCGTCACGCTGATGCAGACGCGACGCGCCGACCACCGCAGCCTGATGCTGGCGTTCTTCGTCGTGCTGCCGGTGCAGTACGTGCTGGCCGGCAGCCGCAGCTTCGACCTGTTCACGGTGTTCATCCCGGTCTACGTGTTCCTGGCGATTCCGGTGTTGAGCGCGCTCGGCGGCGACCCGCTGCGATTCCTCGAGCGCAACGCCAAGATCCAGTGGGGCGTGATGGTGTGCGTGTTCGGGCTGTCGCACGCGCCCGCGCTGCTGCTGCTGGACTTTCCCCGCATGCACGACCGTGGTCCGTTCCTGGTGTTCTTCCTGGTCATCGTGACGGTCAGCGCGCAGATGCTGGAAAGCTTCATCAGCCACCGGCTGCTGCGCCGGCGCCCGGTCGCGCGCCTGATCGACCGTACCTTCGGACTGCGCGCCTGGGCGCTCGCCTGCCTGGGCGCCGCGGTCGTCGGGGGGCTGCTGTTCTGGATCACGCCGTTCAAGCTGCCGCAGGCGATGGTGATGGGGCTGATCGCGGGCGCCGCGGGCACGCTGGGCGAGTTCGTGATGACGGCCCTGAAGCGCGACGCCGGCGTCAACTACTGGGGCAACACCGGCCAGGTGACCGGCGCGGTCGGGCTGCTCGACCGTGTGGCGCCGCTTTGCTTCGCGGCGCCCGTGTTCTTCCACTCGGTGCGCTGGTATTTCCAGCTGAAATCATGATCCGGATCCTCGGCATCGACCCCGGCCTGCAGACCACCGGCTTCGGCGTGATCGAGTGCGACGGTCCCAAGCTGCACTACGTGGCCAGCGGCACGATCAGCACCGCCAAGGAGGCGCGCGGCGAGCTGCCGGCGCGCATCAAGGTGATCTTCGAGGGCGTGCGCGAGGTCGTGCAGCGCTACGCGCCGCAGCAGGCTGCGATGGAGATCGTGTTCGTCAACGTCAACCCGCAGAGCACGCTGCTGCTGGGCCAGGCGCGCGGCGCGGCGATGGCGGCTCTGGTGTCCTCTGACCTGCCCGTCTCCGAGTACACCGCGGTGCAGATGAAGAAAGGCGTCGTCGGCCACGGCCAGGCGAAGAAGGAGCAGGTGCAGGAGATGGTCGCCCGCCTGCTCGCGCTGCCCGGCCTGCCCGGCAAGGACGCCGCCGACGCGCTCGGGCTGGCCATCATGCACGCCCACGCCGGCCACACCATGGCCGCGCTCGCCGCCGCCACCCCCCTGGCACGCAGGCAGCACGCCCAATATCGCGGCGGTCGTACATACTGAGGGCCAGACCCCTCCTTCCCGAGATCCCATGGCCGACGCTACTCCCTACTTCGGAATCGCCCCCTTCGTTCTGGGCATGAGCCGCGACCTCGTGCGCGCGGCCGCCGGCAAGCCCGATTCGGTCGAGACCTCGCGCGACGATGAGAGCGGCGCGGTCGAGACCTGGTTCTACCAGGGCGGCGAGATCGAACTCGAGTTCGAGGCCGTCGCCGACTCCAAGCTCGAGTCCATCACCGCCTGGTCGCCTGACATCACCGTCAACGGCGTGGCCATCATCGGCTGCGAGCTCGCCGACCTGCCGCGCCTGGCCCGCGAGGCCGACATCCACGACCTGGAGCTCACCGACGATTTCGCCGAATCCGGCCAGTGCTACCAGAGCGAGCAGCATGGCCTGATGTTCTGGGTCGCCAAGGACAAGGTCGTCAACCTGACGATCTTCCCGCGCTTCGACGACAGCGGCGAGGAGCCGCAGTGGCCGGAGTGACGATGCAGTGAGCGCGCCTGTCCCGCACCATCCCGTTCGCACCGACCTCGCCTGCCGCAACTGCGGCACGCCGGCATCCCTGAAGTTCTGCCCCGAGTGCGGGCAGGAGACCGTGCTGCACCCGCCCACGCTGGTCGAGTTCCTGCACGAATTCGTCGGCCACTACGTGGCGCTGGAGGGCGCGCTGTGGCAGACGCTCAGGCTGCTGCTGACCCGGCCCGGCCGGCTGACGCGCGAATACCTCGACGGCCGGCGGCGCCGCTACGTGCTGCCCCTGCGCCTGTACCTGACGTGCAGCTTCCTGTTCTTCCTGGCGGTCAAGCTGACGCCCTCGCCGTCGATCGATCACCCGGTGGTCGTCGACGTCACGGGCAAGCGCCTGGGCACCGTGGCGGAGTTGCAGGCACGGGCGGACGCCGCGGCCAAGGCGGCCTCGATGGTGGCGTCAGGCGTCGTCGCAGCCCATCGCCCTCGCTACGAGGAGCTGCGCCCGGTCGATTGCGGCGCCTCCGGCCAACGCAGCTGCAACTGGTTCGAGACGCTGGTCAACGACTCCGGCGCCGGGTTCAGCGAGCACCCGCAGGAGGTGGTCCAGCACATGCAGGCGCACATCGTCGCCTGGGCGCCCTACCTCATCTTCCTGATGCTGCCGGCCTTCGCCGGCATCATGAAGCTGACCTACTGGAACCGCCGCATGACCTACGGCGAGCACGTGGTGTTCAGCCTGCACGTGCATGCGTTCTGGTTCCTGCTGTTCCTGGCGATCTGGCTCGCGCCCGAGGGGCTGGCCGGCCTGCTCGAACTGGCCGTGCCGGTGTATGGCACCTGGGCGATGCACGAGACCTACGGCGGCCGCTGGCTGCCGACGATCGCGCGCGCCGCGTTCGCGAGCGCCATCTACGCGCTGCTGCTGACGGTCGTCGCCTTCGCCAGCAGCGTGACCCTGCTGGCCATGGGCTGAGCAGCCGTCGGCCGTTCGGGCGCTTGCGCCGGCCTGAAAGCGACCGTTTCCCAGCCTTCTTTCGGGCGCTCGCGCGTTGCCGGCATGCCATCCTGGCAGCTGCCTGGCGGATCATGCGTGTTCGCCCAGCTGCAACCCGAAGGCCCGACATGAAACTGCTGCGCTCGCTCCTGATCACCGCCCTGGCTGCAGCCGCTGCCCTGGCAGCCGAAGCCGCCATCGCCCAGACCGCGAGTTCGGGACCGGGCGCGATGCGCTGCACGGTCGTGATCGGCCGGCTGTCCAGCCGGGACGGCGCCGAGCGAATGCCGGTGCTGACGTGGGTGCAAGGCTACTTGTCCGGCGTTGCCTCGGCCCGCACGGCATTGGACAAGGCCTCGGTGCTCGAAGTGCCGGAATACGACGCGCTGCAGCCGCAGATCCTGGCCTTGTGCCGAGCGAACCCGACGGCCAACCTGTACCACGTCGCGAGCAATTTCTCCTCGGCCGTTGCAGGCGCTCGCTGACCGCCCGCCGAGCCGGCCTACTTGAACGGCTGCGCCGCCACGAGCCAGAGCCAGACGCCGTAGGTCGAAGCGCAGGCGGTCACGAGCGCCAGCACCTGGCCGGCAGCCAGGGCGACGAGATCGGGGAAAGTCAGGGGACGCATGGCGATTCCTTTCGCGAGCCAGGTAGTCGTCGCGGCGCTTCGCGCCGTCAGTGGAAGGGGTTGGCCGTGGCGAACCACAGCCCGATCCCGGAGGCGATCAGGAAGGCGCCATCGAGCACACCCACCATCAGGAACACCTTGGCCAGCAAAGGCTCCATCAGGTCGGGTTGCCGCGCCGCGGATTCCACATACTTGCTCGCCAGATGCCCGATGCCCAGGCAGGAGCCGATCGCGCCCAGGCCGATCATGTGGCAAACGCCCAGCGGAAGAAGTTCTGCGGATGTCATGGTGCCTCTCTTGGTTGCTGCTTTGGTTGACAGCCCGATCTTCGGTCGCCGGCCCGCGCCTGGCGATGACCTGGGAGGTAACGACCGGGGGTCCGGCGCGAACCCTGGCGCTCGGCTAATCTGGCCGGATGCAAGCCAGACCGCTACTCCGACCTTCGGGAAGCCCGCGACTCTTCCTGGCCTTGTGGCCTGACGCGGCTGTGCGTTGCCGGCTGGCAGCGCAGCGCGACGCCTTGCGCCTGCCGCCCGGCGCGCGGGCCGTCAGCGACGCGAACCTGCACGCCACGCTGCACTTCATCGGCGCCATCGAGCCCGAACGCATCCCGACGCTGTGGGGCGCCTTGTCCGAGCTGAAGTCCCGGACGGTGCGCCTGAGCGCCACCACGCTCGCGACCTGGAACGGCGCGACGGTGGTGCTGCAGTTGCGGGGAGACGACGCGCTGGCGGCCCTCCACGCGCAAACCGGTGCTGCACTTCGCACCTGCGGTGTCGCGCTGGACGCACGCCCGTTCGCACCGCATGTCACGCTGGCGCGCGGCGCATCGAACGTCGAGCTGCCGTCCATGCCCGACGAGCTCGACTGGCAGGCGACGGGCTTCGCCCTCGTCCAATCGACGGGCGGGCGCTACCAGGTGCTGGCCACGCACTGAACCTCGGCACGGTCGTTCCGGGCCTGACCACCGACGGCGCGAACGAACGTCACGTGCAGCAATGCGGAGCCTGCCAGCTAAGGGGTCGCGGGAAAGATCGCGTCGTATGCGGCGGTCGAGAATCCGGTGACCTTCCGGCAAGCTCGACCTCGACGACGGGTTCGTCAGGCTATCCTGTGGCGCAGGAAGCGATCTCGCGGCCCTTCGCGCGCCATCCGGCCTGGGCTCGGACCACATCCTGCATGTGCGCCAGTTCACCGGAGCGGGCGACGTCCCGCCAAAGGTCCCGGACATCATCAAGACAGCCGCACCGACATGGAGCGCGTCGGTCTGGCAGGCGAGGACGTGATCGCCCCCACGGAGCCACATGGCGTATTCCCCCTGGATCGAAACGATCCAGCGCTTAGAGTCGCCACTGGCCTATCAAAAGGGGGAGCCATGAAAACGACATTTCTCGCACTGGCACTGCTGACGACTGCGGCCCATGCGGCTTCGCTGACCAATGCGTCCGCCAGCAGCCGTCCGCCGCAAGAGCCCTTCAACGAGACACGCTACGGGATCGCGCTGAGCGATCCGTACCGCTGGATGGAGCAGGACTCGAGGGTGGCGGAGATGACCACCTGGATCAAGTCCGCCAGCGACCACACGGTGGCTGAACTGGCGACGCTGCCCCCGCGTGCGCAGTTTGCCGCGACGCTCGAGAAGACGACTCGCGCAGGCGTGCGCTATTCCGATGTGCAATCGGCCGGCGCCGCGTTGTTCTACCGCCGGCTGGACCCGGCCGACCGGGTGCCCAAGCTGGTGGTGCGCCAAGGCGGCGTCGAGCGCATCCTGTTCGATCCCGCAGCGGGCAAGACGCAGGTGTCGGCGATCGGCAACTACTCGCTGTCGCCGGACGGCCGAACCGTCGCGGTGCAGGTGTCCGAAGGTGGCGCCGAAGCGGGCGAGACGCGCTTTCTGGACGTCGCCACCGGCAAGCAGGTGGGCCAGGCCCTCGGGCCGATCTGGGGCGAGATCCCGGTCGGCTGGCTGTCGAACCAGCGCGTCACCTACAGCCGCATGGCCGAAGCCACGCCGGGTGTGGACCCCATCAAGAACATGCAGGTCCTGGTCACGACGGTGGGCCAGCCCGGTGGCACGATCGTCCTGGGCACCGCTGCCAAGCAGGGGCCGGCTTTCGAGCCCGAGGAGTTCCCGTTCATCAGCACCAGCACGCTCAGCCATTGGGTGATCGGACTCGGCCTGGGCGCCCGTTCCGACGCCCGCGTGATGGTGGCCAGGGATCGTGACGTCGCCGCCGGCAGGCCGGCGTGGCGAGAGATCGCGAGCTACGCGGACCAGGTGAATGGCTCGGCCCTGCTCGGCGACTCGCTCTTCACGCTGTCCACCAAGGGAACTCCGAACGGCGCCGTCTATCGCCGCGACCTGCGGGCCGGCGCCGCGGCGCCCGCGACCGTCGTGCTGCCGCAGGGCGATCTCGTGCTGACGGGAATCTCCACCGCCATCGACGGCCTGTACGTCTCGGCCCAGCGCGATGGCGTCAGTCACCTGCTGTACCTGGCCGGCGGCCGCGGCAAGCCGGTCGAGGTGAAGCTGCCCATCGAGGGCGACATGCACGGTCTGGCCGCAGACCAGGACGGGCGCTCGGTGCTGTTCGGCCTCAACGGCTGGCTGACCGACCTTGCCTTCCATCGCGTCGCGCATGGCAAGCTGCAGAATCTCCGGCTGGCATCCGCCACATGGCCCGGCGCGAGCGAATTCACGACGGTGCGAGAAGACGCGATCAGCGCCGATGGCACGCACGTGCCGATGGTGGTGATGCTGCCCAAGGGCGGCAAGACCGGGGCGCCTTTGCGCACGATCCTGGAAGGCTATGGAAGCTACGGCGAGATGTCGGTGTCGCCCTGGTACAGCCCCAACTTCCTCGGCTGGCTGGCGAACGGCGGTGCGATGGCGTTCTGCGGCACGCGCGGCGGCGGCGAACGCGGTCGGGACTGGCACGAAGGGGGCCGCGGCATGAACAAGCTCGCGGCGCAAGCCGACTACATCGCCTGCGCAGAGCGCCTGCGTGCGGCAGGCTATGCGAGCCCGAAGACGCTGGTCGCCACGGGCACCAGCGCCGGCGGCACGCTCGTGCCCGGGGCCGTGCTGAGACGCCCGGACCTGTTCGCGGCACTCGTCTCACGCGTGGCGATGGTGGACGTCAGTCGCCTCGAGGCGGCCGAGAACGGCGCCAACCAGTATGCGGAGTTCGGTGACGCGCGCACCGAGGCCGGCTTCCAGTCGCTGGTCGCGCAGGACGCCTACCTGATGCTGCCTTCGGCGGCGACCGCGCCAGACATGCTGATCACGATCGGCCTGAACGACAAGCGCGTCGCGCCCTGGATGAACGCCAAGTTTGCGGCGATGGCCGCCAATCGCTTCGGCGACAAGTCGCTGGTGCTGATTCGGGCGGATACCGAAGCCGGCCACGGCATCGGTTCGGCCCGCGACCGCCTGATCGCCGAATGGGCCGACACCTTCGCGTTCGCGTGGGATCGCACGACTCAGCCCTGACGGCATGCAGGACAATGGCCCGTTCCCATCGTTCAAGAGAACGCCTCATGCGACCTGCCGCCTTCGTCGCGCTGTTCGCCACCGCCAGCGCCTTCTTCGGCTTCGCCTGCGCGGCAGGCACCCAAGGCCCCGACGTGTCATCGGTCAGCGCGGCCCGCTCGGTCGTCTTCAAGGTTGCCGACGTCAACGCCCTGCGGCTCTTTCTGCGAGACAAGGACGGCAAGCCCTACGGCAGCCTGGAGGCGGTCAGGTCCGTCGTCGCATCGTCTGGCCACAAGGTGCTCTTTGCGATGAATGCGGGCATGTACGAGGCTGATCGAACGCCGACCGGACTCCTTGTCCAGGACGGCAAGCAGCTCTCGGCCCTCAACGTGCAGACGCGTCCGCAGGGCAAGCAGACGCCGAACTTCTACCTGAGCCCCAATGGCGTCTTCGCGGTCGGCTCTTCGGGCCCCGTGATCATGTCGACGCTGGAATTTGCCAGGTCGCCTCCCGAGCACCTGAGCCTGGCGACCCAGTCCGGCCCGGTCCTGCTTGCAGGCGGCACCATCGTCTCCAAGGCGGTGGCAACCGGCTCTGACGAGCAGCAGCTTCGCAACCGGCGAAACGGCATCTGCGTCAATGGCAAGGCCGCCGTCCTGGTGGAAGTCGACGCAATGACCTTGCACCAATTCGCGGTCTACCTTCGCGACGACCTGCGATGCATCAATGCGCTCTACATGGACGGTGGCGTTTCCTCGGTGTACGACGCCCGTACCGGTCGAAGTGATCCGGTCGCTGCCGGGAATCCGCTGGGGCCCATCATCGCTTCGATCGAGTGACCGTGCCGGCCATCGCCATCCTGCGACGATTCGTCCTGCTGCTGTTGCTGTCGGCAGGCGGAACACCCGCATGGAGTTCCAGCCCGGAGGCGGCCGAATGGGAGCATGGATCCGGTCGGGTCTTCCGCCATGCGGTGGCGCTGTCGCTGGAATCAGGCTATGCGCTGGCGCAGGACCAGGACGGTTTCATCTGGCTGGGAACACAGTCGGGCCTGGTGCGCTGGGACGGCTACAGCCCGCATGAATACGTCGCCGATGTCACCACGGCGGGCAGCCTGCAGGACTCCTACGTGCGCGCCCTGCTGGTCGACCGAGCCGGTACCTTGTGGATCGGCACCAAGTCGGGCGGCCTGTCCCGCTACGAGCCACGCACCGACTCCTTCCATGCGCTGGCCGATCCGGCAGGCATCGTGGGGCAGGACATCGCAGCCATCGCGCAAGGCAGCTCGGACCTCTGGATCGCCTCCAACCGGGGGCTGGCGAGGCTGGATCGGGCCACGGGACGGCTCGAACGCGAGCGCTTGCCGGAGACCGTCGGGACGCTCTACACCGTCGTCCTGGCGCGCGACGGCACGGTCTGGCTGGGCAGCGAGCACGGGCTGTGGGCGCGTCGAGCGTCCCGGCCGGACTTTGTCCGGGTGCCCCTCGAATCGCTGGCCGGAGCAGAGCCGATCGGCGTTTTCCGCCTGCTCGAGGATCACACCGGCAATCTCTGGATCGGGACGCATCTGCACGGCACGTTCACCCTCGCGCAGGGCGCAGCTGGCAGCACACCGCTGCCCGTCGTGGGCGATGCCGATCTGGCCGGGGACACGGTGTATGGGCTGGTCGATGCAGGAAACGGGGAGATCTGGATCGGCACCTACGGCGGAGGCCTGGTCCGGGTCGATGCCAACCGCCGCGAGCAGATGCGCGAGCGCCACGATCCCGCACGGTCGACGAGCCTTCTGGACGACGACGTCGCTGCGCTCCTGCGGGATCGCGCCGGCATCGTCTGGGTTGCCACTGCATACGGGCTGTCCAGGTACGACACCCGGTATGGCGACGTCAAGACGCTGCAGGGCGGCCCCGGCCACCTGGTTAGGGACGCCAACGTGCCCGCCGTACTGGCCACAGCCGCGGGCCGGGTCTTTCTGGCCAACGGCGCTCATGGCCTCGAGATCATCGATGCCGGCAGCGGCGCCGCCAAGGTGCTCAAGGCCGATCCGGCGCACCCCGAGACCTCATTGCCGCGGGCGCGCGTCATCTCGATGGTCGAGGCGTCGAATGGGGACGTCTGGGTCGGGACCCAGGGCGGTCTGTACAGGAGTTCGGCGGACGGAAGCCGGGTCGAGCGAGTCGCCATTCCTGGACGCGTCCCCACCGGCGACGTCTGGGCGATGCTGGTCGATGGGGCCACCCTCTGGATGGGTGGCACTGACGGCTTGTGGGAGCTGGACGCCTCCGGCGCCCCCCTGCTGGCGGTCAGGCGCCACGTCAATCGCGAACTGGGGCAGACCCAGGTGCGCGCATTGGCCCTGGCACCTGACCACGCGTTGTGGATCGGGACCAGCGGACGCGTCTTCCGCCTCGACCACCCGGGCGCGACGCCGGTGCAACTGCCCGTTGATCCGCACGACGCCGCGGCGCTGCCGGGTGGACTGACAAGCAGCCTTCTCGTCGACGAGCAGGGGCGGCTTTGGGTCGGGACGCTGGGCCAGGGACTGCAGGTGCAGATCGGGCACAGGCCGGACGGGTTGCCGCTGTTTCGCCGCATCACGGCCCGCGAGGGATTGCCGAACAATGGCGTCGACGCGATGGTGCACGATGCCGATGGTCACGTCTGGGCCGCCACGGACGACGGCCTGGCCCGGATCACCCCCTCGACATTGGCCATCACGTCCCTGGGGGCTGCCCAGGGCGCGGCCATCACGACTTTCTGGACCGGCTCGGCCGCGAGGTCGCCCGATGGCCGCCTGCTGTTCGGAGGCGAAGGCGGCTTGCTGATCATCGACCCGCAACGGCTTCGTTGGCCGCAGGACCAGCTGGCGCCGCCGGTCGTGACGGCGGCGACCGTCGGTGACAAGCCGATCGCGCCGGCCACGCTGGCGAGCGCCGAAGAACTGCAGGTGCCGGCCACGTCGCCACGGCTCCAGGTGGAGTTCGCTTCCCTGGCCTTCGGCGAGCAGGACCTGTTGCGCTACGCCTATCGGCTGCAGGGATTCGACAGCGCCTGGAACGAAGTCCCCTCGCACAGTCGCTTGGCCAGCTATACGAAGTTGCCTCCGGGCCACTACCGCCTGCAGTTGCGTGCCGGCAGGCCCGATGGCACCTGGTCGGCCGCCCGCGAGATGGCACTGCGGGTGGAACCGCGCTGGTTCGAACGCCCCGAGCTGCGTGGCGTCGGACTGGCCGCGGCTCTGGCGCTGGCCTGGGCGCTGCACTTGTGGCGCCTGAGGCACTCCGCGCGGCGCCAGGCCTTGCTCGAACAACGGGTGCAGCAGCGCACGGCCGAACTCGAACACTCGCGTTCGCAGATCCAGTTCCTGAGCGGTCACAACGCACGCTCGCTGGAGCAGGAACGCACCCGGATATCGCGCGAGCTTCATGACGAGATGGCCCAGCAACTGGCGGCACTGCGAATGGAAGTGCTGGTGCTGCGTCGGTCCGTCAATCCGCCGTCCGGGGGCGACGAACTCCCGTTCCAGGGGCTCGTCGACCGGGTCGATGCCATCATCCGCAGCATCCGGGAACTGGTCACCCAGCTCAGGCCGCCGGCCCTGGACGGCGGACTGCGTCCGGCCATCGAGTGGATGGCGGCCAGGTTCGAACAGCAGACGGGCATCCGCTGCCAGCTCGAGCTGGAGGAATGCGCGGCGTTCGCGGGCCAGGACGCCGCCACCATGGCGTTCCGCGTCGTGCAGGAATCGCTGACGAACGTGCGCCGACATTCCGGCGCCACGGCCGTACGCGTCGTGCTGAAGTCCGAAGGAGGTGTCTCCTTCCTGGAAATCATCGACAACGGGACGGGTTTCGAGATCGGCAGCGAGAAGCGGGGCTACGGCCTGCTCGGGATGCAGGAGCGCGTGGCCGCCCTCGGTGGCCGCCTGGCGATCATCAGCACTCCGGGACAAGGCACCGTCGTGCGCGTCACCCAGCACGCGACGGAGGAGCGTGACGCTTCATCGGCGAGATCTCGTCGTTGATCGGCGAGGCCCCGACCGCCTTCCCACCCGTCAGGACGCCGGCGTCCCGGCCTGCGTCCAGCCGCCGCCAAGGGCCCGGTAGACGGCGATGCGGTTCTGCAGCAGGGCCAGCTTGACCTGCACCAGTTGCTGCTGCGACGC
>JBJMWF010000083.1:0-3933 GCA_045810265.1 Vitreoscilla sp. | reverse complement strand
GGCCTTCTTCCCGCGGGCCGCCTGGGAGTGGATGAACGGCGATCGCCAGGGCCCGGCCAAGGCCGCCGCCGCCTTCCGCACGGGTGGCTTCAGCGACTACGCCGAGGGCCACGACGCCGGCTACCGTCTCGCGTTGCGCGGCCGGCCTGACCCGTTCTCACCCGAGGTGGTCGACGAGTTCTACGCCAACGCCATGGCGGTGTTCGACCCACTGATCGCCTGCCTGGAGGTTGAATGACACGCCGGTTGGAGCCGCTGGACGTCTTCGACTGCCCGCTGGAAGGCATCCGCCAGATCGAGGCCTCGGCCGGCACCGGCAAGACCTGGAACATCTGCGGCCTGTACCTGCGCCTGCTGCTCGAAGGCCGGCTGGAGGTGCAGCGCATCCTCGTGGTCACCTTCACGAACGCGGCCACCGCGGAACTGCGCGAACGCATCCGCCAGCGCGTGGTCGACACCCTGGCCTGGCTGCGCGCCGAGCAGGCCGGCGAGGCGCCGGCGGGCGGCGACGACTTCGTCGAACGCCTGATCCGCACCGCGCGCGAGCGGCATGGGTTGGCGACCGAGGACATGCTCGCGCGGCTGGAGCTCGCGCTCGCCACCTTCGACGAGGCGTCCATCTTCACCATCCACGGCTTCTGCCAGCGCGCGCTCGCCGACACGCCGTTCATCGCGCAGATGCCGCTCGCGATGGAGCTGGTGCGCGACGACGCCAACTGGGTGGCCGAAGCCGCCAACGATTTCTGGCGCCGCCGGATCGCCGCGGACGATCTTGACGCCGGTCTCGCGGGCCATCTCGTCACCAGCAAGGACTCGCCCGCAGGCTTTGCCGCGCTGCTCAAGCGCCACCTCGCCAAGCCGCTGGCCCGCGCGGCCTGGCCCGATGATCTCGACGTGGCGCGCGCCATCCCGTCGGACGACCTGGTTGCCGCGCATGCGACCGCACAGCACCTCTGGGACGCACAGCGTGATGCCATCGAGGACTTGCTGCAACGGTCGATGTCGGCGCTGAGCGCCGTCAGCTACAAGGAAGACAGCGTGCGCACGGCGTTCGAGAGCTGGGACGAGCTGCTGCGTGGCGCGGACGGCCTCGCCGCCCTGGACGTCGAGGCGCCCAAGCTGGAACTGCTGGGCGCAGCCAAGCTCGCCGCCGCCACCAAGAAGAAGCAGGTGACGCCGCAGCACGAGTTCTTCGACGTCGCCCAGCGCCTGCTGGATCTTCGCGGCAAGGCCAGGCAGGCGCTGGCCTACGGCCGCCTCGCGCTGCTCAAGGCCATGCTCGAGGAAGGCACACGCGCGCAGCGCGAGGCCAAGCGCCGCCAACGCGTCATCGCCTTCGACGACATGCTGTTCAACCTGCACGAGCGCCTGACCAGCGGCGACTCGCCCTGGCTGGCCGGCGAGCTCAAGAAGCGCTTCCCGGCCGCGCTGATCGACGAATTCCAGGACACCGATCCGCTGCAGTTCTCCATCTTCAGGACCATCTACACCACGCCCACCGACGACACGCTGTCGCAAGCGCCGCTGTTCTTCGTGGGTGATCCCAAGCAGGCCATCTACAGCTTCCGAAACGCCGACCTGCACACCTACATCGAGGCCGGCAGGCATGCGGCGGCGCGCTACTCGCTGGACCAGAACCAGCGCTCGTCCGAGCCGCTGATCCGGGCGCTCAACCAGCTGTTCGGGGCCAACCCGCGCGCCTTCATGCTGCACGCTCTGGACTACCAGGAGGTGCGCTTCGGTGCCAGGCCGCGCCAGCCGCTGGTCGACACCAGTGCGCCCTGCGCGCCCTTGCAGGTGTGGATGCTGCCGCCCGGCGACGACGGCGAGCCGATCTTCCAGCGCGACGCGATGGCGGCGGTCGTCGACGCCACCGCCAACGAGATCGCCCGGTTGCTGGCAGCCGCCCAGCGCGGCCAGGTCGCGCTGGGGCAGGCGCCGAACGAGCGTCCGCTCGCCGCCGGCGACATCGCGGTGCTGGTGCGCAGCAACGCGCAGGGCACGCAGATCCGCCAGGCGCTGACGGCGCGCGGCGTCGGCAGCGTCGAGCTGTCGCAGGCCAGCGTGTTTCGCAGCAGCGATGCCGAGGAACTCGATCGCGTGCTGGCGGCGATGCTCGAGCCGGCGCGCGAGCGTACGCTGAAGGCGGCGCTGTCCACCGAGCTGATGGGCCTGGACGCGGCGGCCATCGCCGGGCTGGCCGACGACGAGTCCGCGCTGCTGGCCGCGGTGCAACGCTTCGCGGGCTGGCGCGAGCTGTGGGTGCAGCGCGGCGTGGGCTTCATGCTGCGCCAATGGCTGGCCGCCGAGCGCGTGGCCGGCCGGCTGCTGGCGCGCCCGGACGGCGAGCGCCGGCTGACCAACCTGCTGCACCTGATCGAATGCCTGCACGAAGCCGGCGAACGCCATGCGGCGCCGGACACCTTGCTGCGCTGGTTGCAGTCCCAACGCATCGCGCCCGACGCCGACGATGCGACGCAGTTGCGGCTCGAGTCCGACCAGAACCTGGTGCAGATCGTCACGATCCACAAGTCCAAGGGACTCGAATACCCGGTCGTGTTCTGTCCCTTCCTGTGGAGCGCAGCGCGTGGCGGCCGCGCCGACGGCCTCACCGGCCTGGCCTATCACGACGACGACGGCCAGACGGTGATCGACTACGGTCACGAGTTCCGCAGCGAGGAGCGGCAAAAGCAGATCAAGCTGCGGCTCAAGCTGGAGGAGTCGGCCGAGACGCTGCGGCTGGTCTATGTGGCGCTGACGCGCGCGGTGCATCGCTGTGTGATCGTCGCCGGTTGCTACCGCACGGCCGGCCGCTATCCGAGCGCCACCGGCAGCACGCGCAGCCTGCTGAACTGGCTCGTCGCCGGCGCCGGCCTGTCGCCGGAAGAATGGTTCGAGCACAAGAACGGCGCCGCGCCGATCTCGGCGGCCTGGGCCGCGCTGGCCGACCGCTCCGGAGGTGCCATCGGCATCGCGCCGCTGCCGCGCGGCGACGCCGTGACGCTGGCCATGCCGCGCCCGGCACCCGACACCCTCGCCGCGCTGCCCCCGCCACAGGTGCTGCCCGGCGGCTGGCGCATCGGCAGCTTCAGCGCGATCGCGCACGGTGCCGCGCACGATCGATCCGGCGTCGACCACGACCTGCGGGTGGTCGAGACAGCCGTCGCGCCGTCCGGCGACGAGCCGCCGGCCTTCCGCGCCGCCGATGACGATCCCCTGCACTTCCCGCGCGGTCCCGCGGCCGGCGAAGCCATCCACCAGGCATTCGAGAACATCAGCTTCAGCGACCGCGCCGGCTGGCCGCGCGCGATCGCCCGGGCGCTGCAGCTGCTGCGCACGATGGGCGTGCCCGATGCGCCGGACGCCAACGGCGCCGCGCTGCGCGCACGCATGCTGCAGCGCATGCTCGAAGGCACGCTGGAGACACCGCTGCCGCTGGGCACCGAACGGCCGCTGCGCCTGGCCGAACTGGCAGATGCGCGCCGCTTGGTCGAGCTCGAGTTCCACCTGCCCTCGCATCGCCTGGACGCCGCCACGCTCAACGACACCCTGGCCGCGCATGGCGTTCCGGTGCCGCGCCTGTCGTTCGCCACGCTGCGCGGCTTCCTCAAGGGCTTCATCGACCTGGTCTTCGAGCACGAGGGCCGCTGGTTCATCCTCGACTGGAAGTCCAACCACCTGGGTGACACTCCGGCCCGTTACGGGCAGGAGGCGATGGCCGCCGCCATGCGTGACCAGGGCTACCACCTGCAGGCCTTGCTGTACCTGGTGGCGCTGGATCGCTACCTGCGCCGCCGACTCGTCGGCTACGACCCGCAGCGGCACCTGGGTGGCGCCGTCTACCTGTTCGTGCGCGGCGTGCGGCCCGATTGGCGAGATGCGGCCGGTGCGCCCACGGGGGTCTTCTTCCAGCGCCCGAGCCCGGCGCTGATG
>JBJMWF010000082.1:0-24471 GCA_045810265.1 Vitreoscilla sp. | reverse complement strand
GCGATTCCCGAGCGTGATCATCGGGCTTTCGCCGGCATCGATCGGGCGCGGGTGCTGGCGGGCGCCGTCGATGCGCTCGGGCCGAAGGCACGCGCACCGGGATGATGCAGTCGCCGTGCAGGTCGACACGTCGGCCTGCGCCACGACGAGATCCTTCCGGTTCGCTTTCAGCGCACCCATGTGGAGCGCCCCGCGTTGAGGACGAAGACCGATAGCGGCCGCGGGCAGTGGCCAGTGGACATCCGCATCACGCACAGCGCGTCCGGATCGGACGGGCGCGAGCCCATCACCTGGCGCTTCCGTGCTTAAATCGATTCATCGTCTTTTCACCTTCCGGAGCCCGCCATGAAACAGATCACCGCCATCATCAAGCCCTTCAAGCTCGAGGAAGTGCGCGAGGCGCTCGGCGAGGTCGGCGTTTCCGGTCTCACGGTGACCGAGGTCAAGGGCTTCGGACGCCAGAAGGGCCACACGGAGCTGTATCGCGGCGCCGAGTACGTGGTCGACTTCCTGCCCAAGGTGAAGGTCGAGGTCGTCGTCAAGGATTCCGACGTCGAACGCTCGATCGAGGCCATCGTCAAGGCCGCCAAGACGGGAAAGATCGGCGACGGCAAGATCTTCGTCACGGCGGTCGAGCAGGTGGTGCGCATCCGCACCGGCGAGACCGACGAAGCCGCGGTCTGACCCAGACGCGCCTCAGATCGGATTGAAGTCCTTGGCCGCCGGGCTGGCGGCGGCCTCGTCGTGCAGCGTCTGCAGCAGGCGCCGGGGATCGGTGTCCACGCGCAGCCGGGCCACCTGGGCCGCGTCGACGAATCCCGCGTCGCGCGTGTGCGCCAGCAGCTCCAGCAAAGGGCGGTAGAAGCCGGCGGTGTCGAGCAGCCCGATCGGGCGCGCGTGATAGCCGAGCTGCTGCCACGTCCAGGCTTCGAACAGCTCTTCCAGCGTGCCCAGTCCGCCGGGCAAGGCGACGAAGGCGTCGGCCGCCTGCGCCATCTGCAGCTTGCGCTCGTGCATCGTGTCGACGACGCGCAACTCCTGGATGCCGCGATGGCCGAGCTCGCGCGAGACCAGACGGCGCGGGATGATGCCCAGCACCTGGCCGCCGGCGGCCAGCGTGGCGTCCGCCACCGCGCCCATCAGGCCGGCGTGCCCGCCTCCATAGACGAGGCGATGGCCGGCCTGGCCGAGGGCGGTACCGAGGGCGCGGGCGGCGTCGGCATGGCGCGGGTCGTTGCCGGTGCGCGAGCCGCAATAGACACAGAGCGAGAACATGGGGTGATTGTCGCCCCTGCCAACGGCCGCGCTGCGGCCGGGCCGTCTAGAGCACGCGGGGCGGAGCCGGGCGGACGAAGACGACGGCCGTGTCGCACAGTGCGTCGTGCCAGAACTGTCGGCGCGGGTGCAGCAGCGCGCTGGACGCGTACAACGCGATCCAGCCCGCCAGCAGACCGAAGATGGCCCAGGCATTGGGCAGGTGCAAGGAGCCGGCGACTGCCAGCGCGGGAACGAACCAGATGTAGGACGCCAGATAGCGCGCCAGCGCGCGGCGCGGTGTCAGCGGCAGGCCGCGGTCGGTCAGCACGCGCAGGTGCCATGTCTTCATCGCCAGCGTCTGGCCGGCACGCGTCCACAGCCCGATGAAGTAGACGCCCATCACGATGAAGCAGACCGCGATCAGGCCTGAGCGCTTCTCGATGCCGCTGGTCTGATGCGCCAGCACGCCGTAGACCAGCGCAGCGAATGCCAGCACGCCGAACAGCAGCACGCCTTCATACATGAACGCCGCCATGCGGCGCACCAGGGGCGCGGCGACGAGCCGCTGGTCGCGCAATTCGAACGGGGAGGCCGGATCGGAACCCGCGGCCGGCACAGGGGCCGCCGAAGGCTCGCTCATCGATGGACCGGCGCCGGTGCGGAGGCCGCCGAACCTGCGGCCGCAACGGTGGTGTGCTTGGGCAGCAGCGTCGTGCGGTCGACCGCGTTGGGAGCAGTGGTGACCTTGAGCGCGCCGTCGCGCTGGTGCGCCGGCGGTGCGGCGCGTCGTGTCAGCAGCGTCGTCGTGACGCCAACCGGCTTGGGCGTGGCGGCCGGCGCCGAGCCGGCGGCGCTGTGCACCGGCGCTGCGGCGCCGATGACGTTGTTCTTGGGCTGCACGGTATCGAGTGCAGCCGGCGGACGGCGGTGCACCGCGGCGACGGTGGAGGATGCCGCGCTGGCACGAGCGGCGACGCGCTTGGCGGCCAGCTCGCGCTTCTTGTCCTCGGGCAGCGCCTGGTAGGCCTTCCAGCGCGCCTCGCGCTCTTCCTTGGACAGGCTGCTCGCCTCCTGGAAGTTCATGCGCGCCTGCGTGCGTTCGGCCACCGACATGTGCGCCCACTCGCCCATGCGCTGGTTGGCGCGCTGCTGCTCGTCGGGCTTCATCTTGGGATAGCGCCCGGCAACATCGATCCAGCGTTCCTTGCTGCGCGCGTCCAGGCCATTCCAATCGGCCGCCAGCGGGGCCAGCACCTTGCGTTGGGCCGGGCTCAGCTCCGTCCAGACCGGGCCGCCGGCGTCGGGCTTGGCGGCGGAGCTGGCCAGGGGCGTGGTCGACGGGCCCGCGTACTCGGCCTGGGCAGCGAGCGCCGTGGACGCGAGAAAGCCCGCCCCCGCGACAAGGGCCGCGGCGGCGAGCGATTCAAGGGAGCGGGGCAGACGGAAGCGCGACAAGAAGCCCTCCGTCATTCCAGATTGGTCTTGAGGTACTCCGCAAAACCGGGATCCGTGTAGGCGGCCGGCGGCAGGTCGTCGGCCAGCAGAGCCGCATCGACCTCAGCCACGGCGGCGATCTGCGCCTTGTCGTGCACGTGCGCGATGCCCGCCAGGCCCAGCACCAGCAGGGCCAGCGGGGCGGCCGAGCCGAGCTTGAACCACCAGCCGAGCGGGTTGGCCAGCACGGCGGTGCGGCCGCGACCGACCACCACCGGCGCGCCGGCCAGTTGTTCCTGGCGACGGGCGGCCTGGGCGCGCACCAGCGCCTGCTCGCGGGCGAAGCGCAGGCGCTCGCTGATGTCGGGCGCGGTGGACTGGGCACGCTCGCCAAGCATCGAAGCGACGCGCACGCCGAAGCGCGCCTCCAGGCCGTCGCGATCCGGCACGGGGGAGAAGGTCGATTTCGTCTTGTTGATCATGGTGCGAGTCCCTTGGCTTTCAACGCCTTGGCCAGCGCGTGAACAGCGCGTGAGCAATGCGTCTTGACGCTACCTTCCGAGCATCCCATCACGGATGCGGTCTCTGCAACGTCCAATTCCTCCCAGTAACGCAGCAGGAAGGCTTCGCGTTGACGCGCGGGAAGCTCTCCGACCTGTTCTTCAATCAGTTGAAGGATTTGATCCCGCGATACGGAATCTGATGCACTTTCGGTGCCAACGTTCCCTTCGATGCCATCGAGCATCTCCAGGATGTCGAATTCTCCGTCCTCGTCGCTCCCGCCGCCGAAGTCCGAGAAGTTGTGGACGACGGCATTGCGCACCTTCTGGCGCCGGAACCAGTCCATGGTCGCGTTGGACAGGATGCGCTGGAACAGCAGTGGCAACTCGGCCGCCGGCCGGTCGACGTACTTCTCGGCCAGGCGAATCATCGAATCCTGCACGATGTCCAGCGCGGAGTCGTCGTCGCGCACGGCGAAGGCCGTGCGCTTGAACGCGCGTTTCTCGACGCTCTTGAGGAAGTCTGAAAGTTCTTTGTCGGTGGCCAAGGTGGGAGCAGGAGCGGCGGCGCGCCTGTCTGGTGACGCGGCGGGATTATGTCATCGCGCCACAGCCGGGCAATGCGGGGTTCACGCGGGGCGCAGCCGCGACGGCGTCGGGTCGGGACGACGAACCGGGCGATTCGGCACGCATCGAGTGCAAATGCCGAGCAGGAACGGGCGGATGGGTGCAATAATGGTGCTTCGCACAAATGCGAGCTGGTCTGAAGGCCGACCCGAACGCGGGCACCGGCATGTTTCGATCTCAAGGTTCTGAATCCGCCTCACGAGGGCGCGAAGAGGAGCACCAATGGTTTTTCGTCAGAGAAATTCACAGAGGTTCCAAATGGATATGTCCAACGCGGACGTGAAGCGCCAGGCTTCCGTGAGTCCGCCGGGTGCTGCGCACTCGACCCCACCCCCCCATTCCGCCCAGGATCCCAACGGATCCGAGATCCTCGTGCGCTGCCTGCAGGCCGAGAACGTCAAGTACGTCTGGGGCTATCCCGGCGGCGCGGTGCTCTACATCTACGACGCCCTGTACAAGCAGGAGTCCATCCAGCACGTGCTGGTGCGCCACGAGCAGGGCGCGGTCCACGCGGCCGACGGCTACGCGCGCGCCACCGGCGACGTCGGCGTCGCGCTGGTCACCTCGGGGCCCGGCGTCACCAATGCCGTCACGGGCATCGCCACGGCCTACATGGATTCGATCCCGATGGTGATCATCTCCGGCCAGGTGCCCACGCCGGCGATCGGCCTGGACGCCTTCCAGGAATGCGACACCGTCGGCATCACGCGGCCCATCGTCAAGCACAACTTCCTGGTCAAGGACGTGCGCGAGCTCGCCTCGACGCTGAAGAAGGCCTTCCACATCGCCCGCACGGGCCGTCCCGGCCCGGTGGTCGTCGACATCCCCAAGGACGTCTCCCAGCACACCGCCCCGTTTGCCTATCCCGACCATGTCGAGATGCGCTCGTACAACCCGGTCAAGAAGGGCCACGGCGGCCAGATCCGCAAGGCTGTCCAGCTGCTGCTGCAGGCCAAGCGCCCATATATCTACTCGGGCGGCGGCGTGGTGCTGGGCAATGCCGCGCCCGAGCTGCGCGAGCTTGCCGACATGCTGGGCGTGCCGGTCACCAACACGCTGATGGGACTGGGTGCGATGCCCGCGCTGGACCCCAAGTTCCTGGGCATGCTGGGCATGCACGGCACCTACGAGGCCAACATGGCGATGCAGCACTGCGACGTGCTGCTGGCCATCGGCGCCCGCTTCGACGACCGCGTGATCGGCAACCCGGCGCACTTCGCCTCGGTCGAGCGCAAGATCGTCCACATCGACATCGATCCGTCCTCGATCTCCAAGCGCGTCAAGGTCGACATCCCCATCGTCGGCGACGTCAAGGACGTGCTGCAGGAGCTGATCTCCCAGTTGCGCGACTCCCAGCAGCGTCCCGACGCGGGCGTTCTCTCGCAATGGTGGAGCACCATCAACGAGTGGCGCCGCAAGGACTGCCTGGCCTACAAGAAGAGCCCGGACGTCATCAAGCCGCAGCAGGTCATCGAATCGCTGTGGGAGATGACCAAGGACAAGGACGTCTACATCACGTCCGACGTCGGCCAGCACCAGATGTGGGCCGCGCAGTACTTCCGCTTCGCCGAGCCGCGCCGGTGGATCAACTCCGGCGGCCTGGGCACGATGGGCGTGGGCCTGCCCTACGCGATGGGCATCAAGCTGGCCAAGCCGGATTCGGATGTCTTCTGCATCACCGGCGAGGGCTCGATCCAGATGTGCATCCAGGAGCTGTCGACCTGCCTGCAGTACAAGACGCCGGTCAAGATCGTCTCGCTCAACAACCGCTACCTCGGCATGGTGCGCCAGTGGCAGCAGCTCGATTACCAGGGCCGCTACTCGCACAGCTACATGGATGCGCTGCCTGACTTCGTCAAGCTGGCCGAGGCCTACGGCCATGTCGGCATCCGCGTGACGCGGCCGCAGGACGTCGATGCCGCGCTGCGCGAGGCGATCGCCCTGAAGGATCGCACCGTGTTCCTCGACATCCAGACCGACCAGACCGAGAACGTCTGGCCCATGGTCAAGGCGGGCAAGGGCATCAGCGAGATGCTGCTGGGTTCCGAGGACCTCTGACGGACGCGTTTCGAACGCTGCATGACAGGCCGCAGGGTTACCGCCCCGGCCGGAGCTTGCGGCCAGTAGTTCGCGTCCGGGTCCCACCGGAAATTTCTTTCACGGATTCTTTTTGACGCTGCGTGGCAGCCCGGCGGTTACCGCTTCCGGGATGGGCACCGCAGCGCAGGAAACCAACATGAAACACATCATAGCGGTGCTGCTCGAGAACGAGCCGGGTGCACTGTCCCGCGTGGTCGCGCTGTTCTCGGCGCGCGGCTACAACATCGAGAGCCTGACGGTGGCGACCACGGAGGATCCCTCGCTGTCGCGCATGACCATCGTCACGACCGGTTCCGACGAGGTGATCGAGCAGATCACCAAGCACCTGAACCGCCTGATCGACGTGGTCAAGGTGGTCGACCTGACCGAGGGCCAGTTCACTGAACGCGAACTGATGCTCATCAAGGTGCGCGCGGTCGGCAAGGAGCGCGAGGAGATGAAGCGCATGGCCGACATCTTCCGCGGCCACATCGTGGACGTCACCGAGAAGAGCTACACCATCGAGCTGACCGGCGACACCACCAAGCTGGACGCCTTCATCGTGGCGATCGACCGCACCGCCATCCTCGAGACCGTCCGCACCGGCACCAGCGGCATCGGCCGCGGCGAACGCATCCTCCGTGCCTAGGTCATGACCACCCCCGTTCGCTCCGCTCACCGCCCCCCGAGGGGGCCGGGCGGCTGCGCTCCGGAGCGGCCGCGCCCTTGCCGCCCGGGCGCTCCGATCCATCCAATCATTTTCCAGACGAAAGAAGAGAGCACATCATGAAGGTCTACTACGACAAGGACACCGATCTTTCCCTCATCAAGGGCAAGAACGTCGCGATCATCGGCTACGGCTCGCAAGGCCACGCCCATGCGCAGAACCTGAACGACAGCGGCGTCAAGGTGACCGTCGGCCTGCGCAAGGGCGGGGCCTCCTGGGACAAGGTCGCCAAGGCCGGGCTGAAGGTGGCCGAGGTGGCCGATGCGGTCAAGGCCGCCGACGTCGTCATGATCCTGCTGCCCGACGAGAACATCGCCGAGGTCTATCGCAACGACGTCGAGCCCAACATCCGCGAAGGCGCCTCGCTCGCGTTCGCGCACGGCTTCAACGTGCACTACGGCCAGGTCACGCCGCGCGCCGACCTCGACGTGTGGATGGTGGCGCCCAAGGCGCCGGGCCACACGGTGCGCAACACCTACACGCAAGGCGGCGGCGTTCCGCACCTGGTGGCCGTCTATGCCGACAAGACCGGCAAGGCGCGCGACCTGGCGCTGAGCTACGCCGCGGCCAACGGCGGCGGCAAGGCCGGCATCATCGAAACCAGCTTCCGCGAGGAGACCGAGACCGACCTGTTCGGCGAGCAGGCCGTGCTGTGCGGCGGCGCCGTCGAGCTGATCAAGGCCGGCTTCGAGACGCTGACCGAGGCGGGCTACGCACCGGAGATGGCCTACTTCGAATGCCTGCACGAGCTCAAGCTGATCGTCGACCTGATCTATGAAGGCGGCATCGCCAACATGAACTACTCGATCTCCAACAACGCCGAGTACGGCGAGTACGTGACCGGCCCCAAGGTCGTCACCGAGGAGACCAAGAGGGCCATGAAGCAGGCGCTCAAGGACATCCAGACCGGCGAATACGCCAAGAGCTTCATCCTGGAGAACCGCGCCGGCGCCCCGACACTGCTGTCGCGCCGCCGCCTCAACGCCGAGCACCCGATCGAGGTCGTCGGCGAGAAGCTGCGCGCGATGATGCCCTGGATCAAGGCCAACAAGCTGGTCGACAAGTCCAGGAACTGACGCCTCGCCGCATCCATCGAAGGCCGCGCATGCGCGGCCTTTTCATTGGTGCGGCCGCGCGGTGCGTTATCCTCGCGCACCATGAATTCGTCATTTCCGATGCCTGCAGCGCACACCGTTTCCCCAAGGCGTTCGCGATGAATGACCTGAGCCCCGTCCCGGACGAGGACGACATCGACGACCACGTGGTGCCGCGCCGGCGCCGCAAGGGCGTCTACATCCTGCCCAACCTGTTCACGCTGGCGGCGCTGTTCGGCGGCTTCTACGCCATCGTGATGGCGATGAACGGCCACTTCCTGCAGTCCTGCTATGGCGTGTTCTGCGCCATGGTGCTGGACAGCCTGGACGGCCGCGTCGCGCGCATGACCAACACGCAAAGCGCGTTCGGCGCCGAGATGGACAGCCTGTCCGACATGGTCAGCTTCGGCGCCGCGCCGGCGCTGATCGTCTACGAGTGGGCGTTCAAGGGCCTGGGCAAGGCCGGCTGGGGCATTGCCTTCTTCTACTGCGCCTGCGCCGCGCTGCGGCTGGCCCGCTTCAACACCAACCTGGCGGTGGTCGACAAACGCTACTTCCAGGGCCTGCCCAGCCCGGCCGCCGCGGCGCTGGTGATCGGCTTCATCTGGGTGGTGGTGGACACCTCCAATACGGACGTCAACGGCGATCTCGTGCTTGCGTGGGCCGCGGCGGCCGCCACCTTCTACGCCGGCGTGACCATGGTGGTCAACGTGCCGTTCTACAGCTTCAAGGACCTGAGCCTCAAGCGCTCGGTGCCCTTCATCGTGATCGTGCTGATCGCGCTGGCCATCGGCATCATCAACCTGTATCCGGCGCGCATGATCTTCGCGATCTTCTGCGTGTATGGCCTGTCCGGCTACTTCGTGTACGCGTACAAGCGCGCGAAGGGGCGGCCGGTGAGCGCGATCGCGCTGTCCACCGACGAGCCCGACGAAGTCGGGCTGCACCGCTAGGCGCAGGGTCGTCCTCAGGCGGCCTGCACGCCTGCCCGGCATCTGGTTGAATCGGCGGATCCCAACTCCGCCAGCAGGACTGCCGTGATCGACTTCGTCACCCTTGCGACCTTCGTGGTCGTCGTCCTCGGGCTGTTCGTCGTGCCCGGGCCCGCGGTGCTGCTGGTGCTGACGCGCACCGCGCAAGGCGGGCGCCGGATCGGAATCGCCACCGGCGCCGGCATCGCCACCGGCGACCTCTGCCACACGCTGATGGCGGCCGTCGGACTGTCGGCGCTCCTGATGACGTCCTCGCTGGCGTTCAGCATCGTCAAGCTGTGCGGGGCAGGGTACCTGCTCTGGCTGGGTGCGCGCGCCGTGCTCGAGAAGCCCGCCGCGCCGCCGGCGCAGGCCGCAGCGCCGGTGGCCCTGCCGGCCATCTCGGCCTCGCGCGCCTTCTGGCAGGCGGTACCGGCCGAACTGCTCAATCCCAAGACCGCGCTGTTCTTCCTGGCCTTCATGCCCCAGTTCGTGCACGCCGACCACGGCCATGCGCTGACCCAGTTCCTGATCCTGGGCCTGGTGTTCGCCGCCATGAGCCTGGGCTGGAGCACGATGCTGGTCTTCGCGATGCGTCCGCTCGGCCGGCTGGCGTCGCGCCTGGGCTGGCTGCAGCGCTGGAAGGGCAAGCTGATCGGCGCGATCTTCATCTCGCTGGGCGTGCGCGTCGCGTTCCAGCGGCAGTGAAAGAGTCGGTGCCGCGAAGAAAGCCTTCGCGATCCGCGAATATTTCATCACCACGAACCCGATTCACCGTGCTATATTCAGTTCATGACGTCCCGCATTGCGCCCATTACGCTATCCCTAGCCGGAGAACCGCGGGTGCTTTGATCGTTCACGTCTGAACTGAATTCCCGGATCAACGGCCCGCTCGCGCAACGCAGCGGGCCGTTTCCATTTGCGGCGTTGCCATCCCGAACAAATCCCCTGGAGAACTGCGATGTCCATGCTCAAGAACCCCGCCACCAAGTACCGTCCCGTCGCACCGGTGCGCCTGTCCGACCGCACCTGGCCAGACGCGGTGCTGACCAAGCCGCCGGTATGGTGCAGCTCCGACCTGCGCGACGGCAACCAGGCGCTGATCGAGCCCATGGACGCCGAGCGCAAGCTGCGCATGTTCGAGACGCTGGTGCGCGTGGGCTTCAAGGAGATCGAGATCGGCTTCCCGTCGGCCTCGCAGACCGAGTTCGACTTCGTGCGCAAGCTGATCGAGGACAACCTGATCCCCGACGACGTCACCATCCAGGTCTTGACGCCGGCGCGCGAGCCGCTGATCCAGCGCAGCTTCGAGGCCGTGCGCGGCGCCAAGCGCGTGATCATGCATCTGTACAACGCGACGGCTCCGATGATGCGCAAGGTCGTGCTGGGCCTCGATGTCGACGGCATCGTCGAGCTCGCCAGCAGCCACGCCCGCATCATCAAGGACCTGGCCGCCAAGCAGCCCGACACCGATTGGCGCTTCGAGTATTCGCCGGAGATGTTCTCCGACACCGAGCTCGAGGTCTCGCGCCGCGTGATCGACGCCGTCACCGAGGTCTGGCAGCCGACGCCGGCGCGCACCTGCATCATCAACCTGCCGACGACGGTGGAGCACTCGACGCCCAACGTCTACGCCGACATGATCGAGTGGACCTGCCGCAACATCGCGCGGCGCGATTCCATCGTGATCTCGGCCCACCCGCACAACGACCGCGGCACCGGCACGGCCACGGCCGAACTGGCGATGATGGCCGGCGCCGACCGCGTCGAAGGCTGCCTGTTCGGCAACGGTGAACGCACCGGCAACGTCGACATCGTCAACATCGCGCTCAACCTGTACACGCAAGGCGTCGACCCGGGCCTGGACTTCTCCGACATCGACGAGATCCGCCGCGTCGTCGAGTACTGCAACCAGCTGCCGGTGCATCCGCGCCATCCGTACGTGGGCGACCTCGTCTTCACCTCGTTCTCCGGCTCGCACCAGGACGCCATCAAGAAGGCGTTCGCCGCCCGCCGCGAGTCGGACATGTGGGAGATGCCCTATCTGCCCATCGACCCGAAGGACCTGGGCCGCAGCTACGAGGCGATCATTCGCGTCAACAGCCAGTCGGGCAAGGGCGGCATCGCCTATCTGCTCGAGTCCGAGTACGGGCTGGAGCTGCCGCGGCGCCTGCAGATCGAGTTCAGCCAGGTCGTGCAGGCCGTGATGGACGCGCAGGGCCGGGAAGTCACGGCGTCCGATATTTGGAAGATCTTCGAGTCCGAATATCGAATCGCCGAAGGCGTCGTCACGCTGTCCGACCTGACCCAGACCGACATCGGCGACGGCCGCGTGCGCGTGGCCGCCGACGCCGCCGTGATGGGGCGCCGGATGGCGTTCGAAGGATCCGGCAACGGGCCGGTGGACGCGTTCGTCGACGGGCTCTCGCGCGCGGCCGGAGTGCCGGTGAAGGTTCTGAACTACCACGAGCACTCGATCGGCGGCGGCGCGCAGGCGCGGGCGGCGGCCTACCTGGAGGTGCGCGTGGGCGATGCGGCGCCCGTGTTCGGCGTGGGCATCGATGCCAACATCGTGCGTGCCACCTTGCTGGCCGTGCTGTCGGCGACTTCGCGTGGTACCAATCCGGTGTCGGTCGACCAGGGCGTTGTCCCGGCAGTGGCCTGATCGGGAAAGCCACCTGAGGCCCGTCGAGTTGGGAAACTCGACGGGCCTTTGCTTACCTTATGTCACTCGCCGGCGGCGAATAGCGTGTCAAACGCCCGCTTTTCGGGTCATGAGAATGGCGGCGAATGCCGAGAATCCCTGTATTGGACCTGACGATGTGTCGCTGCTTGGCGAACCATTCGGGCCAGGCGTGGATCCGATCTCCTGAATTTTTCGTCCGTGCGTCAGCCGAATCCGGGATCGTTGCGTTAGACAGCTTTGCGGGGCTGCCAGGGCGCAGACGATGAGGTTTGCAAGCTGCCCGCGCGTTCGACGTCCGGTTGAGGAAGTCCACGCAAGCTTTTGATCTTGCATGGATTTTTCCTTTGCCTTAGACTGAAACAAATGGTGATGCAACTGGCTTCCAGCTCTTCCGTTTCGCGCAGCCTTCGTCAGCTGTCGCGTTGGGCCTTGTCCTGCGCTGTGGGCAGTGCCCTCCTGTGCGCCTCGTTCGCCAGCTCGGCCACGGCGACCGAAAGCACGGCCGCTGCGAGTACCAAGCACCATCGCAAGGCCGCGTCCACGGCGCATGCTGCGCCGCGCGCCCGTCGCGTGGCCATGATTCGCCGGACGGTGACGACCCGCACGACCGTGCGCATCTATGAGACGCCGTCGCAGTCGGTCGGCTACGCCGCCGGCCTGCATACCACCGAGGATCCGCTGCTGTTGCGCTCCGGTGCCGCGCTGGTGCTGGACCAGGACACGCACGAAGTCCTGTACAGCAAGAACCCGGAAGCCGTGCTGCCGATCGCGTCGCTGAGCAAGCTGATGACCGCGCTGGTGATCAGCGAAGCCAACCAGCCGCTGGATGAAGTCCTCGAGATCACGAGCGACGACATCGACACCGAGAAGAACACCAGCTCGCGCCTGAAGCCGGGCACGAAGCTGACCCGCGGCGTGATGCTGCACCTCGCGCTGATGGCCTCGGAAAACCGCGCCGCCAATGCGCTGGGCCGCAACTACCCGGGTGGCCTTGCGGCCTTCGTGCCGGCGATGAACGCCAAGGCCAAGGAACTGGGCATGCTCGACACGCACTACGTCGAGCCCACCGGCCTGTCGAGCCAGAACAAGTCCAGCGCGCGCGACCTCGCGGTGCTGGTCAACGCCGCCCACCAGGTGCCGCTGCTGCGCGAATACTCCACCACGCCGTCGCTGGACGTCGAACTGGGCCGCCGCCAGGTGCAGTTCCACACCACCGACCGCCTTGTCGCCAACCCGACCTGGGACATCGGCCTGCAGAAGACCGGCTTCATCAACGAAGCCGGCCAATGCCTGGTGATGCAGGCCCAGATGGCCGGCCGCAAGCTGATCATGGTGCTGCTGGATTCGGCCGGCAAGTACTCGCGCATCGCCGATGCCGAGCGCATCCGCAAGTGGGTCACGTCCAACCGCATGGCTCCGGCGCCTATCGCCCGCGCGGCGACCGACGCCAGCTGAGCACTTCGACGAAGAATCGCAGAGACAACAACGCGATGGGAAAAGGGCCGGTGGCGCAAGTCACCGGCCCTTTCAATTTTGCCTGTCTGTCATTCCGCGCGGACTCGCGGAATCCACCCTGGCGCAGCGTCGCTCGCAAGCGTGGATCCTGCGACTTCGCGCAGGATGACGAGGCGGAGCGGCGTAGCCGGCCGTGCAATCCGTCGCGTCAGGCCGCGCCCGCGTGGCCCAAGGCCGCGGAGATACGCGCCGCGGTCTCCTTGACCCGATCCAGCCACGACTCCTCGAGCCGATCGGCCGGCGCCGAGACCGACAGGCCTGCCACCAGCCGCCCCTGGTCGTCGTAGATGCCGGCGGCCATGCAGCGCACGCCCAGTTCCAGCTCCTCGTCGTCGCGCGAGACGGAGGACTTGCGGATCTTCTCGAGGTCGCGCTCGAGCACGCCCAGGTCGGTCAGGCTGTTGCGCGTGTGGCCGGTCAGGCCGGTGCGCGTCGCATAGGCGCGCACGCGCTGGGGTTCGTCGTTGGCCAGGAACAGCTTGCCCACCGAGGTGAGATGCAGCGGCGCACGCCCGCCGACGGCGCGCACGACCTGCATGCCCGAGCGCTCGCTGTAGGTGCGTTCGATGTAGACGATCTCGTCGCCCTGGCGCACCGACAGGTTGACCGGCTGGTGCGTCAGCTTGTGCAGTTCGCGCATCGGGCCGATGGCCGCCTCGCGCACGTCCAGCCGCGCCTTGACCAGGTTGCCGAGCTCGAGCAGGCGCATGCCCAGGCGGTAGCTGCCGGCTTCGGGGCGTTCGACGAAGCGGCCTTCGGCCAGGTCGTTGAGGATGCGGTGCGCCGTGGACGGATGCAGCCCGGTGCGGGCGCTCAGCTCCTTCAACGGGACGGGATCGGTGTGCGCTGCCAGCACATCCAGCAGCGCATAGGCGCGTGCAAGTACCTGGATCGTGGGTCCGGAGCCGTCTGACTTGGACATGGGGTCGGCCTGGGGCTGTGGGGACTCCATTCTCGCATGGTGAAACCCTGATTCACGCTGCGACGCCACGAGGAGCTCCTCTAGCGCCCCAGGGACGAGGCGGCGGCCTCGCCTGCCAGCACCGCGGACTCCAGCGTCGCGGGGTAGGGGCCGGCGACGTAGTCGGCCGCGGCGCACAGCCCCGGCGCGATGTCCATGGTCGGCCGAACGACGCCGGCCGTGCAGCGGAAGGTCGCGCGCTTGTCGGCGCGCACGCCGACCAGGTGGATGGTTTCGTCGTCGCGCACGCCGAACGTCTTGCGATATTGCGCGATCGCCGCGGCCGCCACGGCGTCGCTGCCGCGCTCGAGCCAGCGGCCGGCCGCGCTGATGACCAGCGTGACGCGATCGAAGTCGGCTTCCTGCTTGCCGAGCTTGAACGCGAACTGCGCCGGCGCGGTGGAGTCGTCGCTGTCCAACGCGAGCATCGGCGCGGCCCAGGCGCGCGCGGGTGCGCGCAGCGAGATCGTGACGATGGGCTCGTGCGCCAGCGCGGCGGCGGTCGCCGACCACGCCGGCGCAAGGGTGCGTGTGAGCCGTGCGGCCTCCGTCGCTGGCGCTGCGAGGATCACTTGATCAAACACGGCATCGGGCTTGCGCAAGTCATCGGCGCCTGCGTTCCACGACAGGCGCCATCGACCGTCGACTGGCGCCAGTGCCTCGACGCGCGTGCGCAAGTGCACGGTCGCGCCGTGCGCACGCAGCCAGGCGACTGCCGGCAGTGGCAGCAATTGTGCGAGCGGGCGTTGCGGCAGCAGCAGGTCCGAGGCGTCGCGCGCGCCGAACAGGCTGTCGCGCATCACGGTGAGGAAGACTTGCGCACTGGCCTGGGCTGACGGCGTGTTGAGCGCGGCGACGCACAAGGGCTCGATCAGGCGGCGATGCACGCGCCCGGTCGGCGCGCGGCGCAGCAGCGCGTCGACTGTCAGCGCAGGAGGGCAGCGGAAGCCGCGCGCTTGCCAGGCGAGCGACATCGCGATGGCCGACACCTTGTCGATGGCACCGAAGCCACGCGCCCCCAACAGGGCGCCCACGGCTGCAAGCAGGCGGGGCCCCGTGGGCGCGAGCGTGAAACCGGCGCCGTCGGCGTAGGTGACGCTGAGCGGCATGCGCAACAAGGCCTGGTCGACGTCGACGCCAACCTCGCGCATCAGCGCCAGCGTGCGGGCATAGCCGCCCAGCAGGATGTGCTGGCCGTTGTCGGTGGCCGTGTCGCCGTCGTCGGAGCGCGCGCGGCCGCCCGGCATGCCGGCGCTCTCGAACACCGTGACCTCGTGGCCCGCCTGCGTGGCGCGCACCGCGGCGGCCAGGCCGGCCCAGCCGGCGCCGATGACCGCGACCTTCAGCGGCCGCTTTGCGGAGCTCACGCGATGGCCGCCGTCAGCGGCCCCGCCATTGGGTCTGGCAGGCAATCCACAGCTTGCGCAGCGGCGTCAGCGAGATGCGCTGGTGCAGCACCTGGAAGCCGCCGGCCTCGACCTCGCGCAGCAGCCGGCGGTAGATGTTGCCCACCATCAGCGCCGGCTTCTGTGCGTTGCGATCCTCAGGTGGCAACAGCGCCAGCGCCTCGTCGTAGAGGCGATGCGCGCGCTCCGCCTGGAACTGCATCAGGGCGGTGAATCGATCGCTGTAGCCCCAGGGTGCGTCGCGCTTGAGGATCTCGGAGGCCTTGACGTCGAATTGCTGCAGCTCCGAGACCGGCAGGTAGATGCGGCCGCGGCGCGCGTCGTCGCCGACGTCGCGGATGATGTTGGTCAGCTGCATTGCCAGGCCCAGGCGGTGCGCGAAGGTGACCGTCTGCGCCTGCGTGCGGCCCATGATGTTGCTGGCCACCTCGCCGACGATGCCGGCCACCAGGTGGCAGTAGCGTTGCAGGCCGGGGAAGTCGAGGAAGCGCGTCTGCTCCAGGTCGGTCTGGCAGCCCTGGATCACTGCGTGCAGGTGGTCGACGCGCACGCCGTAGATGCCCACGTGCGGCATCAGCGCCTTCATCACCGGATGCGACGGGGTGCCGGCGAACGACGCGTCCACCTCGCGCCGCCACCAGTCGAGCTTGGTGCCCGCGACCCCCGGATCCTGCACGTCGTCGGCGACGTCGTCGACCTCGCGGCAGAACGCGTAGAACGCCGTCATCGCCTGTCGGCGTGCGGGGGGCAGGAACATGAAGGCGTAGTAGAACGAGGAGCCGCTCTTCTGCGCCTTGTCCTGGACGTATTGGTCGGGCGTCATGCGATGCGCGTCTGCTCGGAAAGGGAAGGGCGCATCGTCAGCGCGCGGATGCCGATCGCCAGGTGATCGGCGGCATGGAGGCGGGGACGGCGGGCAAAGCTCGCAAAGTTCATCGCGCTGATTTTCGCAAGAATTCGCAGGCCGCCCTGCACCACGAACCGGAGCTCCCAGCCGACGCGGCCGGGAACGGCCAGCGCGATGGGCGCGCCTTCCAGCATCAGTGCCTGCGCCCACGCGCACAGCTCGCGCACCAGCGCGCGCGACGCGGCGGCGTGAGGCTCGCGCAGGCAGTCGGCGGATGTCGTGGCGTGAGCCGCGGCGTCGCTGCGCGGCACGTAGACACGGCCGCGCGGCAGGTCGACGCTCAGGTCCTGCCAGAAGTTGATCAGCTGCAGCGCCGAGCAGACGGCGTCGCTCTGGCGCAGCAGCGCAGGGTCCTCGATGCCGTGCAGGTGCAGCAGCAGGCGGCCGATCGGGTTGGCCGACCGGCTGCAGTAGTGCAACAGCGCCGCGCGGTCGGCATAGCCGGCATGGCGGGTGTCCTCCTCGAAGGCGTCCAGCAGGGCGGCCAGCAGCGGCAGGGGCAGGCGATGCGACGCGATCACGCGGGCGAGCGGATCGAACACGCCCGCCCAGCGGCCCGAGTCGGGCTCGTTGGCGGCGGCCTTCAACAAGTCCTCGCGGTAGGCGCACAGGGTGGCCTGGCGCTGTTCGGCGGAGGCGTCGCCCTCGTCGGCGATGTCGTCGGCGGTGCGGGCGAACCAGTAGATCGCACGCACGGCGGGGCGCAGCTCGGGCGGGCAGAGCCAGGAGGCAACGGGGAAGTTTTCGTAGTGTTCGACGCTCACAAGCGGCGAATTGTGCCCGGCGCCGATGGCGGCCCGGCCATGAATGCGTCATGATCCGCCGAATTGCCGGGGTGCCCCCACTGTCGACCGTGAAAGCGCATTGACGAGCCGGACGAGTGTTCGTACATTAATGACTGACCGGTCAGTAACTACGAACACACCATGAGCATGTTTCGTCCGCTTTCTCTCTCCCCCAATTCCAGGCACGTGGCTGGCGCCTTGGTGCTGTCGCTGGCGGCCAGCCTGCTGCTGGCCGGCTGCGGCAAGAAGCAGGAGGCGACCGAGCCGGTGCGCGCCGTGCGCACGCTCACGGTGGGGCAGCTCTCCGGCGCCACCACGCGGGACTACGCGGCCGAGGTGCATGCGCGCATCGAGTCGCGCCTGGCCTTCCGCGTCGGCGGCAAGATTACCCGACGCCCGGTCAATCTCGGCGACCGCGTGGCGGCCGGGCAGGCGTTGGCCCAGGTCGATCCGGCTGACCTGCGCTTCGGCCAGGACGCCGCCCGCGCGGCCCTGGCCGCCGCGCAGGTCAACTACGACCAGACCGCGATCGATTACAAGCGCTACCAGGACCTGCGTGCGCAGGGCTTCATCAGCGCCGCCGATCTCGAGCGCCGCAACAGCGGGCTGCAGGCCGCCAAGGCGCAGTTGGACCAGGCGCGGGCCCAGGCCGGCATGCAGACCAACCAGGCCGCCTACGCCGCGTTGACGGCCGACGCCCCCGGCGTCATCACGGCCGTCTACGCGGACGTCGGTGCCGTGGTCGGCGCCGGCACGCCGGTGGTCAGCCTGGCGCACGACGGCCCGCGCGACGTGGTGTTCGCCGTCCCCGAGGACCAGCTGCCGATCTTTCGCAACCTGCAGGGCAAGGCAGGCGCGGTCAGCGTGACGCTGTGGGGCGGCGCGACCGCCATTGCCGCGACGATCCGCGAGGTCGCGGCGGCCGCCGATCCGGCGTCGCGCACCTTCCAGGTCAAGGCGGACGTGCCGGATGGCGCGGCCGAACTCGGGCAGACCGCGACCGTGCACGTCGAGCTCGCACCCGCCGACGGCAAGCTGCGGCTGCCGCTGCAGGCGGTGGCCGGGCAGGGCAACCAGAGCTACGTCTGGGTGCTGGACAAGGCGACGATGAAGGTGCACGAGCAGCCCGTCGTCGTGCTGCGCGCCGAAGGCGACAACCTCGTCCTGGACAGCGGCCTGAAGGCCGGCGACACGGTGGTGACGGCCGGGGCGCACGTGCTCACGCCGGGCCAGCAGGTCAGCCTGTACGTCGAACCGACGAAGCGTTGAGGCGCCCGTGAGCTACGAAAAACCCACTCTCGACTCCGCGCTTGCCTCGACGTTCGGTCCCGACGGCCAGCCCCAGCGCTTCAATCTCTCGCGCTGGGCGCTGCGACATCCGGCGCTGACGCGCTACCTGATGATCGTGCTGATGGTGCTGGGGCTGGCGGCGTACTTCCAGCTCGGCCAGGACGAGGACCCGCCGTTCACCTTCCGCGCGATGGTCGTGCAGGCCTACTGGCCGGGCGCGAGCGCCAAGGACATGGCCGAGCAGGTCACCGACAAGCTCGAGCGCACCATGCAGGAGGTGCCGTACTCCGACAAGATCCGCAGCTACACCAAGCCGGGCGAGTCACTCACCATCCTGCAGCTGGCCGATTCGTCGCCGCCGCACGAGGTGGCCAACACCTGGTACCAGGCGCGCAAGAAGATCGGCGACATGCGCGGGACGCTGCCGCCCGGCGTGATCGGCCCGTTCTTCAACGACGAGTTCGGCGACGTCTACGGCTCGATCTTCGCGCTGTCGGCCGACGGCTTCAGCGAAGAAGAGCTGCGTGTGCGCGCCGAGGACATCCGCTCGCAGCTGCTGCGCGTGCATGACGTCGCGAAGGTGGAGTTGTTCGGCGTGCAGTCGCAGAAGGTCTGGGTCGAACTGTCGCAGAGGCGCGCCGCCGAGATGGGCGTCGACATCAACCAGGTCATCGCGCAGCTCAACGCACAGAACGCCGTGCAGGGCTCGGGCGTGGTCGACGCCGGCACGCAGAACGTGCAGGTTCGCGTGGCCGGGGCCTTCCTCTCGGTCGAGGCGATCCGCGCGCTGCCGATCCGCGTCGTCAATCCGACCACCGGCCAGGCAGCGAACATCAAGCTGAGCGACATCGCGTCGGTGCGCCGCGGTTATTCCGATCCGCCCGACGTCAAGGTGCGCGCCAACGGCAAGCAGGTGATCGCCATCGGCATCTCGATGGCCAAGGGCGGCGACATCATCGCGCTCGGCAAGGGCCTGCAGGCGCAGGTCGCCGGCGTGCGCAAGCAGCTGCCCGTGGGGATGGAGTTGACCCAGGTGCAGGACCAACCGCAGGCCGTCACGCGCTCGGTGGGCGAGTTCGTCAGCACGCTGATCCTGGCCATCGTGATCGTGCTGCTGGTCAGCTTCGTCAGCCTGGGCCTGCACTTCAACCCGATCCGCATCGACATCTGGCCTGGCCTGGTGGTGGCGATCACGATCCCGCTGGTGCTGGCGATCACGTTCGTGACGATGTACTACTGGGGCGTCGGGCTGCACAAGATCTCGCTCGGCTCGCTGATCATCGCGCTGGGATTGCTGGTCGACGACGCCATCATCGCGGTCGAGATGATGGTGCGCAAGCTCGAGGAGGGCTACTCGAAGGAGCGCGCCGCGACCTTCGCCTATGAGGTGACGTCGATGCCCATGCTCACCGGCACGCTGATCACGGCCGCCGGCTTCCTGCCGATCGGCCTGGCCAAGTCGGTGACCGGCGAATACACGTTCGCGATCTTCGCGGTGACCTCCGCCGCGCTGCTGATCTCGTGGGGCGTCTCGGTGTACTTCGTGCCCTACCTGGGCGCGCGCCTGCTGCACAACCGCGTCAGGGCGCACGAACCGGACGGCAGCATCTCCACGCAGCCGCACGAAACCTTCGATTCGGCGTTCTACGTGCGTTTCCGCCGCCTGCTCGAATGGTGCCTGCGCAACCGCTGGATCACCATCGGCATCACGCTGGGCACCTTCGTGCTGGGCCTGGCCGGCATGGGCGTGGTGCAGCAGCAGTTCTTCCCCGATTCGAGCCGGCCCGAGATCATGGTCGACCTGTGGCTGCCGGAAGGCGCCACGATCAAGCAGAGCGAGGAGACGGCCCGGCGCTTCGAGGCCCGCATGCTCAAGGAAGCCGGCGTGAAGTCGGTGGCGACCTGGATCGGCAGCGGCGTGCCGCGCTTCTACCTGCCGCTGGACCAGGTGTTCCCGCAGACCAATGTCAGCGAAGCCATCATCGAGCCGGTCGACCTGAAGGTGCGCGAGAGCCTGCGCAAGAAGCTGCCCGCGCTGATGGCCACCGAGTTCCCGGAGCTGCGCACGCGCGTCAAGCTGCTGCCCAACGGGCCGCCGGTGCCATACCCCGTGCAGTTTCGCGTGATGGGCCCCGACGCCGACCAGGTGCGCAAGTGGGGCGACGAGGCCAAGGCGGTGCTGCGCGCCAATGCGCACATGCGCGGCGTCAACGACAACTGGAACGAGAACGTGCTCGCGATGCGGCTGGACATCGACCAGGACAAGGCGCGCGCGCTCGGCGTGACGACGCAATCCATCGCCCAGGCCACGCAGACCCAGTTCTCCGGTTCGACGATCGGCCAGTACCGCGAGGGCGACCAGCTGATCGACATCGTGCTGCGCCAGCCGCTGGCCGAGCGCAACGCGGTCACCGACCTGTCGAGCGCCTATGTGGCGACCAGCAACGGCACGGTGGTGCCCCTGACGCAGATCGCCAAGCTCTCACTGGGCTGGGAGGCCGGCGTGCTGTGGCGCGAGCAACGCAGCTATGCGGTGACGGTGCAGGGCGACGTCATCGAAGGCCTGCAGGGGCCGACGGTCACCGACGAGCTCTGGGGCCGCGGCAATTCGGTCGGGCCGCTCAGGGCCTTGATGAGGAAGATGCCGCCGGGCTACGAGATCCAGGTCGCCGGCGCGGTGGAGGAGGCCTCGAAGGGACAAGGTTCGATCATCGTCGGACTGCCGGTGGCGCTGTTCATCATCCTGACGCTGCTGATGCTGCAGCTGCAGAGCTTCTCGCGCGCGATCCTGGTCTTCTTCACCGGGCCGCTGGGCATTGCCGGCGCCGCCGGCGCCCTGCTGGTGCTCAACCGCCCGTTCGGCTTCGTCGCGCTGCTGGGCGTGATCGCGCTGTTCGGCATGATCATCCGCAACTCGGTGATCCTGGTCGACCAGATCGAGCAGGACCGGCGCCAGGGCGTGCCGGCCTGGAACGCCGTCATCGACTCGACGGTGCGCCGTTTCCGGCCCATCGTGCTGACCGCGGCGGCTGCCGTGCTGGCCATGATCCCGCTGTCCCAGAGCGAGTTCTGGGGCCCGATGGCCGTGGCCATCATGGGCGGCCTGATCCTGGCCACGGGACTGACGCTGCTGGCCCTGCCGGCCATGTACGCGGCCGCGTTCGACGTCTATCCGCCCAGGAAGAAGCGCCGCTCGTCCCGCGCCTCGTCCGGCAGCCTGCCTGAATCGCGGCCTCGGCCGCTCGCCAAGCAATAGCTGCCCGGCTTCCCGCCCCCGGACAGCTGGGGGCGCATATATAATCGTTGGTTCACCGGAAAGCGGGGGGTTGCGTCAAATCCTGTCCCCAGCTCCTGGATCACGAAGCGCGGGTGGCGAAATTGGTAGACGCACCAGGTTTAGGTCCTGACGCCTTCACCGGCGTGCGGGTTCGAGTCCCGCCCCGCGCACCAGAATTTGCGAACCAAGAGTCCCATCATGGCAGTTAACGTAGAAACCCTCGACAAGCTCGAACGCCGCATTTCGCTGAGCCTCCCGGCCTCCGAGATCAACAAGGAAGTCGAGTCCCGCCTCAAGAAGCTGTCCCGCACGGTCAAGGCCGACGGGTTCCGCCCGGGCAAGGTGCCGATGTCGGTCGTGGCCCAGCGCTATGGCTACCAGGTGCAGTACGAGGTGATGAACGACAAGCTGGGCAACGCGTTCAACGCTGCCGCCAACGAAGCCAAGCTCCGCGTCGCCGGCACGCCGCGCATCGCCGAGAAGGAACAGTCGGCCGAAGGCGCGATGGAATTCGACGCCACGTTCGAGGTGTATCCCGAAGTCGTCATCGGCGACCTGTCGGCGGCAGAGATCGAGCGCGTGACGACCACCGTCGACGACGCTGCCATCGACAAGACCGTCGAGATCCTGCGCAAGCAGCGCCGCACCTTCGCCCAGCGTCCGGCCGCCGAAGGTGCCGCCGCCGGCGACCGTGTCACGATCGACTTCGAAGGCAAGATCGACGGCGAGCCGTTCGACGGCGGCAAGGCCGAAGCCTTCCAGTTCCTGGTCGGCGAAGGCCAGATGCTGGAGCAGTTCGACCAGGCCGTGCGCGGCATGAAGGTCGGCGAATCCAAGACCTTCCCGCTGCAGTTCCCGGCCGATTACCACGGCAAGGACGTGGCCGGCAAGGAAGCCGACTTCATGGTCACCATGAAGCGCATCGAAGCCCAGCACCTGCCCGAAGTCGATGACGCGTTCGCGAAGTCGCTCGGCATCGCCGAAGGCACCGTCGAGGGCCTGCGCGCCGACGTGCGCAAGAACCTCGAGCGCGAAGTCAAGTTCCGCGTGCTGGCCAAGAACAAGGCCGCCGCGATGGACGCGCTGGCCGCCGCAGCCACGCTGGACCTGCCCAAGGCGCTGGTGCAGAACGAGACCGAGCGTCTCGTCAACAACGCCCGCGAGGATCTGAAGCAGCGCGGCGTCAAGGACGCCGACAAGGCGCCGATCCCGGCCGAGATCTTCGTGCCGCAGGCCGAGCGCCGCGTGCGCCTGGGCCTGGTCGTGGCCGAACTGGTGCGCGCCAACAACCTGCAGGCCAAGCCCGAGCAGCTGCAGGCGCACATCGAGGAGATGTCGCAAAGCTACGAGAAGCCGGTCGAAGTGCAGCGCTGGTACCTGTCGGACCGCTCGCGCATGGCCGAAGTCGAGGCCATCGTGGTCGAGAACAACGTCACCGAGTTCGTGCTGTCCAAGGCCAAGGTCACGGACAAGGAACTGCCGTTCGACTCGCTGATGACGGCCTGATCCGGCCGCAGCCCGCGCCGTGCGCCTCGCGCGTGCGGCCGCAGGCTCGCGCGGATCGACCTGACGCCCGGTTTTGCCGGGCGTCGTCTTTTGGGCAGCGCGTCTTGCAATGGGCCGTTCTACCGCCATCTCCGACGGTGGGGTCGCGCCCGACGCGACATAATGGGTCCACGGATCCTCTTCCAGCTACGAAAAGACCTCCTCCATGAGCGCACTTGAAACGCAAGCCCTGGGCATGGTGCCCATGGTCATCGAGACCTCCGGCCGCGGCGAACGCGCCTATGACATCTACTCGCGCCTGCTGCGCGAGCGCATCGTGTTCCTGGTCGGGCCCGTCAACGATCATTCCGCCAACCTCGTGGTCGCGCAGCTGCTGTTCCTGGAGAGCGAGAATCCGGACAAGGACATCTCGCTGTACATCAACTCGCCGGGCGGCAGCGTCAGCGCGGGCATGTCGATCTTCGACACGATGAACTTCATCAAGCCGAACGTGTCCACCCTGTGCATCGGCCTGGCCGCCAGCATGGGCGCGTTCCTGCTGTCGGCGGGCGAGAAGGGCAAGCGCTTCTCGTTGCCCAATTCCAAGATCATGATCCACCAGCCGCTCGGCGGGGCGCAGGGGCAGGCGACGGACATCGAGATCCACGCCCGCGAGATCCTCAAGACGCGCGAGCAGCTCAACAAGATCCTGGCCGACCGCACGGGCCAGCCGCTGTCCAAGATCGAGACCGACACCGAGCGCGACTATTTCATGTCCGCCGAAGAAGCGAAGAGCTATGGCCTGGTCGACCAGGTCGTCTCCAGCCGCGGCTGAAAAAGCGAGCGCTCCGGCTTGGTCTATCATCCACTCGAAACACTCTCACCAGGCTTGAAGCACGTCCATGGCAGATAAGAAGGGCACCTCCGCCGAAAAGGTCTTGTACTGCTCGTTCTGCGGAAAGAGCCAGCACGAGGTCAAGAAGCTGATCGCCGGCCCGTCGGTGTTCATCTGCGACGAATGCATCGAGCTGTGCAACGACATCATCCGTGATGAAGTGCCGGCCGAAGGCGCTGCCGCGAAGACCTCGCGCTCCGACCTGCCGATGCCGTCCGAGATCAAGGCCAGCCTCGACAACTACGTGATCGGCCAGGACGTGGCCAAGCGCATCCTGTCGGTGGCGGTCTACAACCACTACAAGCGGTTGAAGCACATGTCGACCTCGAAGGACGAGGTCGAGCTGAGCAAGAGCAACATCCTGCTGATCGGGCCCACGGGCTCGGGCAAGACGCTGCTCGCGCAGACGCTCGCGCGCCTGCTCAACGTGCCGTTCGTGATCGCCGACGCCACCACGCTGACCGAAGCCGGCTACGTGGGCGAGGACGTCGAGAACATCATCCAGAAGCTGCTGCAGAACTGCAACTACGACGTCGAGCGCGCGCAGCGCGGCATCGTCTACATCGACGAGATCG
>JBJMWF010000081.1:0-17106 GCA_045810265.1 Vitreoscilla sp. | reverse complement strand
GTGCGCGCCTGCGACGTCCATGACGTGGTGTGTGCGACCAACGAGTCGAGCGCGCGCCACGTGATGAAGGCGCTGGCCGCCGAGCTCGGCGCGGTGCCCCGCCTGGAGCCGGCTCAGAACCGATAGCCCAGGCCGATCGTCAGCTGCGGGATCGCCTTGAACTTGTGCACCTCGTCCTGGAAGTCGCGGCTCTCCTGCTGCAGGTCGGACGAGCCTTGCGGGTTCAGCGCCAGCTCGCTGGCCAGCGCCGGCGACGCCTTCAGCGGCGTGGCCTTGGCGGTGCCGATGGAGGCGCCGAGGTCGAAGTTGAACGACAGGCCGGGCGGGCTGTCATGGTGGCCCCAACCCAGGCCGACATAGGGCGTGGCCTTGGGGAACGACAGCTCGGACTGCACGTAGTACAGCGACGACGGCGCGTCGTACTGCACGCCGCCCAGCGAGATCTTGCCGTCGTGGGACGACGCCCTCATCGTGGCCCTGGCCTGGTTGAAGGCCGCGCCGCCGCTGAGACGAAAGCCGCCCTCGGCGACGAACCAGTCGGCCAGCAGCGCGCCGCGCTTGTAGTTGATGCTGCCCTTGAAGTCGTTGTCCGAGGTGGTGCCGCTGTAGTTGTGGTGGGCGATGGTGCCGAAATCGGCCCGCACGCCCAACGACGGATTGATCGGTTGGGCGAACCCGACCAGCAGATAGGGAAAGCCGGTGGCCACATAGGGTTCGGCCGCGACGGCGGAGCCGGCGGCCAGCACACCGGCGGCGAGTGCCGCGGCGGCGGTGCGAGGACGAGCGGAGGCGAAGATCATCGAGCGGCTCCCAGGATAGGGGGTGGGGTACGGCCCCGAGCATAGCCCCGCAACATGCCGACACACAACGGAAACGAGGCGAAGACGCGCCCGGTCGCGGTGCCCCCTGCATGCGCCACAATCGTCGCACGAACACGAGGGTGGCGTTTCCGGCTCGACAGGACGGCCGCTCTTGCGAAAGGAATCGATGTCCACGATCCAGTCCGTCCTGGGCGATGCCCGCCGCGTTGCCGCCGTGGCCGCGCTCGCTGCGCTGGCAGCCTGCGGAGGGGGAGGCGGCAGCGGCGATGGCGCCACCGCCACGAGCCAGTTCCTCGACCCCAACCACTATTCGGGGACGGCGGGCGCGTCGCTGTCGTCGCCCAACGAGACCACGGCCGCCACGCACGGTTCCCTGACAGTGGGTGGCACGGCGGTCGCCTATACCGCGACGGTCGGCCACCTGTCGGCGCTGGATTCGAACCAGTTGCCCGAGGCCTCGATCTTCTACGTCGCCTACACCGCCGACGGCGGCGCGGCGGCCAGCCGGCCCGTGACCTTCTTGTTCAACGGCGGCCCGGGCTCGGCCACCGCCTGGCTGCACCTGGGTTCGTTCGCGCCCAAGCGCCTGGTCACCGGCGTGCCGGCCACCACGCAGGCGCTGCCCTTCCCCTACGTCGACAACGCCGACAGCCTGATCGACACGACCGACCTGGTGTTCGTCGACGCCGTCGGCACCGGGCTGTCGGAAGCGATCGCGCCCCACACCAACCAGAGCTTCTGGGGCGTCGACCTGGACGCCGGCGTGCTGCGCGATTTCGTGCAGCGCTGGCTCGCGGTCAACGGGCGCACCGCCTCGCCGCTGTTTCTGTACGGCGAGTCCTACGGCACCACGCGCGTGCCCGTGCTCACCCGCCTGCTCGAGACCTCGGGCCGCCGCGTCAACGGCGTCATCGAGCTGTCGTCCGTCCTCGACTACAACAGCAACTGTTCGGTGGCGGGCGGCAAGCCCACCGTCAACTGCGCGGGCTTTCTTCCCAGCTACGCCGCGGTGGGCGAGTACTACCAGCTCGCGACGGGCGCGACCTCCGATCTGGACCGCGACCTGGCCAGCGTACGCAGCTACGCCGACTCCACCTACGCGCCCGACGCCGCCACCTGGCTGGCCAGCGGCACGCTGCCACCGGCCAGCCACGTCGCGGCGCTGGTGGCCTTCACCGGACTGCCGGCGGCGATCTGGGACAAGCAGTTCGACATGGACTACGACACCTTCCGCCACAACCTGATCGCCGGCACCACGCTGGGCGTCTACGATGGCCGGGTGTCGGCGCCGGTGGGCTCGGCGCTCGACGCCAACGACGAGCCGTCGAACGCCTTCATCGAGCCCGGCTTCGCGGCCGAGATCAAGACCTTGCTTCCCGAGCTGGGCTACACCAACCCGTCGACCTACGTGATGTCCAACAACGAGACCATCAACGACTGGACCTTCTCGCACGGCGGACGGGCGCTGCCCGACGTCGTGCCCGACCTCAGCGCCGCCATCGGCCTCGATCCGTCGCTCAAGGTGCTGTTCCTGGGCGGCGAACACGACCTGATCACGCCGTTCCACCAGACCGAACTCGATGTCGCACGCCTGGGCGCGAGCGCGCCGGTCGCGCTGCATTTCCATCCGGGCGGCCACATGACCTACCTCGACGACGCGACGCGTCCGTTGATGAAGGCCGAGCTGGCCGCGTTCTACGCCTCGGCGACGGGAGCCCAGTGATGCGCAAGCTCTACATCTGCCCGGCCCTGCTGGCCACCGCGGTGGCGCACGCCACACCCTTCCTGGATCCGGGCAGGCCGCCGGCGGCCGCGCAGCAGGCGGCGCAGGCCGAGAGCCGCGTGCGTCCGGCCTCGGTCGGCGCGACGCTCGATTCGGAGGCGATGGCCCACCTGCGCGCCAGTTTCGACGCGGCCGACACGGCGCATCGCGGCACCTTGTCGCGCGAGGAGGCGCAGGCCGGCGGCTTCGGCTGGATCGCCAACCACTTCGAGGCGATCGACACGCGACACGCCGGCCGCGTCAGCTTCGACGACGTCCAGCGCTACCTGGGCTCGCGCAGCGCGGGCTCCACGACCAAGTAGCGGGGCCGGCGCCCGGGCTATGAACGCACGTAGGCGTAGCCCGCGTGCTGCCGCCGGATCAGCTCGACGACGCCCGCAGGCACGGGTTCGACCCCGGGCGCCAGGTCGGATGTCTCGATGTGAAAGCCGCGCATCGAGTTCTGGCAGGCGGCGATGCGCACGCCGCTCTTGATCGCCTCGGCAAGGCGGGCGGCGACCGGCGAATCCTTCTTGAGCATCGCGATGCCCGGGCCATAGACGACCAGCTCGATGTCGGCCGAATCGGCGCCCAGGCCTTCGATGGCGTTGCTGATGTTGCCCAGCGTGAGGTTCCACTTCTGCGGATCGGCGTCGCTGACGGCGAAGATCGCGCGTTCCTTGTGGGTCTCGGCGGGAGTGGCCGACAGCGCGGCCGGCGCGGCGGCGGCCGGAGGTTGGCCGGTCGGGCTCGCGGCCAGCGCGGCGCCCGCCGTGAAGGCCAGGGCCAGCGCGGCCAGGAGGCAGGAGAGGCGGACGGACGGTTGCATGGGAGCTCCCTTGGAGTGGACGGACACCCGCGAGTGTGCCCAATCGCGCGGGCCGTCGCCCCTATCCCCCAAGGTCGTCGTGCCGCTCGCCGTCAGCCGCGATAGAAGTACGGATCCAGCACGCTCACCGCCGTGATCGAGTCGATCGGCAGGTTGTTGTTGCGAGCCGTCGCGCGGATCGCCTCGGGCGTGGGCGCGTCGTAGATGCAGAACGTCTTCTTCAGGTCTTCCGTCACGTACGAATGGACCCAGGTGACCCCGCTCTTGGCGTTGGTGTCGACGACGTTGCCGCAGATGTCGGCGCCCTTGGCATCGACAGGGATGTGCAGGCCTTCGGGGAAGGTGCGTTCGACGAGGAAACGGGGCATGGCGGACTCCTTGGTGGGTAGGCGCGGCCGGTGTTGACCGCGGAACCAAGACTAGGCCGATGCGATCGGCGCGGCGACGGCGATCCTGCCCAGATTGCGCGCCGCGGCTACCTATTCTGCGCGGCGATGCCGGCGCGCCCGGCCGCGACCACGGCCTCGGCGCGCGTGTTCACGCCCAGCTTGGCGAACGCCGCCGCGACGTGGTGGTCGACCGTGCGCACCGAGCGGCACAGGCGCTCGGCGATCTCCGAGTTGCGCAGGCCACCGCACAGCAGGGCCAGCACCTCGCGCTCGCGCTCCGTGAGCTGGTGCGGATTGGTCTGCGTCGAGGCGCGGGCGCCGCGCGGAATGCCGCGCACGCCGGCCGCGCGCAGCGACTTGCGCAGGCGCTCGGCGGCCGCCTGCGCGCCGAGCTGCTCCAGCATCGCCAGGGCCGTGAAACGCGCGACATCGTCGCCCTCGGCCAACGCAAGCGCCTGCTCGAAGGGCGCGCCGATCGCGGCCCAGGCCTGGGCCGCCTCGCGCCACTGGCCGCGCATCAGCAGCGCGTGCGGCTCGGCGCAACAAGCGGGGAGTTCGACCGGCGCGCCGGCGCGGCGCAGCCACTGCGCCAGCTCGCCGGCGAACCAGGGATGGCGGTGCGCCTCGGCCATTGCCAGCGCGGATCGCGCCTCGACGACCACGCCGGCCATGTCGCCGCGCAGCCAGGCGGCCTCCGCGCGCGCGCAGCGCACGGGCGCGACGCGTTGCAGCGTGCCGCTGGCCAGGGCCAGCGTGAGCGCGTCGTCCAGGGTCGCCGCGGCTTCGGGCTCGCCGCAGCGCGCCTGCAGCCGGCCGAGCGCGGCCAGCGCCATCACCCGGCTGGTGTTCGGGGGCGCCGCCTGCTGGACGATGTCCAACGCGTGCTCGCGCGCGTCGTCCCATTGCCCCAGATGCAGCTCGCACAGCGCCAGCCAGGCGACCGAGTAGTGGCGATAGAAGTCGATCTCGTGCTGCTGCGAGAACGCGATCGCGGCCTTCAGGTGCTGCTCCGCCTCGCGCAGGCGCCAGACCTCGCCCGAGCCCGAGCCGAGATTGCTGTGCGTGTTCGCCGCCAGCCCATGCAGGCCGTCGGCCAGCGCGAGCTCGAGCGCGCGAGCGAGGTGCGCGCAGCCGGTCTCGTAGTCGATGAACAGCGTCGCCGTGCCCAGCGTTCCCACCGCCTCGGCGAGGATTTCGCGTTCGCCGAACTGCTGCGCGAGCGCGATCGCCTTGCCGGCCCAGTCGACCGCGGCCTCGCAATCGCGATTGAGCATGCGCAGCTGCGCCTGGACGCGGTAGGCGCGAGCGAGCTCGGGGCCGGGCGGCAGCGTCTGCAGCATGGCGATGGCGCGCTGGCTGGCCGCGTCGGCCTCGGCGTTGCGCAGCGCGAGCACCTGCGCCAGCGCCAGGCCGCTCAGGTTGACGGCTTCGCGGCGGGGATCGGGGCGCGACTGATGCCAGGCGGAGAGCCGACCGTGGGCGGCAATGGCCTCGTCGAGCTGGTTGGTCAGCCGGCACTCGCGTGCATAGGCGGCGAGCCAGTCGCCCACGTCCTCGCCTGGCTCGCCGTGTGCCAGTGCCGTGCGGTAGTGCGCTGCCGCCTCGCCGTGCGCGCCGCGCTGCAACGCCTGGGCCGCGGCCTCGGGCGCGAGCGCCGCGACGGCACGCGCGTCGCCCGCCCGCACCGCGTGATGCACGCGCCGCGCGAGCGAGACCGCGGCCTGCCCGGGCTGTGCCAGCACGCGCAGCACGTCGGCGTGCAGCGCGCGGGCCAGCGGCGGTGACAGCGAGGCCTCGACCGCCACCCGCACCAGTTCATGCCGGAAGAAGTAGCTGCCGTCGGCGGCGTTGAGCAGCCCGCAGTTCAGGCACTCGTCGATGACCGCGGCGGAGGGCGCCAGCAGCGCGTCGACCAGCCGGCTCTCGATGCGCGTGGGCACTGTCGAGGCCAGCCGAACCACGGCCTGCGCCGCAGCGCCGAGTCGCGCAAAGCGCGCCAGCACCAGGTCCTGCACGCCGTGCGGCACGCCCTCGGTGCCGTGTCGCAGCAGCTCGCTGACGAACAACGGGTTGCCGCGCGTGAGCGCATGCAGGCCGCCCGCCGATCGCATCGCCGCGGTCGCGAGGCGCGCCACCGCGTCGGCGGACAGCGGCTGCAGTGCGAGGCGGGTGACCAGGCTGGACGGCAGTTCGCCCAGCAGCCGGCGCAGCGGATGCGCGGCCGAGACCTCGTCGTCGCGCCATGACAGCACCAGCAGGCAGGGCACGCGGTCGATGCGGCGGCCGAGGAATTTGAGCAGGTCCAGCGTGGCGTCGTCGGCCCAGTGCACGTCCTCGAAGACGGCCAGGGTCGGCACGCGGCCTTGCTGCAGCGTGGTCAGCACCGCCTCGAACAGGTCGGCGCGCGCATGGCCGGGCTGGAGCAGCGGACGGAAGGCGACGTCCGCAGCGCGCGCAATATCGTGCAGCGGCGCGAGCGGATGCGGCGTCCCGAGCGAATCGCACGCGCCCCACCACAGCAGCGCGTCGCCCCGCCGCTCGGCGAATGCCTTGAGCAGCGTCGTCTTGCCGATGCCGGCCTCGCCACACACAAGCAGCACGTGGCCGCCACCCAGCCGCGTCGCGCCAAGTTGGCGGTCGAAGGCCTGCAGGGCGGCGTCGCGCTCGACGAGTTCCATCGCGTCACACGGGCGGCAGGCGATCCAGCGCCGCCATCACGGCGTCGAGGTCGGCCGGCGCCAGCTCCAGGCCGAAGCCGTCGGCGAACACGTCGGCGAATTCCGCGCGCGTCTGCAGCTCGCGCTCGACGGGCGCGGCGCATTGCGGCTGGAAGGCCGACAGCCGCCGGTTGAACAGCCGCAGCCGGCCGCCCTCGATCGCGCGTCCGAGGAGCAGGTTGTGGCCCAGCATCGACTTCGGATAGGTCGCGACGAACCAGTTGCCCATCTCGCAGTCGATGAGGTATGGCGCGCCGGGCATCAGCTGGTAGCAGTCCGTCCAGACGTCGGCGGCCAGCGTCTGCAGCAGGAGCTCGTCCCCGACATCGACGAAGCGGTAGAAGCCGCTGCCGGCCGCCTGGCGTTCCCGGCTGCCGAGCGCCAGCGGGGCGAGCGGTGCGACGGTGCTGCAGCCGACGTCCACCAGGTGGGCGACCCCATCGAGCATCACTCGCGTGGCCAGGTGCGTCCGCGCCGTCACCACATCGGCCGGCACGCCCGAGCGGATGCGCGCCTCCATCGGCTGCACGTGAAAGCCGATGGCCTGCAGCACGGCGCGAAAGAGCGTGTTCTGCTCGAAGCAATAGCCGCCCCGGCGCTGCAGCACCAGCTTGGCCTGCAGGCCCGCGAGGTCGAGCCGCGGCACGCGACGCGCCAGCACCTCGATGTTCTCGAACGGGATGGCGGACGCATGGGCAAGGATCAGCCGATGCAGGCAGTCGCGCGTGGGCGCCAGCGCGCCGGCCAGCCCGATGCGCCGGCAGTAGGCGTCCAGGTCGAGCTCGCGCAGGTCGATCGCGGCCACCCGCGCGCTGGCGGTGCTCATGGCGAAGGCCGACGCGCGGACGGCCAGCGGGGGAAACGGCGACGAGGCAGGAACATCGGGGCCTCCTGGGCGCCTGAGTTTAGTCCGGGCCGGCGATGCGACTCGCTCAGCGGCGCTTCGCCGGTCGCTTTGCGGTGCCGGCCGCGAACATCGTCATGTGTCGCAGGATCCAGCGCAGCAATTCGTCCGGCGCCGCGGCCAGCGGGCGGCCGGCGCGGATCAGCACCCGGGCGTGGATGTTGCGGAACAGGGCGTGGTCGATCGCCACGGTCGCCAGTTCGCCGGCGGCGACCTCGCGATGCGCCGCGAACTCGCCGACCAGCGCGACGAAGTTGCCGGTGGCCGCCACGCGCTTGAGGGCGGCCAGCGAGTTGGTGCTGAGCGCGGCACGCAGGCCCACGCCCTCTGCACGCGACAGCATGTCCACCGCCTGCCCGATGCCGAACGAACCGGGCATCAGCGCGAGCGGGTGCGCGAGCAGGTCGGCGATCCGGGCCGGCGTACCGCGCACGACGAGCGGGTGATCCGGGCGCGCCATCAGCACGACGGGCTGCCGGCAACTCGCCCGATGTTCGATGGCAGCATGCGGCGGCGGGTTGTACGCGAGCCCGATGTGGGCGCGGCCATCGGCCACGTCCTGCACCAGGGCATCGGCCGACAGGGTCTCGACGCCGATGTCCAGGCCGGGATAGCGGGCGCAGAACGCCGCCAGCGCCTGGTCGACCAGCACGTCGACGAAGCCCTCGCTGATGGCCAGCCGCACGTGGCCCGACTGCAGTCCGCGCAGCGCCTGCAGGCGGTCTTCCAGGTGCTCCTGGTGGGCGCGATAGTCGCGCCAGAACTCGAGCAGGTGAGCGGCGGCCTCGGTCGGCCGCACGCCGCGCGGCTCGCGCTCGAACAGGCGCGTGTCCAGTTCTTCTTCCAGCAGGCGGATCTGGCGCGTGATGACGGAGGGCGCTGTGTTGAGCGCGTCGGCGGCTCCGCGAATGGTGCCGTGCGCGAGCACCTCGCGGAAATAGCGCAAGCGTTGCTGGTTGATCTCGCGCATGCCGGCCTGTTTGGAAGCGTTGCTCTGAAGGCAACGATCAGTGATCATAGTTGCTATTGTTGTGATGTGCAGCCAGACGGAACATGGAGGCCTCGATCCAAGGAGTCCGCCATGTCGCACCCGTCACTGCCTTCGCGCCGCCTGTTCCTGGGCAGCGCCGCCCTCGGTCTGACCGCCGCCGCCGCCGAGTTCGCGCTCGTCGCGCCCGCGCTTGCGCAGGACGCGCCGGCCGAACGGCCGCTCGCGGGCTTCGGCACGCTGCGGCAGGTCGATGCCGGGCTGCTTGACGTGGGCTACGCGGAACTCGGGCCCGCCGACGGCAGCGTCGTCATCCTGTTGCACGGCTGGCCTTACGACATCCACAGCTTCGCCGACGTCGCGCCGCGCCTGGCGGCGGCGGGCCATCGCGTCATCGTGCCGCACCTGCGCGGCCATGGCACCACGCGCTTTCTCTCCGGCACGACGCTGCGCAACGGCCAGCAGGCCGCGGTGGCGCTGGACATCATCGCGTTGATGGACGCATTGAAGATCCGCAAGGCCGTCTTCGGGGCGTTCGACTGGGGCGCGCGCACCGCCGACATCATCGCGGCGATCTTCCCGGAACGGGTGCAGGGGCTGGTGTCCGTCAGCGGCTACCTGATCAACAACCGCGAGGCGATCAAGGCGCCGCTGCCGCCGTCCGCCGAATACGCCTGGTGGTACCAGTTCTACTTCGCCACCGAGCACGGCCGGGCCGGCTACGAGAAGTACCGCAAGGAGTTCGCCAAGCTTATCTGGAAGACGGCGTCGCCGAAATGGAACTTCAGCGATGCGGAGTTCGACCGCAGCGCCGCGTCGTTCGACAACCCCGATCATGTCGATGTCGTGATCCACAACTACCGCTGGCGCCAGAGCCTGGCCGAGGGCGAGGCGCGCTACGACGAGCTCGAACGCCGCCTGGCCGCCGGCCCGACGATCGCGGTGCCGACGATCGTGATGGAAGGCGACGCCAACGGCGCGCCGCACTTCACCGGCGACGCGGCCTTTCGCAAGCGGTTCACCGGGCCGTACAACTACCGCGTGGTCACCGGCGGCATCGGCCACAACCTGCCGCAGGAGGCCCCGCGCGAGTTCGCGCAAGCGGTGCTGGACGTGGCAACACTGGGTGCGTGATGGTCGGCCCTGCGGTCGAGCTTAACCGTGACGTGGGATAGTCCGGGTCAACACAACCGCACATCCAGGGCCGAACATGCTCACTTCTGCCCAATGGCAAGCGCACAAGCGCTCGATCGTCGAGCATTACGCCACGCCCAGCAACCGCCGCGGTTCGATGCAGCTGCTGTCGGTGATCACGCCGATCGCAGGACTCTGGTTCGTCATCGGCCAGACAGCGTCGGATTCGCCCTGGCTCGCCGCGCTGGCGACCGCCTGTCTCAGCCTGTTCCTGCTGCGCGGCTTCGTGCTGATGCATGACTGCGGCCACCACAGCCTGTTTCGCAGCAAGTCGCTGAACCGCAGCGGCGGCTTCCTGCTGGGCGTGCTGGCGGGGATGCCGCAACAGGTCTGGGCGGAGAACCACCGCTTCCACCACGTCACCAACGGCAACTGGGCGCGGTATCGCGGCCCGCTCAACGTTGCCTGCGTCACCGAGTACCTGGCGATGGATGCCGGCCAGCGGCGCCGCTACCGTTTCGCGCGCGACATCCTGCTGTCGCCGATCGCCGGCTGCCTCTATTTCCTGGTCAACCCCCGCATCACCTGGCTGCGAGCGAGCGGCCACCTGCTGCGCCGTCGACTGGCGCGTGTGCTTGGCCCCGCGTCGCCCGGGGACGCGCCGCTGCGGCATTGCGCCTCCATGGCGCACTACCGCTACATGCTGTGGAACAACGTGGTGCTGCTGACGGCCTGGGGAGTGATGGCCTGGGCCGTCGGGCCGTGCCCGTTCTTCCTCTGCTACGTGGTGAGCGGGTCGCTGGCTGGCGGCTATGGCATCGTGCTGTTCACGGTGCAGCACAACTTCGAGCACTCGTACGCGAGCGCCGACGAAGGCTGGGATCGCGACGAGGCTGCCTTGCAGGGCACCAGCTTCCTGGTCCTGCCTCGCTGGCTCAACTGGATCACCGCGGACGCCGCGTATCACCACGTCCATCACCTGTGCGCCAGCGTGCCCAACTATCGCCTGGCCGCCTGCCACAGGGAGCACGAGCTCCTGTTCTCGGGCGTGCGGCGCATCGGGCTGTTCGAGATTCCTGCGGCACTCAAGCACATCCTGTGGGACCTGACCGCGCGCAGGCTGGTGTCGGTGGCGGAAGCCACCCGCCCGACGGCCGCGGCCTGAAACCTCGGCCCGGCGGGCCGGCAGGGCGAGCGGGCCGCTTGCCCGCGATGGCGCCGCGTGTAATACTGAACCGAATGGCTCAGTATGTTCAATCAGCTCGTTTCGACGCTTCGTTCGCCGCGCTGTCGGATCCCACCCGGCGCGGCGTGCTGGAGCAGCTGATGCGTGCCGACGCGTCCGTCACGCTGCTAGCCGAGCGCTTCCACATGACCTTGACGGGCATGCGAAAGCACATCGGCGTCCTGGAGCAGGCGGAGCTCGTCACCACCGAGAAGGTGGGACGCGTGCGCACCTGCAAGCTCGGCCCGCGCCGGCTCGAGGAAGAGGCGGCCTGGATCGAGAACTACCGCCAGCTGTGGGTCGCGCGCTTCGACGCGCTGGACACCGTCATCGAGGAACTCAAACGCAAGGAGAAGCGTGATGGCCGCAAGCAACGAGAGTGAATCTGGCTCGGCGAGGAACCGCACGACGTCGGAACGCAGGTCCGACCGCGAGATGGTCGTCACGCGAACCTTCGACGCGCCGGCGCGCCTGGTGTTCGAAGCCTGGACCACGCCCGATCTGTTCAAGCAATGGTGGGTGCCCAAGTCGAGCGGCGCGACCCTGCTTTCCTGCGCGCAGGACGTGCGTGTCGGCGGCAGCTACCGCCTGGAGTTCGCGCATCCCCAGGGCGGGGCGCCGATGGGGTTCTTCGGCCGGTATCTCGAGGTGGTGCCTGATACCCGCCTCGTCTGGACCAACGAGGAAAGCGCCGATGGCGCCGTCACGACGGTGACCTTCGAGGAGAAGGACGGCAGGACGCTGCTGGTGATGAGCGAGCTGTACCCGTCGAAGCAGGCGCTGGAGATCGCCATCGAGGGCATGGACGAGGCGATGCCCGAGACCTTCGAGCAGCTGGACGAATTCCTCCTTGCCCGCGGCGCGGGCGCGCAGGCGCGCTGAGCGGGTGGCCGGGCGGTCTCGCGCCGGGGCGCGAGGCTCCCGGCGTCTACAGCGTGAAGTCGTAGTCGATCGTCAACGGCGCATGGTCGCTGAAGCGCGACTCGATGTGGATGTGCTCCTTGCGCGCCAGCGCCGCGACGCCGGGCGTGGCGAGGTGGTAGTCGAGCCGCCAGCCCACGTTCTTCGCCCAGGCCTGGCCGCGGTTGCTCCACCAGGTGTACTGCTCTTCCTTGTCGTTGAGCGTGCGAAACACGTCCACCAGGCCACCGTCGGTCAGCAGCTTGGTCATCCACTCGCGCTCCTCGGGCAGGAAGCCGGAATTCTTCTGGTTGCCCTTCCAGTTCTTCAGGTCGATGTTCTGGTGCGCGATGTTGATGTCGCCCACCAGGATGAACTCGCGCTGGCCCTTGAGCGCCATCAGGTGCGGGTAGATCAGGTCGAGGAAGCGGAACTTGGCGGCCTGGCGTTCCTCGCCGGACGAGCCGCTGGGAAAGTAGCAGCTGATGATGCTCAGCTTGTCGAACGGATGCTTCAGGTCGGCCGACGGCTTGTCGAAACGGAATTCGACGTAGCGCCCTTCCTCGTCGAACTGCGCGTCGCCGAAACCGGTGACCACCTCGGTCGGCGCGACGCGGCTGTACAGCCCGACGCCCGAGTAGCCCTTCTTGACGGCGTAGTGGAAGCGGCCGGCCATGCCGTCGAGCGTGTCGAAGGTCTGGTGCACGTGCTCGTGCTGCGCCTTGACCTCCTGCACGCCCATACAATCGGCCTTCATGGACTCCGCCCAGGCAAGAAAGCCTTTGTTGTGGGCCGAACGGATGCCGTTCAGGTTCAATGTCGTCAGGCGAAATCCCAAGGGTTCAACTCCAATGTCTTCTGCTCCCACCAACGACCTGCTCGCGCAGGAATTCGTCCAGTTCTCGGTGGAGGCCGGTGTTCTTCGGTTCGGTGATTTCAAGACGAAGGCCGGGCGCCAGTCGCCGTATTTCTTCAACACCGGGTTCTTCGACGACGGCATGAAGCTCATGCGCCTGGGTGAATTCTATGCACGCCGGCTGCTGGCCAGCGGCGTCGAGTTCGACATGCTGTTCGGGCCGGCCTACAAGGGCATCACCTTGGCCGCCGCGGTGGCCATCGGGCTGGCGAAGCACGGCAAGAACGTCACCTACGCGTACAACCGCAAGGAGGCGAAGGATCACGGCGAAGGCGGCACGCTGGTGGGCGCGCCGGTCAAGGGCCGCGTGATGATCATCGACGACGTCATCACCGATGGCGCCTCCAAGCGCGAGGCCGCAGACCTGATCCGCGCGGTCGGCGCCGAGCCGGTGGGCGTGGCCATCACGATGGACCGGCAGGAGCGGGCCCGCGACGAGGGCGAGGATCGCCGCTCGGGCGTGCAGTACGTCGAGCAGACGCTGGGCCTGAAGGTGATCGCCATCGCGACGCTGGCCGACCTCATGCAGCTGCTCGCCACCACTGGCGACCCCACGCTCTCCGCCAACGCCGCGGCGGTGGCCGCGTACCGCACCCGCTACGGCATCGACGTCTGAACAAGGAAGCCACCATGACCCATCGCCCCGTTTGTCCGCCTCGCGCCATCCGGATGGCGATGCTGGCCGTGCTGGCCTTGTCCGCTGCCGGGACGCAGGCGATGACGGTGAGCTACCAGTGCACCGGCCGCCGCCTGCTCACCGCCGAGCTGACGCCGCGCGAGGGCCGGCTGCACTTCGAGGGCCACGACTGGACGGTCAGGCGCGTGCCGGGCGGCCATGAGGCGCGCTACGTCAACTCCAAGGAGGCCGTCAACGTGGTGACCAAGGAGCGCACGATGACCTTCACGCATGGCGAGGAGACCTTGCAGTGCTTTCTCTACTCCGACGCGTTGCCGGGCGATGCCCCGAAGCAGAAGGCCAACTGACATGACGCTGCAAGCCAACGACCCGTCCAGCGGCGAGACCGTGCTGCGCGAGGCGCGCATGTCGTGGTGGGCCCTGTGGCCGCGCGTGGTCCTGGGCCTGGTCGGCCTGGTGCTGGCTGGCTGGGGCCTGCTGCGCCAGGACCAGGCCGGCTACGCCGCGGCGGCCTTCGGCGGCCTGATGTTCCTGTGGTTCGTCGGCAGCGCGCTGCTGCGGCGCGGCGCGATGAACGTCAAGCTCACGCCGCGCTACATCGTGCTGCAGACCGGACTGGTGAGCCGCCACACGTCCACCGTGATGCTCAATCGCGTCGAGAGCCTGGACGTCGACCAGAGCCTGTGGCAGCGCATGACCGGCTACGGCACGCTCACCATCCGCGGCACCGGCAGCGAGGACTTGCGCCTGGTCGGCATCAACGACCCGGTTCAATTCCAGGCCGACGCGCGCAAGGCCATCAATGCGGCCAGCGGCGCGCCGCTCTGAACCTGCTCAGACCGTGAACGCGGTCGCGTTTTCGAGATCGTCGATCAGGCCCGGGTGCTCGCCGGGCGCCCAGTGCAGCCGCTCACGGGTGATCGCGCTCGACGCCGGATTGGACATCGTCGAGAAGAGCGCCAGCGCGCCGAAATGCGCTGCAGCCTCTTGCGGCGACATCGACACGGCCGGGATCTTCAGGCCGCGCCCGATTGCCTCGGCGATGTCCTTCATCGCCACGCCTTCCTCGGCGACGGCGTGGTAACGCGCGCCGGCGCTGCCGTTCTCGAGTACCAGGCGATAGAGCGGCGCGGTGTCGAATCGATGCACCGCGGACCAGCGGTTGCTGCCCTCGCCGACGTAGGCTGAGACACCCTTTTGCTGCGCCACCGCGATCAGGTAGGGCACCAGCCCGGCCTTGTCGCGATCGTGCACCTGCGGCAGGCGCACCACCGAGGCGTGCACGCCGCGCGCGGCGAGCGCGAGCGCCTTCTGCTCGGAGACACGTGGCGTCGGATGATCGGTCGGCACGTCGTCGACCTCGGTGGTGATGCGTTCTGGCAGGCTCGGGATGCCAGCGGTGACGACCAGCGGCCGCTGGCTGCCGGCCAGCTCCTGGCCGATCGCGTCGATGGCGCGGCCGTCGATGGCGCAGTTCTCCGCGAACTTCGAGAAGTCGTGGATGAAGCCGGCGTGGATCACGCCGTCCGCCCGTGCCGCGCCGCGGCGCAGGCTGTCCAGGTCTTCCAGCTGGCCGCGGTGCGCCTCGGCGCCCATGGCGTCGAGCGCGCGGTCGCCCGCGTCCGAGCGTGACAGGCCGAGCACCTGGTGGCCGGCGCGCAGCAGTTCGGGGACGATCACCCCGCCGATGAAGCCGGTGGCTCCAGTGACGAAAACTCGCATGAGATGCTCTCCTTGGGTTGCAGGGCCGCGACTCGGGATCGCGGCGCATGGAGGCACTTTAGGAGCGGCAATCGATACAATCCATGCTTCTCGATCCACGATTTCTTCGCATTCGTCCGAGCCCGCCATGGATCCGCTGTCCGATGTCCTGTCCTTGCTGCGCCCGCGCAGCTTCATGTCCGGCGGTGTCGACTACGGCGGCGACTGGGCCATCCGCTTCGGCGCCCACCAGGGCATCAAGTTCCAGGCGGTGATCTCGGGTGGCTGCTGGCTGGCGGTCGAGGGCCTGGACGAACCGATCCGGGTCGAGGCCGGCGACTGCTACCTTCTGCCCCGCGGCCGGCCCTTCCGGTTGGCGAGCGATCTCGCGCTGCCCGCGGTCGACGGCTTCGGGCTGCTGGCGCTGCCGCTGATGGGCAAGGTGCGCACCATCAATGGCGGCGGCGACTGCCTGGCCCTGGGCGGCCACTTCGCGTTCGAGGGGCGGCATGCGGAGATCCTGCTGGCGTCGCTGCCGCCGGTGGTGCACCTGCGCAAGGAGTCGGACAAGGTGGCGATGCGCTGGTCTGTCGAGCGCCTGATGCTGGAGCTGCGCGAGCCGCAGCCGGGCGGCCACGTCATCGCGCAGCAGCTGGCCACCATGCTGCTGGTGCAGGCGCTGCGGCTGCATCTGAGCGACGACGCGCGGCCGGGCGTCGGCTGGCTGTTCGCCCTGGCCGACCGCCAGCTGAGCGCGGCCATGGGCGCGATGCATGCGGAGCCGGGCCGGCGCTGGACCATCGAGAGCCTGGCCGAACGTGCCGCCATGTCGCGCTCCAGCTTCGCGCTGAAGTTCAAGCGCGTCGTCGGCGCCTCGCCGATGGACTACCTGACGCGCTGGCGCATGATGCTTGCGGCCGACCGGCTGGCGAACGGCCGCGAGACGATCTCGACGCTCGCGCCGGCGCTTGGCTACGAGTCGGAGAGCGCGTTCAGCACGGCGTTCAAGCGCGTGATGGGCTGCGCGCCGCGGCAGTACGGGCGCGACCAGCCGGCGGGCCTGCCGGCGCTCGTCCCGAGCGCGGTCTGACGCGCCTCAGGCGCCCAGCTTCTTTTTCAGCAGCTCGTTGACCTGCGCCGGATTGGCCTTGCCCTTGCTGGCCTTCATCGCCTGGCCGACGAGCGCCTGGAAGGCTTTGTCCTTGCCGGACCTGAACTCCTCGACCGACTTCTGGTTGGCCGCCAGCACGCCGTCGATGATGGATTCGAGCGCGCCGCTGTCGTTCATCTGCTTGAGGCCCAGCGTGTCGATGACGCGGTCGACGTCGCCGGCCGCGCCCTTGTCGCGCGTCCACAGCGCGTCGAACACCTGCTTGGCCGCGTTGTTGGAGATCGTGCCGTCCTGGATGCGCCGGATCATCGCGGCCAGCAGCGCGGCGTCGACCGGCGCCTGGGCGATCTCGATGCCCTCGGCGTTGAGCCGGCGCGAGATCTCGCCCATCACCCAGTTGGCGACCAGCTTGGCCGGCGCGCCGGCGTCGCGCGCCGCCTCGTAGAAGCGCGCCGTTGCGAGCGACTGCGTCATCAACGCGGCGTCCGCCGGCGCCAGGCCGTCGTCCTTCTGGAAGCGCTCGGCCATCGCGCGCGGCAGCTCGGGCATCTGGCGGCGCACCTGCTCGACCCACTCGGGCGAGATCACCAGCGGCGGCAGGTCGGGGTCGGGGAAGTAGCGATAGTCCTGCGCGTCTTCCTTGGTGCGCATCATGCGGGTCTCGCCGCTGTCCGGGTCGAACAGCACGGTGGCCTGCACGATGGGGCGGCCGTCTTCCAGCTCGCTGATCTGCCAGTTGATCTCGTAATCGATCGCCTGCTGCAGGTGGCGGAAGCTGTTGAGGTTCTTGATCTCGCGGCGCGTGCCGAATGGCTGGCCGGGGCGGCGCACCGAGACATTTGCGTCGCAGCGGAACGAGCCTTCCTGCATGTTGCCGTCGCAGATGTCCAGCCATTGCACCAGCGCGTGCAGCGCCTTGGCGTAGTCGACTGCCTCGGTCGACGAGCGCATGTCGGGCTCGGTCACGATCTCCAGCAGCGGCGTGCCGGCGCGGTTCAGGTCGATGCCCGACATGTTGGCGTGGCCCTCGTGCACCGACTTGCCGGCGTCCTCCTCGAGGTGGGCGCGCGTC
>JBJMWF010000080.1:0-13519 GCA_045810265.1 Vitreoscilla sp. | reverse complement strand
CTGGCCGCCGTCGACTCCCTCCGACGAAGCGCCGCCGGCCAAGATGAACGACGATGTCTTCGCACTCGTGAAGGCGGGCCAGCGACAAGGCCACCTGGAGACGACCTCGCCGCGCGACCACCAGCGGCGCTTCGTCAGCTTTCAGCGCGTGGGCGACTATCCGCTGTATGTGGTCGCAGGCGTCAGCCGGACGGCGATGCTGAGCAGCTGGCTGCACTTCGTCGCGCTGCTGGCCGCGCTGCTGGTGCCGGTGACGGCGGGCCTGAGCTACGTGTCGCTGGTGGCGCTGCGCAAGACGCGCCGCGAGCAGGCCATCACCGCCGCGCTCAACGAGGCCGTGCAGCGCCGGGCCGCGGCGGAAAAGGGCCGGCAGGAAAGCCAGAAGCTCGAGACGCTGGCCCAGCTGACGGGCGGCGTGGCGCACGACTTCAACAACCTGCTGGCCATCGTCAGCAGCAGCCTGCACGTGCACCGGCACCTGCACCCCGAGCTCGGCCAGGAGCGCCACATCCAGGCGATGTCGCGCGCGGTGCAGTCCGGCACCCGGCTCACGCGCCAGCTGCTGTCGTTCTCGCGCAAGCAGGCGCTGCGGCCCGAGGTCATAGCGCTGCAGTCGTGGCTGCCGGGCACCGAAGGGCTGCTGCGCAGCACGCTGGGCTCGCGCATCGAGATGGAGATCCTGGTCGATGCCGACGTCTGCCCGATCAGCGTCGATGCCGCGGAACTGGAGCTGGCGCTGATCAACCTGGCGATCAACGCCAAGCATGCGATGCCCGGCGGCGGCCGGCTGCGCATCGCCGCCCGCAACGAAGGCGCCTCGGAGGACGGCACCACGATGGTGGCCATCGCCGTCGTCGATACGGGCGTCGGTATCGCCGCCGACGTGCTGCCGCGCGTGTTCGAGCCGTTCTTCACCACCCGCATGAACGAGGCCGGCTCCGGCCTCGGGCTGAGCCAGGTGCACGGCTTCTGTGCGCAGGCCGGCGGCCGCGCGCGCATCGCCAGCGAGCCGGGCGTGGGGACGACGGTCGAGATGCTGCTGCCGGCCGAACATCCGCTGGCGCACTCGCCGGCGGCCCTGGCCGTCACCGATCCCGGGCCCATGGCCGGCCGCGTCCTGCTGGTGGAGGACAACGACGACGTCGCGCAATCGACCGCCGCGATCCTGCAGGCCGCCGGCCTGCAGGTGCAGCACGAGTGGAACGCCGACGCCGCCCTGGCTGGGCTGCAGGCCAGCGCCGCGCTGCCTGACATCGTGCTGAGCGACATCGAGATGCCGGGCAAGCTGAGCGGCATGGACCTGGCGTTCCGCCTGCGCGAGCTGTGGCCGCACCTGCCCGTGGTCTTGATCACCGGCTACGCGAAGCAGCTCGAGGACGCCGTCTCGGGCGGCCTGCGCGTGCTGCCCAAGCCCACGCCGCCGCAGGAGCTGCTACGCGAATTGCGGCGCGCGATGGTCGACGCGCCTGCGGCCGTGTCGCCGGCGCCGGCCGTTCAGCCGCCCAGGTAGGCCTGCTGCACCCGGGGCTCGTCGAGCAGCTCGCGGCCGCTGCCTTGCAGCACCACGCGGCCGTTCTCCAGCACGTAGGCGGCTTCGGCGATCTTGAGCGCCTGGCGCACGTTCTGTTCGACCAGGAAGATCGTCAGGCCGCCGGCATTGATCTCGCGCAGCGTGCGGAAGATGCCCTGGACGACGATGGGCGCCAGGCCCATCGAGGGCTCATCCAGCAGCAGCACGCGCGGACGCGCCATCAGCGCACGCCCGATCGCCAGCATCTGCTGCTCGCCGCCCGACAGGTTGCCCGCCAGGCCGCTCTCGCGCTCCTTCAGGCGCGGGAACAGCGTGAACATGCGCTCGAGGTCGCTCGCGCGCGCGGCGGCGCCATCGCGCCGCGTGTAGGCGCCCAGCTCGAGGTTCTCGCGCACGCTGAGCGTCGTCAGCGTGGCGCGGCCTTCGGCCACCTGCACCAGGCCGGCGCCGACCAGCTTGTGTGGGGGCAGGGCGCTGACGTCGTGGCCGTCGAACATCACCTTGCCGCCCGCCTTGGGCACCAGTCCGGACAGCGCCAGCAGCGTGGTCGACTTGCCCGCGCCGTTGGCCCCGACCAGCGTCGTGATGCGGCCGGCCTGCAGCGACAGGTCGACGTCGCGCACGGCCTCGATGTGGCCGTAGTTGACGGACAGGCCCGAGACGGACAGGAGTGCTTCGGTCACTCGTCTTCTCCCGGCGTGACCGACACCTCGTCGTCCTCGCGGCCGAGATAGGCCTCGATGACCTGCGGATCGCTGCGGATCTGCTCCGGGCCGCCTTGCGCGATGATCTTGCCGAAGTTCAGCACCGAGATCTCCTCGCACAGGCCCATGACGAAGCGCATGTCGTGCTCGATCATGAAGATCGTGTAGCCGCGCCCCTGGATGTTGACGATCTCGCGCATCAGCTCGGTCTTCTCGGTGCTGTTCATGCCGGCCACCGGCTCGTCCAGCAGCAGCAGCGTGGGCTCGGTGGCGAGCGCGCGCGCGATCTCGAGCTTGCGCTGCGCGCCGTAGGACAGGTTGTCGGCCAGGTCGTCGGCCTTGTGGTCGAGCTTCATCCACGACAGCAGCTCGCGCGCGCGGTCGCGGGCGCGGCGCTCCGCGGCACGGTACTTGGGCAACGCGAAGATCAGGCCCGGCACGCCGTAGTCCAGATGGCGGTGCATGCCCACGATCACGTTCTCCAGCAGCGTCATCTCCTTGAAGATGCGGATGTTCTGGAACGTTCGCGCGATGCCGCTGCGCGTGATCTGGTGCGGCTTGCGACCCAGCAGGCTGGTCCCTTCCAGCGTGATGTCGCCGGTGGTGGGCGGCAGCAGGCCGGTGATGAGGTTGAAGACCGTGGTCTTGCCGGCGCCATTGGGCCCGATCAGGCCGGAGATGGTGCCGGGACGAACGGCGAACGAGACGTCCTGCAGCACCTTGAGGCCGCCGAAGTGGCGTGAGACGTTCGTCAGCGTCAGGAGATCGCTCATTTGACAATCTCCGTGCTGCGCACTGCGAGGCGAGCGCCTTCGGGCGGCCGGGCGGCGCTCATGGCGTCACTCCCTTCTTGCGCAGTCCCAGCACCCGGCGCATCCAGGCCGGGTTCCACAAGCCCTTGGGCAAGAACAGCACGATCAGCACCAGGATCAACCCGTTGGCCACGGCGCGGTAGTCCTTGAAGCTGCGCAGCAGCTCGGGCAGCAGCGTGACGATGACGGCGCCGATCACCGGGCCGAACAGGCTGTTGATGCCGCCCAGGATGGTCATCGTCAGGATCTCGACGCCACGGTCGAAGCCATATTCCTGCGGGCCGATGAAGAAGGTCAGGTGGGCGTTGAGCACGCCGGCCAGCCCGGCGACGGCCGCGCCCAGCGCGAACGCGAGCATCTTGTGGCCGTTGACGTCGATGCCCATCAGGCCGGCGGCCGTCTCGTCCTCCTTGATCGCCTCGAAGGCGCGGCCGATCTTCGAGCGCCGCAGCCGCGCCAGCAGGGCCAGCACCAGCACCACGGCCAGCAGCACATGCCACCACTGCGTCAGCTGCGGGATGCCGTTCAGGCCCAGCGCGCCGCCGGTCAGGCCTTCGGCGCGGATGATGACCAGCCGCACCACCTCGCCGAAGGCCAGCGTGGCCATCGCCAGGTAGACGCCGGACAGCCGCAGCGTCGGCTTGCCGATGATGAACGCCACCAGCGCGGGCGCCGCCATGCCGGCCGCGATCACCGCGGGGAAGGGCCAGCCGAAATTCATGGTCAGGATGGACGCCGTGTACGCGCCGATGCCCATGAACGCGGCGTTGGCCATGGCCAGCATGCCGCACGACAGCGTCAGGTAGATCGACAGTGCGAGCAGGGAAGCGGTGCCCAGCGACAGCACCAGGTTGCTGTAGATGGACCAGAAATTGTCTAGGGTTTCAAGCATCGTTGTTGTCAGATCCCGGGAAGCGAGGGTCGCACCCGAGCCAAGCCGGGCTTCCCCTCGGGGGGCAGCGACGGGAGGAGCGAGGGGGTCATACCTTTCGTTCCTGGACGCTGCCGAACAGCCCCTTGGGCCGCACCAGCAGCACCAGGAACAGCAGGCCGAAGGCCACGGCGTCGCGCATGTCCGAGCCGATGTAGGCCACCGACAGCACCTCGGCGAAGCCGAGGAACAGCCCCGCGAACATAGCGCCGCGGATGTCGCCCATGCCGCCCAGGATGATGACCGCGATGCCCTTGTGCAGCATCGGCTGGCCCATCAGCGGGAACAGCGCGTTGGAGTACAGGCCGATCAGCACGCCGGAGATGCCGCCCAGGCCGGCGGCGACGAACGAGGTCAGCAGGAACAGGCCGTCGACGTTGATGCCCAGCAGGCGCGCCGCCTTCGGCGACTCGGCGATCGCACGCAGCGCACGACCCAGCTGCGTCTTCTTCAGCGTGATCATCAGCACGGTCATCAGCACGAAGGACACCAGGATGATGCCCAGCTCCAGCACCGTGACGCTGACGCCGGCCAGTTGCAGCGAGTCCTGCGGCAACACCTCGCTGGGAAAGCGCTGGTTCTCCGCGCCGAACGTGCCCTGCACCAGGCTGTTGATGGCGATCGCCAGGCCGATGGTGGCGATCATCGGGATCAGGTGCGGCGCATTGCGGGCGCGCAGCGGCTTGAGCACCAGGCGGTCGATCAGCACGCCCAGCAGGCCCGAGAAGGCGAATGCGAACAGGATGGCCGCCCACAGCGGAAAGGCCATCTTGGTGATGGCGGTCAGCGCGGCATAGGCGCCCACCATGAAGACCGCGCCCTGCGAGAGGTTGACCACGCCCAGCACGCCGAACACCAGCGTGAAGCCGAGGGCGAAGAGGGCGTAGACGCAGCCGAGCGACAAGGCATTGAAGAGCTGCTGTTCGAGCACAGGAGTCCGCCCGGTCAGGGCGCGGGTTGAGTCAAGGGAGGGAAGCGACCGGCTCTGCCGGCGCCGAACCGGCCGGCCCCCTCGGGGGGCAGCGACCAGCGGGAGCGTGGGGGCTCTACTTCTCGATTTCGTAGTTGCGGCCGCGCGTGGTGCTGACGATCGGCGTCTGGTTGGCGTCGTAGCCGGCGGGCTTGCCAGCCTTGTCTGTGACGCGGCGGAAGGCGAATGCGCCGGTCGCGCCGTTCCACTTGACCGCGGGCAGCGCGGCCTGCAGCGCCTCGCGATCCTTGGCCAGGTCGCCGCTCAGCTTGACCTTCTTCAACGCCTCGGTCGCGATGTGCATCGCGTCGTAGGCCTGGGCCGCGAACTGGTCGGGCGGCGAGCTGTACTTCTTGGTGTAGGCGATGATGAAGCTGTTGTTCTCCGGCGTGCGGTTCTCGATCGACCACGGGCTGCCCACCCACAGGCCGTCCGACGCGCCCTTGGCCAGGTCGAACACCTTGACCGAGTTCATGCCGTTGCCGCCGATGAAGGGCAGGTTCATGCCCAGCTGGCGGGCCTGGACCATGATGGGCGCGCCTTCGGCGATCAGGGCCGACAGCACGATGGCGTCCGGGTTGGTGGCCTTGATCTTGGTCAGCTGGGCCTTGAAGTCGACGTCGCCCTTGGCGAAGGTCTCGGTCGTCGTGACCGGCATCTTCTGGTCGTCGAGCGCCTTCTTGAAGGCGTCGTAGCCGCTCTTGGTGAAGACGTCGTCGTTGCCGTACAGCACGGCGACCTTCTTGATCTTGGCCACCTTGGCGGCGACCTTGATCGTGACCGGCAGCACGTCGGCCTCGGTGACCGAATTGCGGAACACGTGGTCGCCGATGGTGGTGATGCCGTCGGCCGTGTTGGAGGTGCCGAAGACGACGATGTGGGCGGCCTGGGCGATCGGGTCGGCGGCGGCGGCGGAGTTCGACAGGGTGGGGCCGAACAGCATCAGCGCCTTGTCCTGGAAGATCAGCTTCTTGAAGGCGTTGATCGCCTCGTCCTTCTTGCCTTGCTCGTCCTCGATGACCAGCTCGATCTTGTTGCCGTTGATGCCACCGGCCGCGTTGATCTCGTCGGCCGCCATCTGGAAGCCATTGCGAATGCTGATGCCGTACTGCGCCGCGCCGCCCGACAGGGCTTCCGCGACGCCGATCTTGATGGGCTCGGCGGCCTGGGCTGCCCCGAGCGAGACGGCGGCGGCCAGCGCGATGGCGGAAATCCGGGCGAAACGTCGATGCGAATTCACGAGTCTTGTCTCCATGGTGTTCGATGAGCAGGCTCAAATGTAAGCGGAGTGGAAGGGATATTGACCCAAAGGGACTGCCGCGCTTGGTAAGATGAATGCGAATCATTCTTATTCACCAACTACTGAGCAGCGGCGCCCTGCGTCGCCCGACGGCAAAACATGAACTATCTCGCTCCCCTGGCGCCAGCGCTGATTGCGCTGACCGCCGCTCCGGCCTGGTCCCAATCCGCCCCCAATGCCGCCGCCGGCAGCGCGGCTTCGAGCGGCGCGGCGGCGGTGATGGGCGTGCAGGAGGTCGAGATCGCGGGCAACGACTCCAGCGATTTCGCGCGCCGCGGCACTTCGCTCGACAAGCTGCCCGCCGACCTGCGCGACGTACCGCAGTCGGTCACCGTGCTCAGCAAGTCGCTGCTGCAGAGCCAGGGTGCCGCATCGCTGGCCGACGCGCTGCGCAACGTCCCCGGCGTGACGCTGGGCGGGGCGGAAGGCGGCCAGATCGGCAACAACATCAACCTGAACGGGTTCACGGCCCGCACCGACATCTACCTGGACGGCTTTCGCGATCGCGGCCAGTACTACCGCGACACCTTCGCGCTGGACGGGGTCGAAGTGTTGATGGGGCCCTCGTCGATGCTGTTCGGCCGCGGCTCGACCGGCGGCGTCGTCAATCAGGTCAGCAAGCTGGCGCGGCTGGCACCGCTGACCGAGTTCGACGCCTCGGTCACCAGCAACGGCATGGTGCGCACGACCGCCGACGTCGACCGCGCGCTCGATGCGAGCTCGGCGGTGCGCATCGCCGCCATGGCGCAGTCCGGCCGGCCTTCCACGCGCCAGGAGATGAAGGACACCGACTTCGGCCTCGCACCGTCGCTCAGGCTGGGCATCGGCACGCCCACCGAGATCACGCTGTCGGCGCTGCTGCAGAAGAACCACGACATGCCGGACTACGGCGTCTCGCCCTGGAACGGCCGGCCAGTCGATGCGCCGCGCGACACCTTCTACGGCAGCACGAACGACCGCACGAACCAGGAGGTGGCCACCTTCTCGGCGCTGGTGTTGCATCGCTTCGGCGACGACATCACGCTGCGCAACCAGATCCAGAGCAACCAGGTGCATGTCGATGCGCGCGAGACGGCCTCGCAATCGCTGGGACTTCCCGGCACCGGCGCGGGCTGCACGCTGGGCTTCTGCACCGCGCCGTCGACGACGCCGCTGGACCAGCTGTACGTCAAGCTGCAGAGCCACGACCGCGTGATCACCGACCATGCCGTGTTCGACCAGCTCGACCTGAGCCTGCGTCTGGATACCGGCCCGTTGCATCACGAGCTGCTCGCCGGCGCCGAGATCGGCCAGGACACCTACGCCAACCAGGCCTACAGCCGCACCGGTCAGTGCAATGGCGTGACGATGGCCACCGGCTACGTCGGCTGCGAGCCGCTGCTCGGTGGCGGGCCGCAGGAAAGCCCAGGCGACCTGCCGGGCGTCAAGGGCAACCTGTCCACGAGCCGGGCGAACTCGTACGCTGCCTACCTGGGCGACACGCTGAGCCTGGGCCCTCGTTTCAAGCTCGTGGGCGGCATCCGCCGCGATCGTTTCGACGCCCGGATCGACAACACGATCACGCTGCCCAGGGCCATCGCGCAGGAGATCTCGTACACCAGCTACCGCGCCGGCGGGATCTGGCAGCCCACGGCGGCGCAGTCGTACTACCTGAGCTACAGCACCTCGTTCAACCCGTCGCTGGAACAGCTGACCAACACCACCGGCACCACCGCGCCGCTGCCGCCCGAGACCAACAAGGCCTGGGAAGCGGGCGCCAAGCTGGACCTGCTGGCCGGCAAGCTGTCGGTCGATGGCGCGCTGTTCCAGATCACGCAGGACAACGCGCGCTCGGCCGACTCCAGCGGCAACTACACGGCCACCGGCACCGTGCGCGTGCGCGGCGCGCGCCTGGGCGGCTCGGGCCTGCTGGCACGCGGCTGGAAGGTGTTCGCAGGCTACGCCTGGCTGGACGCCAGCATCGTCGACGGCATCGGCGTGGGCACGCAGGGCAGGGTGCCGGCCAACACGCCGCGCAACTCCGGCACGCTGTGGACGACGTACGAGCTGGTGCCGCATTGGGACATCGGCGGCGGCGCCGTCTACGCCTCGAAGCGATACGCGAACAACACCAACGCCACGCAGGTTGGCGGCTATGCACGCTGGGACGGCACGCTGGCGTATCACCAGCCGAAGTACGACCTGCGGCTGAACGTGTTCAACCTGTTCGACCGCCGCTACTTCGACGCGTTAATCCCTTCCGACGGCGGACGTGCCGTGCCTGGCACCGGACGCAGTGCGATGCTCTCGCTGTCCTGGCGCGTGTAGGCCATGCTGATCGCCATTCCCCGCGCGCTCGACGCACAGCAACTGCAGGACGTCCGCTCGCGGCTGGAGGCCGCGGGCCAGGCCTGGGTCGACGGCCGCGTGTCGGCCGGTTACCAGGGCGCGCCCGTCAAGCACAACGAGCAGATCGACGAGCGGTCCGCGGTCGCGGCGCAGTGCCAGTCCATCATCCTGGGCTCGCTGGAGCGCCATGCGCTGTTCATCAGCGCGGCGCTGCCCAACGAGGTGTATCCGCCGATGTTCAACCGCTACGGCGAAGGCATGGCCTTCGGCGCCCACGTGGACGGCAGCGTGCGCATTCACCCGCGCACCGGCCGCAAGCTGCGCACCGACGTCTCGGCCACGCTGTTCCTCAATGAGCCCGATGAGTACGACGGCGGCGAGCTGGTGGTGCACGACGCCTTCGGTACGCAGCGCGTGAAGCTGGCGGCGGGTGACATGGTGGTCTATCCCGCCACCAGCCTGCACGAGGTCACGCCGATCACGCGCGGCCGCCGCCTGGCATCGTTCTTCTGGATCCAGAGCCTGGTGCGCGACGACGCCCGGCGCTCGATGATGTTCGACCTCGACACCGCCATCCAGCGCTTGAACCAGGCCGGCGCCGACGCGCAGGCGCGGCGCAGCCTGGTCGGCCTCTATCACAACCTCATGCGCCAATGGAGCGACACTTGAATTTCACGACACGCGCCAACGCGGCGATCTGGCTGCGCAAGGTCCATGGCTGGATCGGCCTGTGGGGCGCCGCGCTCGGGCTTCTGTTCGGCTTCAGCGGCATCTGGCTGAACCACCGCGCGGTGCTGCCGCTGCAGCCCTCGAGCGAGCGCAGCAACTGGCAACTGGCATTGCCCGATCCGCTGCCTGCGGACGCGCAGGCGATGGCTTCCTGGCTGCGTACGTCGCTCGCGCTGCCGCGGCCGGCCAGCAATGTCCGCGTCGACAAGCCGCGGCCTGTCCCCTGGGCAGAGGCCTCCTCGGCGCCGACCGCCATGCAGCCGGCGCACTGGACGTTCAACTTCGCCGCCCCGCGCTCGCAGATCCAGGTCGAATACTGGGTCGGCAACCGCACGGCCAGCGTGCGCCGCACCGACGGCGGCATCGTCGCGACGCTGGCCAACCTGCACAAGGGCGTGGGCATGCCGGTGGCCTGGGTGCTGCTGGTCGACACGCTCGCCGGCAGCCTGATCCTGCTGTCGCTGTCGGGGCTGGCGCTGTGGCTGCTGACGCGGCGCAGGCGCAGCGCGGGCCTGGCGATATTCGGCGTGGCAATGGCGGTCACGGCGGGCCTGGCGATCGCCCGCCTGTAGGCCGCCGCGGGTACATCGGGTTTCAGTGATCCGAGGCGCGCGCGCCCGATTTTCGGGTAACGTGCGCAGCAAATCAGACTGAAATCCAGGGACCGCGTGAGTATTCGAACGAGACTGCTGCTTCTCGTCTTCGCCGTCTGGCTGCCTGCGATGGCCGGCTTCGGCATGCTCGCCCGCTCGACCTACCTGCACGAGACGGAGGCCGCGACCAATCACCTGCGGGACCTGGCACGCTCGATCAGCCTGCTCGTCGACGGTGAACTGGACAAACGTGCTGCCATCGCCACCACGCTGGGCGCCGCACGCTCGCTGAAGGAAGACGAGCTCGAACGTTTCTACCAGCATGCGAAACGGGCGACGGAGGGCTCGGGCAACACCGTCTTCGTCGTCGACGCCGCGCGCCACGTGCTCAACACCCGGGTGCCGTTCGGCACGCCGCTGCCGGCGCGGGCGTGGGTGCCGCAGCCGCCGCTGATCTCCGGGTCGCCGATCGCCACCGACCTCGTCACCAGTCCGATCAGCCGCGAGCTCATGCTGGCCGTGATGGCCGCGGAACCGGGCGTGTCGCCGCAGCGCTACAACATCGGCGTCTCGTTCAAGCCGGAGGTCATCCAGCGCGTGCTCGACACGCAGAAGCTGCCGGCCGACGCGGTCGCCGCGGTGCTCGATGGCAAGTACCTGACCATCGCGCGCAACAAGGATCCGCAGAAGTGGCTGGGCTCGCGGGCCAGCCCGGCCACCGTGCAGGCGGCGTCGCGCGGTCTGCTGGATCAGAAGTTCGAGTCGACCTCGCGCGAAGGCGAGCCCACCATCGCCGTCGTCGCCCGCTCGGCGCGCTACGGCTGGACGGTCGCCATGGGGCTGCCGCGCTCGTCGCTCGACAAGCCTGCCTTCCGGGTCACGATCCAGGCGTTTGCCGCCGCGGTCATCCTGGCGGTGATCGGTCTGGGGCTCGCGCTGTACTTCGCGCGCCAGATCGGCGGCCCGGTGCTGGCATTGGCCGACGCCGCCGCGGAGCTCGGCCGCGACCGCGTGCCGGCGACGCTGCGCACCGGGCTGTTCGAGGCCGACCAGGTGGGCGCCGCACTGCGCGAGGCGGGCGTGCGTTCCGCGCGCGCCACCGAGGTGCTCGAGTCGCGCGTCGCCGAGGCCATCCGCCAGACTCAGGAGGCGCAGACGCGCCTGCTCGATGGTCAGAAGCACGAGGCGATCGGCCGGCTCACCGGTGGCCTCGCGCACGACCTGAACAACTTCCTGCAGACCATGAGCACCGGCCTGCAGGTGCTGGATCGCCTCGTCAAGGAAGACACCGGCCGGCGCGTGATCGAGGCCAGCACGCGCGCCGTCGACAAGGCCGCCACGCTGGTGCGCCAGATGCTCGCCTTCGGCCGCAGCCAGCCGCTCAAGCCGCAGCCGATCGACCTGCACGACTTCGTGCTGCGCTGCGAGGACCTGATGGGCCGCGCGGTCGGCGGCAAGGTGCGTCTGACGGCCGACATCGAACCGGGCCTGCCGCCGCTGATGGCCGATGCGACGCAGTTCGAGCTGGCCTTGCTGAATCTCGTGTTCAACGCGCGCGACGCGATGCCGGACGGCGGCACGGTGATGATCCGCGGCAGATTGGCGAGTCCGACGCAGGCCTCCGCGCTGCCTCCCGGGCGCTACCTCGCGGTGGACGTCGTCGATACGGGCGGGGGCATGGACGCCGAGGTGCTGCAACGCGTCTTCGAGCCGTACTTCACCACCAAGGCGGTCGGCGTGGGCAGCGGCCTGGGCCTGCCGCAGGTGCGCGCGTTCGCCGTCCAGTCTGGCGGCGCGGCCACGATCAGCAGCGAGCGCGGCGTGGGCACGACGGTGTCGCTGTTGCTGCCGGTGTCGCACGATCCGGTGCTGGCGAGCGACCCTGCCAGGACGGCGGCGTCCGAGTTCATGCCCCTGCGGGTGCTGTTCGTCGAGGACGACCTGCTGGTGTCGTCGGTCGTCGTGCCCGCGCTGCGCGCCGCGGGCCACACGGTACGACATTGCCTGAACGGCGAGTCGGCCGAGCGCGCGCTGCACGATGGCGGCCTGTTCGACGTCGTGTTCACCGACGTCGTCATGCCCGGGACGATGAGCGGCCTGGACCTGGCCGCCTGGTGCCAGGCCAACATCCCGGCGATGGCGGTGATCGTGGCCACCGGCTACACGACGCAGCACATCGACGCCGGCGTCAAGGTGCTGTCCAAGCCGTACTCGATCGAGACGCTGCTGACGGAGCTGCAGTACGCGGTGCGCGTGAAGCGGGCCTAGCGGGTCGCCTGTGCGGATCGTCCGGCGGCGAAGGACGCCGTCGCGAACGACCCGTGTCCGGCTAGTGCGAGTGCCCGTGCGCGGGCGCCTTCTTCGCGCGCCGCTTCGCGGCGGGCTGGCAGTCGCTGCAGCGGCCGTAGAGCGTGATCTCGTGGCGCGCGACGCTGAAGCCGGGCGGCGCCAGGCCGGCGAGGTCGCCGGGGCACTGGTGCACGTCGAACACGCGCTGGCAGACGTCGCAGCGGAAGTGGTGATGGTGGCCGCGCCGCGCCACCTCGTAGCGCGCGACTTCGCCGGGCAGCGTCACGACCTGGATCTCGCCGGCGTCGACCAGCGCCTTCAGGTTGCGATACACGGTGGCCAGACCCAACGCGGCGACGTGGCGGCGCGCCTCGTCCAGCACCTCGGTGGGCGACAGGGGCCGTCCGGCGGCTTCGATGGCCTCGCGGATGGCGGTGTTCTGGCGGGTGGCTCGTTCCATGGCGTTGGCGTCCAAATTCTGCCACGCCTGGTGATATTGAGGATGCATTATCATTAAGCGATGCCTGCAGGATTCTCCCCGGTCGTCCTGACCATCGCCGCCGTGGTCTCGACCCTGGCCGGCGGCGCGATGGCGCTGCGCTTCCGCGACCGGCTGCACTACCTGCTGGGGTTCACCGCCGGCGTGCTGCTGGGCGTGGTCGCGTTCGACCTGCTGCCCGAGATCTTCGCGCTCGCGCGCAACCACGGCTTCGATCCGTCGACCTCGATGATCGCGCTGGTGATCGGCTTCCTGCTGTTCCACAGCCTGGAGAAGTTCGTGCTGGTGCATCCGGCGCAGGAAGATCACTACTCGCACCACCATCATCCCAACGTCGGCCTGGCCTCCGCCACCGTGCTGGCCGCGCACAGCTGCATGGACGGCGTGGCCATCGGCATCGGCTTCCAGGTCTCGCCGATGGTGGGCCTGACGGTGGCGCTGGCGGTGATCGCGCACGACTTCTCCGACGGCCTGAACACGGTCAGCCTGATGCTGCGCCACCGAAACTCGACCCGGCGGGCGTTGACCATGCTGGTGATCGACGCCATCGCGCCGCTGGCCGGCGTGCTGCTAACGATGGCGTTCAGCATCCCGCCGTTCCAGTTGATGACCTACCTGGGGTTCTTCGCCGGCTTCCTGCTCTACCTGGCGACTTCCGACATCCTGCCCGAGGCCCACAGCCCGCACCCGTCCAGCTCGACGCTGCTGTGTACGGTCGCGGGCGCCGCCGTCATGTGGCTGGTGATCGGTCTTGCCGACTGACCTTCCCCGCGCTCACCGCGGCCTTGGTCACATCGGCCACCAGCTCCACCACGTCCGAGCCGTACGCCTGT
>JBJMWF010000079.1:0-3182 GCA_045810265.1 Vitreoscilla sp. | reverse complement strand
CCGCTGAGCATCAGGCGGTCGCGCACCCATTGCCTGGCGTTGGCGATCGGCGCCCAGGACGCGGCCAGCAGCTGCCCGTTGCCGCGCACGCTCCCTGTGGCGCGCAAGCCCTGGTCGAACAGCCACAGCTCTGCATCGAAGCCGTCCGGGTTCATCGCGCCGTGCGGGCGCCGCAGCCGCACCGGCAGGCGCCAGCGCTGGCCGGCATGCAGCGGCGCAGGCGAGGCCGCCACCGCGCGGTCGTCGCGCTGGTTGGCGCTCCAGGTGAGCCAGACGCGGGATGGCACGACCGGCGCCTGGCCGACGGGCGACGGCGCGGCCGCGCTTTGGTCGTCATCTTCGTCGTCGCCATCGATCGCCTCGCTCGAGGCGTGGCCGCGTTGCGCCACCTCCTCGGCCCGTGCGACGGCCGCCGGCAGCGGGCGCCCCGCAGCGGCGTCGAGCGATCGCACGCGCTTGAGCTCGCGTGCCGTCATGCCGAGCGCGCGCGCCGACTCGACGTCGAAGGCGAAATGCTCGCCGTCCGCCGCGAGCTGAGGCATGTCGTCGATGACGCCGACCAGCTCGATGTCGCAACCCTCCCAGGCCGGCGCGAGCGCATCGGCCAGACGCGCGTCTGCGCGCCAACCCGCGTAGGCGAAGCCGGCGGCCGCGATGGCGAGCCAGAGACCCGTGCGCCACCCGAGACGCCGTGCGACGAGCACCCCGGCCAGTGCTGCCGCGCCGATCAACGGATAGGCCTGGCCGGCCCACAAGGCGGGCTGCTGCAGCTGCAAGGCCACGCCGCCGACCCAGGCCAGCACCGCGGCCGCGCGCCACCAGGCGCCGGCGGCCGCGGCGTTGGACGGAGGGATGGTGCGGTCGTCGTGCATGGGCTCATCGTAGAAGTGGTGGTCGAAAGTCGCCCGCCGCCGATCGCCGCATTTCGTCCGCATTTGCCGCGCTCGCCTGACCCTTCGCTCGGCGACGAAACATCAAGCGCCCGTTCGGCGGCAGACTGCAGCCATCCCGCCGCTCGAGACCGCCATGACCTTGACCTGCTTCATCCGCTACGAGATCGACCCCTTCAAGCGCGAGCTGTTCCGCCGCTACTGCGAGGAGTGGGGCCGCATCATCCCGCGCTGCGGTGGCCACCTGGTCGGCTATTTCCTGCCCAGCGAAGGCACCACCTACGAGGCCTGGGGCCTGATCTCGTTCGACAGCCTGGCCGCCTACGAGAGCTACCGCGCACGCCTGCGCGCCGACCCGCAAGGCCGCGCCAATTTCGAATTCGCGCAGCGTGAGCGGCTGATCGTGCGCGAGGAACGCACGTTCACCGAGGTCGTGGAAAGCGCCTACCTTCGCGCCCCGGAATACAGTCATGCCACCGCTTCCTGACACTTTCGCCATGGCCACAACGCGCCGCCCGACGCCCCCGCCCTCCGATACCCCGCACGAACCGCGCCTGGCGCGCATCGCGGCGTTGGTGGCCGAGCCGTCGCGTGCCCGCATGCTCGCCTTCCTGCTTTCCGGCGAGTACGCGAGCGCGGGCGAGCTCGCCCGCACGGCCACGGTCAGTGCCGCCACGGCAAGCGCGCACCTGGTCAAGCTGGTCGACGCGGGGCTGCTGGTGTGCGAGCCGCGCGGCCGGCATCGCTACTTCCGCATCGCCGACGCCGACGTCGCGCACGCGCTGGAGGCGCTGGCGATGGTGGCGGAGCGTTCGTCGCACGATCGCGAGTGGTCGGCGCCCGCCCGGCTGCGGCTGCGCGAGGCGCGCTGCTGCTACGGCCACCTGGCCGGACGGCGCGGCGTCGCGCTGCTCGATCGCCTGCTGGCCCTGGGATGGCTGGTGGACGCGCCGGATGGCTACGCGTTGACCGACGCTGGCGTCGCGGGCATCGCCAGGCTCGGCTTCGACGCGTCCGCGCTGCGGGCCAGCGCGTCGCACCGCATCGCCTATCCCTGCCTGGACTGGTCTGAGCGGCGCGACCACCTCGCCGGCAAGCTGGGCAGCAGCCTGCTGACGCATTTCATCGAACGGGGCTGGCTGCGACGCATCGGCAGCGAGCGCGCGCTGGAGCTGACGCCGCCGGGCCAGCAAGCGCTGGCGCCGCTGCTGGCGGCGGGCTGAGCCCGACAGATCCGCGCCGTCGTCCTTCGGTCAAGTCGCCCCCCGTCCGCCGGGGTCGGCGTCGCCGGTGTGCCTGCGACTCCGAACGGGCATTTCCGCCGCTCGTCCGCACCAAACCACCGCCCGCGTCCCCCGCGCGGGACAGGTGATTGAGGCTGCGTGTAGCATCCGAGCCCATCACCGGGCCGCCCCGCGCCACCGCGTCCAGACGGTGGCGGCCGGCCCGCACGGAGAACCCTTCATGACGATCGCCGCCCGCCTGCAAGCCCTCGGAATCGAGCTCCCGCCGCTCGCCATTCCCGCCGCCGCCTACCTGCCGTTCGTGCAGACCGGCTCGCTCGTGTTCATCTCGGGCCACATCGCCAAGAAGGACGGCAAGCCGTGGGTGGGCCAGCTGGGGCTGACCATGGCCACCGAGGAAGGCAAGGCCGCGGCGCGCGCCATCGCCGTCGACCTGATGGGCACGCTGCAGGCCGCGGCCGGTGGCGACCTGGAGCGCGTCAAGCGCATCGTCAAGGTGATGAGCCTGGTCAACAGCACGCCCACCTTCACCGAGCAGCACCTGGTCACCAACGGCTGCTCCGAGCTGCTGGGCGAGGTGTTCGGCGACGCCGGCAAGCATGCCCGCAGCGCGTTCGGCGTGGCGCAGATCCCGATGGGCGCCTGCGTCGAGATCGAACTGATCGCGGAGCTGGCGGCGTGAGGATCCGCATCCGCATCCCGCAGGTCCTCGTCGTCATCGGCGTGCTCGCGCTGGGCGCCGTGGGCCTGGCGGCGCTCGCGCAGTACGCCTTCGACATGCAGCCCTGCCCGTGGTGCGTGCTGCAGCGCTTCATCTACATCGTGGTCGGCGTGCTGGCGCTGTTGGGTGCGCTGTTGTCGAACACGCCGCGCCGCATCGCCATCGTGCTGGCGCTGCTGGCCACGCTGAGCGGCATCGCATCGGCGCTGTGGCAGCAATTGCACGCCATCAACGAGGCCTCGTGCGACCTGAGCCTGGCCGAGCGCATCACCACCGCGCTGCAGCTGGATCGCATGCTGCCGCAGTTGTTCATCGCCTACGCCTCGT
>JBJMWF010000078.1:0-7170 GCA_045810265.1 Vitreoscilla sp. | reverse complement strand
GCCAGATGACGGCCGGCTCGTGGATCTACATCGGCAGCCAGGGCATCGTGCAGGGCACCTACGAGACCTTCGTCGAGGCCGGGCGCCAGCACTTCGGCGGCAGGATGGCGGGCCGCTGGATCCTCACCTCGGGCCTGGGCGGCATGGGCGGCGCGCAGCCGCTGGCCGCGAGCTTCGCGGGCGCCAGCTCGCTGACCATCGAGTGCCAGCAGAGCCGCATCGACTTCCGTCTGAAGACGCGCTATCTCGACGAGCAGGCCACCAGCATCGACGACGCGCTCGCGCGCATGCAGCGCTACGCGGCCGAAGGCCGGGCGGTCTCCGTCGGCCTGCTGGGCAACGCCGCCGAGATCATGCCCGAGCTGGCGCGCCGCGCGGCCGCGGGCGGCGTGCGTCCCGACCTCGTCACCGACCAGACCTCGGCGCACGACCTGGTCAACGGCTACCTGCCGGCAGGCTGGAGCGTCGAGCAATGGCGCATCGCGCAGGCCGACCACACGCAGCACGCCGCGCTGCGCGACGCCGCCGCCAGGAGCGCCGCCACGCACGTGCAGGCGATGCTCGCGTTCCAGCAGATGGGCATTCCCACCGTCGACTACGGCAACAACATCCGCCAGGTCGCCTTCGACCAGGGCGTGGCCAACGCGTTCGACTTCCCCGGCTTCGTGCCCGCCTACGTCCGGCCGCTGTTCTGCCAGGGCAAGGGGCCGTTCCGCTGGGTGGCGTTGTCGGGCGACCCCGAGGACATCCGCAAGACCGACGCGAAGATGAAGGAGCTGTTCCCGGACGACGCCGGCCTGCACCGCTGGCTGGACATGGCCGGCTCGCGCATCGCGTTCCAGGGCTTGCCTGCGCGCATCTGCTGGATCGGACTGGGCGACCGCGATCGCGCCGGCCTGGCGTTCAACGAGATGGTGCGCACGGGCGAGCTGAAGGCGCCCATCGTCATCGGCCGCGATCACCTCGACTCCGGCTCCGTCGCGTCACCCAACCGCGAGACCGAAAGCATGATGGACGGCTCGGACGCGGTGTCCGACTGGCCGCTGCTCAACGCGCTGCTGGCCACCGGCGGCGGCGCGACCTGGGTCTCGCTGCACCACGGCGGCGGCGTCGGCATGGGCTATTCGCAGCACTCGGGCATCGTGATCGTCTGCGATGGCACCAAGCAGGCCGATGAGCGCCTGAAGCGCGTGCTGTGGAACGACCCCGCCAGCGGCGTGATGCGCCACGCCGACGCTGGCTACGAGGACGCCCGCGAAGCCGCGAAGCGGCATGGCCTGAACCTGCCGATGATCAAGTGATCCTGCTGAAGAAACGACGCCCATGACCACGCTCGAACTCAATCCCGGCTTGCTGACGCTGGAAGACCTGCAGGCACTGCACGCCGGTGGCGTCACGCTGGCGCTGAATCCTTCGGCGCATGCGCCGATCGCGGCCAGTGCCGCCGTGGTGCAGGCCGCGGCCGCGGGCGACGCGCCGGTCTATGGCGTCAACACCGGCTTCGGCAAGCTGGCCAACAAGCGCATCAGCCAAGGCGAGCTCGAGGCGCTGCAGCGCAATCTGATCCGCTCGCACTCGGTGGGCGTCGGCGCACCGCTGCAGCCGGCCGTGGTTCGGCTGATGCTGGCGCTGAAGGCGGCCAGCCTCGCGCGCGGCTATTCGGGCGTGCGGCAGGCGGTGGTCGACACCATCATCGCCGTGCACAACGCGGGCCTCGTGCCCTACGTGCCCTCGCAAGGCTCCGTCGGCGCATCGGGCGATCTCGCACCGCTGTCGCACATGACGCTGGCGCTGATGGGCGAGGGCGAGATGCTGATGGACGGCGCTCGCGTGCCCGCGCTCGCCGCGCTCGAGAAGGCCCGCATCGCGCCGCTGACCTTGCAGGCCAAGGAGGGCCTCGCGCTGATCAACGGCACGCAGACCTCGACCGCGCTGGCGCTGCACGCACTCATCACCTTCGAGCCGGTGCTCGAGTCCGCGCTGGTGATCGGCGCGCTGACGGTGGACGCCACGCGCGGCAGCGACGGCCCGTTCGACCCGCGCATCCACGAGCTGCGTGGCCAGCCGGGCCAGATCGACGTCGCCCGCTACTACCGCGCGCTGCTGGCCGGCAGCCAGATCCGCCAGTCGCACATGGAGGGCGACGACCGCGTGCAGGATCCGTACTGCCTGCGCTGCCAGCCGCAAGTGGTCGGCGCGTGCCTGGACCAGCTGCGCCACGCCGCGCTGATCCTGGTGCGCGAAGCCAATGCGGTCACCGACAACCCGCTGGTGTTCGCCGAGGACAAGGTGCTGGTGTCCGGTGGCAACTTCCACGCCGAGCCGGTGGCGCTCGCGGCCGACGCGATGGCGGTCGCCATCGCCGAGGTCGGTGCGATCGCCGAGCGCCGCATCGCGATGCTGATCGACGCGGGCGTGTCGCAGCTGCCGCCGTTCCTGTCGGCCGACGCGGGCCTGAACTCGGGCTTCATGATCGCGCACGTGACGGCCGCTTCGCTGGCCAGCGAGAACAAGTCGCTCGCCCATCCGGCCAGCGTCGATTCGCTGCCGACGTCGGCCAACCAGGAAGACCATGTCTCGATGGCGACGTTCGCCGCGCGCCGTCTGCAGGCGATGATCTCCAACGTGTCCGTGATCCTGGGCATCGAGTGGCTCGCCTCGGCGCAGGGCGTCGAATTCCTGCGCCCGCTGCGCAGTTCCGCCGCCTTGGAGCAGGCGCACGCGCTGCTGCGTGCGCAATGCGCCGCGATGCCGACCGACCGCTATCTCGCGCCGGACATCGAGCGGGCGACTGCGCTGGTTGCTGAAGGAGCGTTGTCTTCCGTGTTTCGAAATCTGGACGGATTGCCGACGCTCTGGAAGGCTGTCTGATCGCCGGTTGATCCGGCGCGCCGCCTCAGCGCGCGCCCTGCGCGAGCGCAGGCGCGGCGGCAAGGCGTCCGACGATGCGTCCGTTCCAGTTGGTCAGCGTGACGTCGCGCAAGGGCGCCACGAACGCGCGATCTGCATCGTCCAGCGTCAACAGTGATTCGATCAACGCCACCACGGCCACCTCGGCCGCGCGTGCCGTGTTGCCATCGTCCATCTTGAGCGCGACGCCCAGTCCCAGCTCAGGCAGCGCTGCGCAGTAGACGCCTTCGGCGCCGACCTTGCAGAACACGCGCGCGCCGAAATGCTTCATCAGGCGGGTATCGAGCCGGCCCGTGCCGGCCACCATCTGCGGCGCGGCGGCCACGGCCTGGCGCAGGCGCGCGGCGGCGCGGGCGTGCTCGGGCGTCAGGCCCGTGCCCGTGCCAAAGCGTGCGAACGCGTGTGCCAGTGCGCGCAGGGGAAAGCCGAAGGTCGGGATCGAGCAGCCGTCGGTCGCACGCGGCGCGCCAGCCAGTCGCACGCCGGTGGCGGCTTCCAGCGCCGCGCCGATCTCGCGCATCACGACGTGGTCGGGCTCGACGTAGCCGCGCAGCAGCCCGCGGGCGCGGTCGGCGTCGCCGGCCATCAGCGCGCCCAGGCAAGCGAAGCCCGAGTGCTTGCCCGAGCAGTTGTTGTGCAGCGCGCAGGGTGCCTCTGCCTGGGCTGCCAGTGTGCGCATTGCCTGCTCGTCGTACGGCCAGTGCGTCCCGCACTCCAGCACGTCGGCGTCAAGCCCGGCCTTGGTCAACATGGCCTTGGCCGTCGCGACATGCTCGGGCTCGCCGCCGTGCGACGCACAGGCCAGCGCCAGCTCCGCGTCGTTCAAGCCGAATCGATGGGCCGCGCCGGAGGCCACCAGCGGCAACGCCTGCAGGCCCTTGACGGCTGAGCGCGCGTAGACGGGACGGTCGATGTCGCCAGCCTGGCGCAGCACCGCGCCGGCGGCGTCGACCACGGCGAACGCGCCGCGATGGAAGGATTCGACGATCTCGCCGCGCCAGAGCTCGACGAGGACAGGCTGGGTCATGGCTGGCTCCGCTGAAGGGAGCCCCGATTCTGTCAGCGTTCGAGCTGGAACACCTGCACGATGGTGGCGAGCTGGCGCGCCTGTTCCTTCAGGCTCTCGGCGGCGGCGGCCGACTCCTCGACCAGCGCCGCGTTCTGCTGCGTCATCTGGTCGAGCTCGGAGACGCTGGTGTTGACCTGGCCGATGCCCGACGCCTGCTCGGCGCTGGCCCGGGTGATCTCCTGGATGATGTCGCTGACCCGGTGCACGCCGTCGACGATGCCCTGCATGGTGCCGCCGGCCTCGGTGACCAGCTGCCCGCCGACCTCCACGCGGTCGACCGAGGCGCCGATCAGCGCCTTGATCTCGCGGGCCGCGTTGGCCGAACGCTGCGCCAGGCTGCGCACCTCGGCCGCCACCACGGCGAAGCCGCGGCCCTGCTCGCCGGCGCGCGCGGCCTCGACCGCCGCATTCAGCGCGAGGATGTTGGTCTGGAACGCGATGCCGTCGATCACGCCGATGATGTCGGTGATCTTGCGCGAGCTGGCGTTGATCTCGTCCATGGTCGTGACGACGCGCGAGACGACTTCGCCGCCGCTGGTCGCGCCCTGCGCGGCGGAGGATGCGAGCTGGTTGGCTTCCGAGGCGGATTGCGAGGTCTGGCGCACGGTCTGCGTCAGCTGTTCCATCGTTGCCGCGGCCTGCTGCAGGCTGGACGCGGTCTGCTCGGTGCGGCTGGCCAGGCTGTTGTTGCCGACGGCGATCTCGCCGGACGCGGTGGCGATGCTGTCGGTGGACCGGCGGATCTGCGTGACGGTGTCGCGCAGCGAGAGGATCATCGCCGACAGGCCGGCCATCAGGCTACCGGGCACCGGGCTGTGCACCTGCACCGACAGGTTGCCGCGCGCGACTTCGCGCATCGCGTCCAGGGCGACCGCGGGCTCGCCGCCGATCTGGCGCATCACGCTGCGATGGATGCCGATGCCGATCGCGGCGATCGCCAGCAACAGCGCGAGCGCGCCGACCAGGCCGCGCGTGAGCACGCTCGCCACCTCGGCATTGACGTCGTCCATGTACAGGCCCGAGCCGACGACCCAGTTCCAGCCCGGCACGGTGGACACGTACTGCAGCTTCGGAACGGATTCCGAAGCCGGCTTGCCGGGGCGCGGGAAGTTGGTGTCGACAAAGGCATTGCCGTCGGAGCTCGCCCTGGCGCCGGACAGCATGGCGTCGATCACGTCGGCGCCGTTGCCGTCCTTGACCTTGCCCAGCATCTTCTGGCCGGTCCACTCCGGCTTGATCGGATGCATCACGCCGGTGCCATCGGTACCCCAGATGTAGAAGTAGTTCGCCAAGCCGTCGGCACCGCCGAAGCGCGCGCGCCGCACGGCATCAGCGGCTGCCTTCTGCGCTGCCTCGAGCGGCATCGCGCCTTGGTCGGCGAGCGCCTTGTACGAAGCGACGATGCTGCGTTCGGACTGCACCGCCATCACCAGGCCCGCCTTGCGGCCGTCGATGATCTGGCTGCGGATCTCGAGCCCGGCGGCGATCGTCAGCAGCGCGATGCCGCCGATCGAGACGCCGGCCAGCAGCGCGATCTTGTTCTTGAAGGTGAGGGTTCGGCTGGGTTGCGAGGAATTGGACATGTCTCGTTGGGATCGCTTTTCGGACCGCGCTGGGCGCAGGAGCGGACGCCTGCTCCCTCAGCGGGGAACTCTCGCCGCAGCCGTCGGGCGGAGGGTCGTCCAGTGAATGTCGGGCACCGGGCTCGACCACATCCCGGGACTTTACGAGCGACGCATTTTGACGACGGCGTGAAAAGCGGGGTGCTTGGCCGCCTGTTCGCTCACGGCGTGCCGTTGCGGCCGTGTTGCCGGAAGCCCGCGCGCGTGGCCAGCCGGTCGTAATAGGCCTGCACGTGTGGCAGCTCGGGGCGGTCGATGGGCGTCATGAACCATCGATTCACCGACAGCCCGAGCACGATGTCGGCGAGGGTGAACGTCGGGCCGGTGACGAAGTCGCCGGCCTTCTCGAGTTGCCGCTCCAGGATGGCCATGTGCCGGTTCCACGAGGCGGCGCTGGCCGCGACGGCACTGGCGTCACGATGGGCCTGGCTGTGACGCACCAGGGCCATGAAGGCGTAGCGCCAGGCGTTGTTCAGGTCGCCGCCCTGCCAATCCATCCACTGCTCGACGCGCGCCCGTGCGAGCGCGTCGCGCGGCAGCAGGTCGTCGCGGCCGTGCTTGCCGGCCAGGTAGCGGCAGATCGTGTTCGACTCCCACAGCACGGCGTCGCCGTCGACGATCACCGGCACCATGGCGTTGGGATTGAGCGCGAGGAACTCCGGCGAGTTGGTGTCGCGATAGCCCGCGCCCCAGGCCTCGTGCTCGTAAGGCAGCGCAAGCTCCTCGCAAAGCCACAGCACCTTGCGCACGTTGATCGAGACGGGCTTGCCCAGGATCTTCAGCATGTGGTTCCTCGCGGGTCGCGTGTACGGCGATTCTAGAATCGCGCCATGCCTCTGTCCGCCCTCGCGATGGTGATCGTCGCCGCGTTGCTCCACGCGTTCTGGAACATCGTCGCGAAGAAGACGGGAGGCAACAAGCACTTCGTGCTGCTGGGCGGCCTGGTGCTGGCCGTGTTCTGGGCGCCGGTCGGCGTGTGGCTGGGATGGAGCGAGGTGCCGCACTGGGGCTGGCTGCAGTGGACCTTCGTCGGCCTGAGCGGCCTGGCTCACCTGGTCTACTTCAAGGTGCTGCTCAAGGGCTACCGCGTGTCCGACCTGACCGTGGTGTACCCGGTGGCACGTGGCAGCGGGCCGCTGATCAGCTCGCTGCTGGCGGTCGCGGTGATGGGCGAGGCGATGACACTGCACAGTGCGCTCGGCGTGCTGTGCGTGTGCGTGGGCGTGTTCGTAATCGCGGGCGGCCCCGCGCTGCTGCGCGCCGCGCACGACCCGGCGCAACGGGCGCGCGTGCACGCGGGCCTGCGCTGGGGCGCCGCCACCGGCGCGGTGATCGCGGTCTACACGGTGCTGGACGGCTACTCCGTCAAGCGCCTGCTGATCGGCCCGATCCTGATCGACTACTTCGGCAATGCGCTGCGCCTGCCGTTCATGCTGCCCACGATGTTGCGCGACCCGCCCGGCTTCGTCGACGCCTGGCGGCGCTACAAGTGGCATGCGATCGTGCTGGGCGTGGTCAGTCCGATCGCCTACGTGCTGGTGCTCTACGCCGTCCGGCTGGCCCCGCTGT
>JBJMWF010000077.1:0-3735 GCA_045810265.1 Vitreoscilla sp. | reverse complement strand
GGTGACGCAGCACAGCCTGCGCAAGGCGATCGGCATCGTGCCGCAGGACACCGTGCTGTTCAACGACACCGTGGGCTACAACATCGGCTACGGCCGCAACGGCGCCACGCAGGAGGAGATCGAGGGCGCCGCGCGCGCGGCCCACATCCACGACTTCATCGCCGCCACGCCCAAGGGCTACGACACGATGGTGGGCGAACGAGGGCTCAAGCTGTCGGGCGGCGAGAAGCAGCGCATCGCCATCGCGCGCACGCTGCTGAAGAACCCGCCGCTGATGATCTTCGACGAGGCGACGTCGGCGCTGGACTCGGCCAACGAGCGTGCGATCCAGGCCGAGCTCGCGCAGGCCGCGCAGGGCCGCACGACGCTGGTCATCGCGCACCGGCTGTCGACGGTGATCAACGCCGCGCAGATCCTGGTGATGGCCGAAGGCCGGGTCGTCGAACGCGGCACCCACCCCGACCTGCTGGCGCTGGACGGGCGCTACGCGCACATGTGGCGCCTGCAGCAGACGCATGGCGACACCGCCGCCGCGACCGACGCACCGGCGTCGCCGACGCTGGGCGACTCCGCTTTCGCACACGCGCTGCCCGTCAAGTAGCTAAACTGGCCGCGTGGAAACCAAGTGGCTTGAAGATTTCGTCAGTCTGGCCGAGACCCGCAGCTTCTCGCGCTCCGCGCAGCTCCGGCACGTCACGCAGCCAGCCTTCTCGCGCCGCATCCAGGCGCTGGAGGCCTGGGCCGGACTCGACCTCGTCGACCGCTCGTCGTACCCGACGCGACTGACGCCGGCGGGCGAGACCTTCCACGGCCAGGCGCTCGAAGTTCTGGGCAGCCTGCAGGCCACGCGCAACATGATGCGCGGGTTGCAGGCCGGCGGTGCCGACATGATCGAGTTCGCGGTGCCTCATACCCTCGCGTTCACCTTCTTCCCGGCCTGGGTGATGGACCTGCGCAAGCGCTTCGGCGAGCTCAAGAGCCGCCTGATCGCCCTGAACGTGCACGACGCCGTGATGCGCATGACCGAGGGCAGTTGCGACCTGCTGGTGGCCTACCACCACGCCTCGCAGCCGTTGCAGCTGAGCCCCGACCGCTACGAGATGCTGAGCCTGGGCCAGGAGACGCTCGCGCCGTACGCCCGGTCCGGCGCCGATGGCCAGCCGCTGTTCCGGCTGTCGACCACCGGCAACGCGCGCGTTCCCTTCCTGGGCTACGCCTCGGGCGCCTACATGGCGCGGCTGGTGGATCAGATCCTGAAGGCCACGCCGGTGCTGCCGCATCTCGATACCGTCTACGAGACCGACATGGCCGAAGGCCTGAAGGCGATGGCCATGGAGGGCCACGGCATCGCGTTCCTGCCCTCCAGCTCCGTCAAGAAGGAACTGCGGGCGCGCCGGCTGGTGTCGGCCGCGCCGTTGCACGACGACACCAACCATGCGTACGACGTCACGATGGAGGTGCGCATCTACCGCGAGCGGCCCGAGCTGGCGCGCCATCCGAAGCCCGGCGCGCAGGCGCTGTGGGAGTTTCTGCGCCGCAGTTGATGCGCGCCGTGCCGCAGAGCTTGCGGTAGCGCCCAGGTCGTCGCATGCTAGGCGTCGGTCGTGTGACGAATTCTCCAGTATTAACCCTTATGGGTCGATGCAAATGATGCATGATGCGGCCCTCAAAAGGCATTGGCGCCGCTCGACGGCGCCGCATACAGTCCGCGACCATGCAAGTTTCTCTGCACAACAGCGCCTTGCGCGCAGGCTCCGAAGCCGCCGGCACCCCGGCGCGTTTCATGGCGGCCGCCCTGGCGATTCCGGCTCTTTTCGCCGCCCTGGCCTTTGCGCCGGCGGCGCACGCCAAGCCCAAGGAGGAAGCTCCCGCCGCAGCCGCCCCGGATGCGGAACCGCATCCGGTGCTCGATCGCATCCGCAGCACCGGCAAGATCGTGCTGGCGCACCGGGAAACCTCCGTGCCGTTCTCGTACTACGACGCCAACAAGAAGCCGGTGGGCTACGCGATGGACCTGTGCAAGGACGTCGTCGAGGCGGTGCGCAAGCACCTGGGCATGAAGTCGATCGACGTCAGCTACCTGCCGGTGACCACGACCACCCGCATCGACGCGGTGGCCAGCGGCAAGGCCGACCTCGAATGCGGCACCACCACGAACAACGCCGAGCGCCGCCAGAAGGTCGCGTTCACGATTCCACACTACATCACCGGCGCCCGGTTCGCGGTGCGCGCCGACAGCCCCATCACCGAGTTGCCGCAGTTCGAGCATCACGTGCTGGTCTCCACCATCGGCGCCACGCCGCTGAAGTCGATCGACCAGGCCAACAAGGATCGGCTGCTGGGCATCGACGTGCGCGCGGTCAAGGACAACGCCGAGGCAATGAAGATGCTCACCGACAAGACCGCCGACGGCTTCGCGATGGATGACGTCCAGCTGTACGGCCTGATCGCGGAATCGCCCAACCCGGCGATGTTCAAGGTGGTCGGCAAGTTCATCACGATCGAGCCGCTGGCCATCATGATGAGCAAGGACGACGCCGCCTTCAAGAAGGTGGTCGACGACGAGATGCGGCACCTGATCCGCTCGGGCGAGGCCGAGAAGATCTACAACCGCTGGTTCCTGTCGCCCATCCCGCCGCGCAACGTTTCGATGAACCTGCCCATGAACTACCTGCTGCGCGATTCGTGGAGGTATCCCTCCGACGCCGTGGCGAACTAGCGCCGGCCGGCCCCACAATGGCGTGGCCCGGTACGTGCTTTCACGAACGGTGCGGGGGCTGCGGAACTCCTAGACTTGGTCAAGCCGCCGAGTGCGGCCTTGCCTGCCGCTCCGCGGCCAGTTTTCCCGTGATTGGCGACGCGCCACACCACTTGCAACCCGTCTCTTCAAAATATCCAGGAGCTCACATGAAGAAGTCCCTTTTGGTCGTCACGCTGCTTGCCGCGGCCGTTGCTGCGCAGGCGCAGACCACCGATACGCTCAAGAAGATCAAGGACACGGGCTCCGTGGTCATGGGCGTGCGCAGTTCCTCGGGCGCGCTGTCGTACACGCTGGGCGAGGGCAAGTACGTCGGCTACCACGTCGAGCTGTGCCAGCGCGCGATCGATGACATCAGCAAGCAGCTGGGCAAGAAGATCGAGGTCAAGTACCAGGAAGTGACCTCGGCCAACCGCATTCCGCTGGTGCAGAACGGCACCGTCGACATCGAGTGCGGCTCGACGACGAACAACGACGCGCGTGCCAAGGACGTCGCCTTCGCCCACACCGCCTACGTCGAGGAAGTGCGCATCCTGACCAAGGTGAATTCGGGCATCAAGGACATCAAGGACCTGAACGGCAAGAGCGTCGCCACCACCACCGGCACCACCTCCGTGCAGCTTCTGCGCAAGAACGAGCGCGCCACGGGCCTCGATTTCAAGGAAGTGTTCGGCAAGGACCACGCCGACAGCTTCCAGTTGCTCGAGAGCGGCCGCGCCGATGCCTTCGTGATGGACGGCCAGATCGTCATGGGCCTGGCCTCCAAGTCCAAGACCCCGGCTGACTTCCACGTCGTCGGCCCCTCGCTGTCGGTCGAGCCGATCGCCATCATGGTGCGCAAGGACGATCCGGCCTTCCTGGCCGCCGTCAACAAGACCCTCGATGGCCTGATGAAGTCGGGTGAGATCTCCAAGATCTACGACAAGTGGTTCATGCAGCCGATCCCGCCGACCAACACCCGCGTGGGCCTGCCGCCG
>JBJMWF010000076.1:0-5930 GCA_045810265.1 Vitreoscilla sp. | reverse complement strand
TGCTCAAGCACGTGGCGCGGCTGTGGGGTTTCGACGTGCACCTGGAAAGCGTCAACGGCAAGAGCGAGGTCACGCGGCGTTGGTCCGTGTCGCCCACCAAGGCCTGAGCTACCGTTCCGTACTATCGTTTTCCAGCAGAAGCGGCGTCTTTGGACGATTGGCCGATGACGCGCAGCGTTTCTGGATGTAATGTCCGCGGCGGAACAACAGGGAGGAGGTTGCCATGCTCAAAGCCGGATTGATCGCGACAGCCCTGTTCGTCGCCGTGTCGACGGCTGCGCTCGAGGGCGTCGCTTCGGAGCCGCTCGCTGCGCCTGATGCGGTGGCGCCTTGCCAGCCGGCGGCCTGCTTGGCGCGCGCTGCGGACACCGACGGCGACGGCACGGTCTCGCCGGCCGAGCTCGCCAGCCTGGCCGTGCCACCCGCGCCCGTGGCCGACTGGCCTGCTCTGCGGCCGGCGCAAGCCGCCGGCCTGGACTTCAAGGACGCGGCAATCGAGCCCGGCTCAGTGCTGCCGGCATCGCTCGACAACGAGCGCTCCAAGCCCTTGATCCCGGCGCTGTTCGCGCTCGGCGCACTCGTGATCCTGCTGCGCAAGCGCCCCACCTGACCGGCGCCGCTAGAGGCTGAAGATCTTCCCGGGGTTCATGATGTTGTGCGGATCGAGCGCCAGCTTGATCTGCCGCATCATTGCGACCGCGCCGGTGCCCGCTTCGTCGACCAGGAAGCCCTGCTTGTGCAGGCCGATGCCGTGCTCGCCGGTGCAGGTGCCGCCGGCCGCGATGGCACGCTGCACCAGCTGGTGATTGAGCCGCTCGGCGGTCTCGCGTTCCTGCGGCAACGCCGGGTCGATCAGGTAGGCGACGTGGAAATTGCCGTCGCCCACATGTCCGACGATGAAGTGCGGGATGCCGGCAGCTTCGGCCTCGGCCAGCGCCTGTGTCACTGCGTCGGCCAGGCCGGAGATCGGCACGCAGCAGTCGGTGGTGACGGCGCGGCAACCGGGCCGCATCTGCAGGCCGGACAGGAAGGCGTGGTGCCGTGCCGTCCACAGCCGGGTGCGCTCCTCGGGCGTCGTCGCCCACTGGAACGCCGTCCCGCCGTGTTCGGCGGCCAGCTCCTGCACTGTCGCGGCCTGCTCGGCGACGCTGGCCGCGCTGCCGTGGAACTCCATCAGCAGCATCGGCTTCTCGGCCAGGCCCAGCTTGTCGTGCGCGTTCACGGCGATCACCGCGTTGGCGTCCATCAGTTCGCAACGAGCGATCGGCACGCCCATCTGGATGATCGCGATCACCGTGTCGACCGCGGCACTGGCGTCTTCGAACGAGCAGATGGCCGCGGCCACGCTTTCGGGCAGGGGGTGCAGCTTGAGCGTGACTTCGGTGATCACGCCCAGCGTGCCCTCGCTGCCCACCATCAGGCGCGTCAGGTCGTAGCCCGCGCTCGACTTGCGGGCCCGGGTGCCGGTGCGGATGACCTCGCCACTGGCGGTGACCACCGTCAGCGCCAGCACGTTCTCGCGCATGGTGCCGTAGCGAACCGCGTTGGTGCCAGACGCCCGCGTGGCCGACATGCCGCCCAGCGTGGCATCGGCGCCCGGGTCGATCGGGAAGAACAGCCCCGAATCCTTGATCTCGCGATTGAGCTGCAGGCGGGTGACGCCGGCCTGCACGGTCACGGTCAGGTCGTCGGCGTCCAGCTGCAGCACGCGATCCATGCGCGAGACGTCGACGCTGACGCCGCCCTGCACGGCCAGCAGATGGCCTTCGAGCGACGAGCCCGCGCCATACGGGATCACCGGCACCCGATGCTCGGAGGCCACGGTGATGACGAAGGCGACCTCCTCGGTGCTCTCGCAGAAGACGACTGCCTCGGGTGGCGGTGCATCGAAAGGCGACTCGTCACGGCCATGCTGCTCGCGCACCGCCAGCGAGGTGACGAAGCGTTCGCCGAAACGGCTGCGCAAGGCGTCGATCATGGCGGCCGGCATGGGCCGGGGCAGGAGGTTCAGGGCGAAGTCGACGGCGGTGTTCATGATGGTTCGGGCTGGCATTTCCAGTCTACGCCGATGGCCGCTGCGTCGCTGCGCGCCGGCCGGCGTCTAAACTGCCGCATGGCCAATCGACTCTCCCAGATCGCGACCCGCACCGGCGACGACGGCACCACCGGACTCGGCGACGGCACGCGCGTGCCCAAGAGCCACGGCCGCATCGCCGCCATGGGGGACGTGGACGAGCTCAACTCCCACCTGGGCGTGCTGCTGGCCGAGCCGCTGCCCGACGACGTGCGCGACCTGCTGGTGACGATCCAGCACGAGCTGTTCAATCTCGGCGGCGAACTGTCGATCCCGGGCTACACGCTGCTCAAGGATGACGCGGTGGCCGCCCTGGATGCCGCCCTGGCGCACTACAACGCCACCTTGCCGCGCCTGGCCGAGTTCATCCTGCCGGCAGGCACGCGCAGCGCGTCGCTCGCGCACGTGGCGCGTGCGGTCGCCCGGCGCGCGGAACGCGCGGTGGTCACGCTGGCCGGCGCCGAGACGATCAACCCGGCGCCGCGGCTGTTCCTCAACCGCCTGTCCGACCTGCTGTTCGTGCTCGCGCGGGTGCTCAATCGCGCGAATCTCGACGGCCTGGGCGGCGACGACGTCTATTGGCACAGCGCGCGGCTGGCGCGCAACCTGGATCCGGACGTCAACTAGCCTCGACCTGGCGGCGCGCCAGCACGGCGTCGCGCAGCACGTCCAGCACGGTGATCGAGTCGTCCCAGCCGATGCAGCCGTCGGTGATGCTCTTGCCGTACTCGAGCGCGCTCGGGTCGTCCTTGCCGGGCGTGAACTTCTGCGCGCCGGCGTTCAGGTGGCTCTCCACCATCACGCCGAAGATGCAGCCATTGCCCGACGCCACCTGGTCGCCCACGTCGCGCGCCACCGCCACCTGGCGCTCGTACTTCTTCTCGCTGTTGGCATGGCTGAAGTCGATCATCAGCTTGCATTCCAGCTTGGCCGCTTCGAGTTCCGTGCACGCCGAACGCACGCTGGCCGCGTCGTAGTTGGGCGACTTGCCGCCGCGCAGGATCACGTGGCAATCCTTGTTGCCGCGCGTCTCGACGATCGCGACCTGGCCGTTCTTGTGCACCGACAGGAAGTGGTGCGGACGCGCGGCCGCCTGGATCGCGTCGATGGCGATCTTCAGGTTGCCGTCGGTGCCGTTCTTGAAGCCGACCGGCGCCGACAGCCCGGACGCCAGCTCGCGATGCACCTGGCTCTCGGTGGTGCGCGCGCCGATCGCGCCCCAGCTGATCAGGTCGCCGATGTACTGCGGCGAGATGGTGTCGAGGAACTCGCCGGCCGCCGGCACGCCCAGGCGGTTGATGTCGACCAGCAACTGGCGCGCGATGCGCAGGCCCTCGTGGATGCGGTAGCTCTCGTCGAGGTAGGGGTCGTTGATCAGGCCCTTCCAGCCGACCGTGGTGCGCGGCTTCTCGAAGTAGACGCGCATCACGATCTCCAGCGTGTCGGCATACTTGTCGCGCTCGGCCTTGAGCTTGCGGGCGTATTCCAGGGCAGCCGCAGGATCGTGGATCGAGCACGGGCCGATCACCACCAGCAGGCGATCGTCCGAGCCGGCCAGGATGTTGCGCACCGCGCTGCGGGTGTCGCCGATCAGCGTTTCCACCGGCGTGCCCGCGATCGGGAAGAAGCGGATCAGGTGCTCGGGCGGCGGCAGCGGCGTGACGTCGCGGATGCGCTGGTCGTCCGTATCGCTGGTGCGCTCGCTCAGCGACAGCGTGTGGCGCGCTTCGGTCGGCTGCTTCGGATTCGTCATGGGTCTTCTCCGTCTTTTCGTCAGGCTGGCGTCGTGCTGGCGGCACCGGCGAAAAAAAACCGCCGGGTTCGCCGGCGGTCTTTTGAAGGTCTCGTCTGCTTACTTGCGCGCGATTGCTTCTCCAGCCACCTGACGGGGCGAGAACCAAAAGTACGCAAAAAAGAAACGGGAGACGTTCATGGAAATTCGAATGTAGCACGGCGGCTGCAAGCCCAGGCTTCGCCCACCGGCAACGGTGGCTTCGGACGCGCCATCAGGCGGTGCCGCCGACCACCAGGCCATCGATACGTAGCGTCGGCTGTCCCACGCCCACCGGCACGCTCTGGCCTTCCTTGCCACAAACACCCACGCCGGAGTCGAGTTCGAGGTCGTTGCCGATCATCGAGATGCGCGTCAAGGCCTCCGGCCCGTTGCCGATCAGCGTGGCGCCCTTGACCGGATACAGGATCTTGCCGTTCTCGACCCAATAGGCCTCGCTGGCGGAGAACACGAACTTGCCGCTGGTGATGTCTACCTGGCCGCCGCCGAAGTTGGTGGCGTACAGGCCGCGCTTGATCGAGGCGACGATCTCCTCGCGCGGCTTGTCGCCGGCCAGCATGTAGGTGTTGGTCATCCGGGGCATCGGCGTGTGAGCGTAGCTTTCGCGCCGGCCATTGCCGGTAGGCTTGACGCCCATCAGGCGCGCGTTCATCGAGTCCTGGATGTAGCCGCGCAGGATGCCGTCCTCGATCAGCACGTTGCGCTGGCTGGCGTTGCCCTCGTCGTCGACGTTGAGCGAGCCGCGGCGATCGGCGATGGTGCCGTCATCGAGCACCGTGACGCCCTTGGCCGCGACGCGCTTGCCGATGCGGCCAGCGAAGGTGCTCGAGCCCTTGCGATTGAAGTCACCTTCCAGGCCGTGGCCCACCGCCTCGTGCAGCAGCACGCCCGGCCAGCCTGGGCCCAGCACGACCGTCATCTCGCCGGCGGGCGTCATGCCCGTGGTGCTCGGCAGCGGCTGGCCGGGCGTCCTGCTGCACGAAGCCGTCGGCCACGGGCTGGAAGGCGACTTCAACCGCAAGGGCACGTCGACGTATGCCGGGCGCATGGGACAGCGCGTCGCGTCGCCTGGCGTCACCATCGTCGATGACGGCACGTTGCCAGGCCGGCGCGGTTCGCTCAACATCGACGACGAAGGCATGCCCTCGCAATGCACGACGCTGATCGAGGACGGCGTGCTGGTCGGCTACATGCAGGATTCGCTCAATGCACGGCTCATGGGCATGGATCCGACCGGCAATGGCCGTCGCGAATCCTTCGCGCACCTGCCGATGCCGCGCATGACCAACACCTACATGCGCGCCGGCACGCATGACCCCGAGGAGATGATCCGGTCGGTGAAGCGCGGCCTGTATGCGGTGAATTTCGGTGGCGGCCAGGTCGACATCACCAGTGGCAAGTACGTCTTCTCGGCAACCGAGGCCTACCTGATCGAAGACGGTCGCATCACCGCGCCCGTCAAGGGCGCCACGCTGATCGGCAACGGGCCGGAGACCATGCAGCGCGTGACGATGATCGGCCACGACCTCGCGCTGGATGAAGGCGTTGGCGTCTGCGGCAAGGACGGCCAGTCCGTACCGGTCGGCGTCGGGCAGCCATCGCTGCTGATCGACCAGATCACGGTCGGAGGCACGCAGGCGTGAGCGCCGCTGCGTTCACCTGTGCACGGTCGTCCGCGCGATGGCTGGCGAAAACCCCGTCACTCGCCAGGCGTGGCATCCGTTTCGACGGACGCATCGGTGAGCAGTTCGCGCAACGTCCGGAACAGTTCGCGCGCGGCGTGCGGCGGCTTGGCGCGCGCCCGTTCGTCGATCGCGTTGCGCGTCAATTGCCGCAGGTGCTGGCGGTCCGCATGCGGGCATTCGAGCAGCAGCGCGGACAGCGCGACGTCGCCTTCATCCAGCAGGCGATCGCGCCAGCCTTCGATGCGATGCAGCAACGCGGTTTCGCGGCGTCCGGCTTCGCCGCCGGCATCCAGCGCATCGCGGATGGCATCGAGGGTGGCATCGTCTTCGCGCCGCATCTGCTTGGCGAGAAAGGCCAGCTGCCGCTTGTGCGCGACAT
>JBJMWF010000075.1:0-8982 GCA_045810265.1 Vitreoscilla sp. | reverse complement strand
AGCCGGCTTCTTTCGCAATCTGCGTCAACTCGCGATCAATGTCCGGCAACGTGGCGCTTCCATAGACTGCCGGCTCGCGGGTGCCGAGCAGGTTCAGGTTGGGGCCGTGAAGCACGAGGACGTTCATGCGGTGCGCAGGGCGGCAGGGAAGCCAGAGGTGTCAATTCGAAAGAAGCGAACTTTACGCTTTGTTGAGTGCCGTTCACGCCACTAAGCGAGAATTTACCCTAAAAAGAGTGCTTGACAACGTCGTCTCCCCTGGGCAGCGCAGATAGATGCCGCACAGCGCCGTTTCGCGCAGGATGCGGGCACGCTGGCGTGCCGGTTGCTGCGAGAACGTTCAGGGAACCCGTACCCAGTCCGCGAGTTCGGCCGCGTTGGTGGCGCCGAACTTGTGCTGGGCGAGCCGCTGCGAGCGGTCGAAGACGGCCGTGAAGGGCAGGGCGACGTTCGGATCATTGCCGAGGCGGCGGGGCCAGGCAAGCCCCGCATACCCGAGAATGGAGATCGGGAAAGACACTGGATGAGCGGCCAGGAACTTGTCGACGGCGGGCTGCTCGTCGATCGCCAGGCCGATCACGAGCGCGTTCCTGCCGGCATGCGAACGCGCGAACCGGTCGATTTCAGGCATCTCGCGCACGCACGGCGGGCACCAGGGTGCCCAGAAATTGAGCACGACGAAGCGGCCGCCGATGTCCGCGTTGCTCAGCGTGCGGCCGTCGGTGGTTTGGATCGGTGTCGGAATCGGCGTCAGCGGCGGCAGCGCGAGGCCGGCGGCGGACGCCGCGGCGGCGGCGCCGTCGCCGGTCTGGACGGGTGGCTGCCGATGCCGCAGCCAGGCGCCTACGCCCAGCCCAGCGGCGCCCAGCCCCAGGCCGGCCACCCATTCGCGGCGTGTCAGCGCCGTCATGGCTGGTGGTCTTCCAGCAGTCGCTGCAGGGCCGCGGCATCGCCGCGCCAGGTCTGGCCGCGGGCGTCGGGCTTGAGGGCGCCGCGCAAGTCGTCCAGATCAAGGATGTTCAGGTGGATCGTGACCCAGTCGGCGAGCGCGGCATTGCGTTCCGCCAGCACCAGCGTGAGCGAGTGCTCGCCCCGGCCGAGCGGCTCGCTGACCGTCTCGTAGTCCACGCCCTTGTTCAGCAGCGCCATCTCGGGCGCCTTGGTGTCGTCGCAATACAGGTCGATGCGGACGATGGACTGCCGCGTCGCCGTGCCGCGCCAGACAGCACCGCCCACATGCGGCCGGAAGTCGGCCAGGCGCAGCATCCAGCGCAGCGCCACCTCGCGCAGCGCACGCAACTCGACCGGCTGGGTGTCGGCGCAGAACAGCGCAATGTGGGCGCGGACTTCGTCCTCGATGGCTTCGTTGCTGGGCGCGTCACGCAGCCGGCGGCCGCCGTCACCGTGCTCGTGCAGTGCCTTGCGGCGCGCGCTGGCGTAGTCGAGACCGTCTTCGACGATCATGCGCGCCGCGGCCTGGGCGACTTCCTGTTGTTCTCGGTCCAGTTCCATGTTGATTTGCCGGCGGCTTTCCGGCCGCCCGGGCAGGACATGAGTCTAGCTGGCGAGAGCTGCTGGTTCAGGGCAGGTCCACGCCGCCCATGCGGGCAACGATGGTGGCCGAGCGGCCCAGCACATACGGCGAGGACGGCGACTTCTCGAAGCGCTTGGGCGCCGGCAGCATGACCGCCAGCCGGGCCGCCTGCGCCGGCCCGAGCGTGGCGGCATTGGTGCGGAAATAGTGCTGCGCCGCCGCCTGCGCGCCGAAGACGCCTTCGCCCCACTCGACGTTGTTCAGGTAGGTCGTGAGGATGCGTTCCTTGCCCAGCATCAGCTCCAGCATCATCGTGATGACCAGCTCCTGCCCCTTGCGCAGGATGTTGCGCTCGCCCGAGAGGAACAGGTTCTTGGCCAGTTGCTGCGAGATCGTCGAGCCGCCGACCACCTTGGCAACGACCACGCGCGGCTTGCCGTCGGCGCCGCGCCGCGTGGACGTGCGTCCCTGCTGCGCCTCGACCCGGGCCTGCGCCTTCTCGTTGCGGCTCCACGCCTTCTCCACCGCGTCCCATTCGACACCGTGGTGCTCCACGAAGCCGGCGTCCTCGCTCGCGATCACCGCGCGGCGCAGGTTGTCGGAGATGCGGTTGCCCGGCACGCTGTCCTGCGACCATGGCAGCTGATGTTTCGAGACGACCAGGCGCCAGATCTCGCTGCGCTGGAACGAGGTGGACTCGGGCGCGACCACCAGCATCAGCGCCACGCGCAGCAGGAAGAACAGTTGCAGCGCGAGCAGGGCGGCCAGCAGCATGCCGACCAGGCGTCCCGCGCGGCGAAACCCGTCACTCAAGCCGAGGCTCCCGCCTTGGCCGCCGCGGCGGCCTGCGCGTCGACCTCGCGTCGCAGCTCGGTGAGCACCTGGAAGGTCTCCGGGCGCACGCCCATCCACACGAAGTAGGCCTCGGCCGCCTGCTCCACCAGCATGCCCAGGCCGTCGCGCGCCACCGCGCCCTGCGCGCGGGCCCAGCGCAGGAAGGGCAGGGCGGCGGCACCGTACATCATGTCGAGCGCCAGTGCGCCGGGGCGCAGCGTGCCGGTGGGCAGCGGCGGAACGGCGGCGTGCAGGCTCGCGGCGGTGCCGTTGATCAACACGTCGAAGCCGGCACCGGGCGTCTCCAGCGACGCGGCCGACAGCGGCACATCCAGACGCGCCGCGCTGGCCGCGAAGCGTTCGATCAAGGCCTGCGCTTTCGCGGGCGTGCGGTTGGCGACGACCAGCGTGGCCGGTCTTGCGGCCAGCAGCGGGTCGAGCGCGCCGGCCGCCGCGCCACCGGCGCCCAGCAGAAGCACGCGCCGGCCGTGCAGGGGCACGCCGGCGTTGAGCTCGATGTCGCGCACCAGCCCGACACCGTCGGTGTTGTCGCCGAACCAGCCGTCGGCCTCGAATGCGATGGTGTTGACGGCCTGCGCGCGGCGCGCGCGTTCGCTCAGCCGCGCGCAGGCGGCGAAGGCCTCGCCTTTGAACGGCACCGTGACGTTGCAGCCGCGCGCGCCGGCGTCGGCGAAAGCGCGCAGGGTGGCCACGAAGCCGTCGACCGGCGCCTCGATGCGCCCGTAGTCCACCACGTGGTTCGAGGCCGAAGCGAAGCGGGCGTGGATCTGCGGCGAACGGCTGTGGGCGACCGGGTTGCCGATGACGGCAAGGCGGACGGACGGTGCACTGCTCAAGGCTCAGCCTCCGTTGTTGGTCATCGTGGCCTGCATGCCGTCGGCCTTGGTGAAGCGAAAGCGCGAGGTCACGACGATCTGGTCGGCCTTCTGCTTCATGTCGTCGCTGAACCTGCCGAAGGGCGCCGCGGCGTTGGCGATGGCCAGCGCGCGCTGGTCGAGAAAGCGCGAGCTCGAGCTGTGGATGATCTCGGACTCGACGATGTGCCCGCGCGCGTCGATGGTGAGATTGACCGTCAGCTCGCCGTACAGCTTGTGGCCGTTGAGGGTCGGGAAGTTGGCGGTGCCGCGATCCTCGATCTTGTGGCGCAGCTTGTCGTAGTAGATCGCGTAGACCTCTTCACGCGTGGCCGGGCTGATGTAGCGGCGGCGCGGGCGCGCGTTCTCCTCGTTGATGCGCTTCTCGATCACCGCGAGCAGCCGCAGCTTCTGCTGGCGCAGCTCCTCGGTCTGGCGCTCGGATTTGGTCATCGACGCCTTGCGCGGGTCGGGCACCGGCATGGCGGCGACGTCGCGCCGGATCTGCGAGAGCAACTGCTGCTGTTCCTGCTGCTGCTGCTGAATCGCCTTGGCAGCGTCCGACTGGTCGTCGCCGATCAGTTCGGTGGGCGAGGGCGGCAGCGGCGACGTGGCGATGCCGGCTTCGCCCTCGCCGCCGCCGGCCAGGTTCGCCTGCGCGATGGCCTGCGCCTTGGTGGGCGCCTCGGTCGAGCGCGCGTTGACCAGCACGACTTCGAGCGGCGTGTCCTGGAACACGCGGTTGAAGTCCTCCGGATCGACGAAGCGCACGCCCAGCACGGCTGCATGCAGCGACAGCGAGATGGCCAGCGCCAGCTGCATCACGCTGGGCCGCCAGGTGCGGATCCGGACCGACAACGGTTCCTGCGCGAACATCTCGCGCGGCTTCGGAGGCTTGAAGTTCTTGTCCATGCGTGAGCGGGTTCGTCGCGGCCGCCGTCAGGCCGGCGTGGCGGCGCCTTCGGCGGGCGGGGTCTCTTCGTTGACGTCGATGGCCAGTGTGAGCGGGCCGGCGCCGGCTTCCTCGACCTCGTCGGCTTCCTCGGTCGCGGCATCGGCGGACGCCGCCTGGTCGTCGAGTCGGGCGAGCAGGCGCGCGTGCAGGTCGAGCGTCAGCAGGTCGACGCCGTCCACGCGCACGCGCACGTGCGCCCCGCGCGCCAGGCCGTCGCAGCCGGCGGCCTTGAAGACCAGCGGCAGCGTGTCGGCCCGCACCAGGCCGTCCTTGAGCACGGTGGCATCGAGCTCGGTGACCTCGTTCTGCTGCAGCCAGCGCAGCGTCCAGAAGCGTTCGATCCCGGTCTGGAAGCCGTTGTAGGCGGCGTAGGCCGTGTCGAAGCTGGAGATGATCGAGAACAGCGTCGCGTCCTTGGGCTTGAACGGCGCAGACAGCGGCGCCATGCGGCCGTTGCGCACGCACGCGATGATCTGCCACTGGTTGACCAGGTCGACGTAGCGGCGCAGCGGCGAGGTGGCCCAGGTGTATTGCGCCACGCCCATGCCGGCGTGCGGCGCCGGGCGCACGCCCATGCGCACCTTGACCCCCGGCGCCAGGCTGGCCTGGCTGCGGTAGATGCCCGGCACGCCCATCTCGGCGATCCAGCCGCCCCAGGTGCTGTTGGCCAGGATCATCGCCTCGGAGACGATCAGATCCAGCGGCGCGCCGCGGCGGCGCTCGCTGATGATGACCTTCTCGTCGCCCTTGGGCTCGCTGGTGGGCGCGTGCCCGTCGGCGGTCTCGAGGCGGAAGTTGTAGTCCGGCCGGTTGAAGTTCTCCGGCTTGCCGCGGGCGACTTCGCGCAGCGCCTTCAGGTGGCGCGCGAGGCGGAACGTGAACGCGAGCTCGGTGGCGAACGGGTAGTCGGCCGGCGCCTGCCCGGTCAGCGACTCCTCGGTGACGAAGGCGTCGAGCTTGTCGTGGCGCAGGTTGGCGACGATGGGCACGAGCTCCAACCTGGTCTGGCTGGACTTGATCTCCAGCGTGGCCTCGTCGAAGGTGACGTACAGGCTCAGCGCCGGGCAGTCGCGGCCTTCGGCCAGCGTGTATTTCTCGACGATGCCATCGGGCAGCATCGTGATCTTCCAGCCCGGCATGTAGACGGTGGACAGGCGGTCGCGCGCGACCTTGTCGATCGGGCTGTCGGGCGAGATGGCCAGGCCCGGCGCGGCGATGTGCACGCCGAAGACCACGGTGCCGCTGCCCAGGCCTTGCACGGACAGCGCGTCGTCGATCTCGGTCGTCTGCGAGTCGTCGATCGAGAACGCGGCGACGTCGGCGCGCGGCAGCTCGTCCTTGATCGGCGGGGCCTCCAGCGGCGGAAAGCCGGTGCCCTTGGTCAGTTCCTCGAACAGGAAGCGGCGCCAGTGGAACTGGTACGGGCTGGAGATGGCGCCGGCCGCCTTCAGCAGGTCCAGCGGCGAACGTTGCGCCTGCTTGCTCGCCTCGACGACCGCCTTGTATTCGGCCGCATTCTTGTCGGGGCGGAACAGGATCCTGTAGAGCTGGTCACGGATCGGCTGCGGCGTCTGGCCGGCCACCAGTTCCTTGGCCCACTCCTGGATCTGCAAGGCCTGCAGGCGCTTGCGTTCGATGCCCAGCAGCGCCGCCTTGACGGTTTCCTCGGGTGCCTTGCGGAACACGCCCTTGGCCATGCGCCGGAAGTAGTGCGGCGCCTCGAACAGGCGGAACAGCGCGGCGGCCTGCTGCACCGGGCCGGCCGACTTGTCGAAGTAGTCGCGCGCCAGGTCGGCGAAGCCGAACTCGCTGTCGCTGGCGAATTCCCAGGCCAGGTCGAGGTCGATCTCGCTGGCGAGCGCCTGGCCTTGCGCGATCAGTTCGGCGGGCTGCGGCTTGTCGAAGCGCAGGAGCACGTGCGAAGACTTGACCTTCACACGCTTGCCGGAGTCGAGTTCGACCTGGATGGAGCTGTCCGCCTCGGACATCACCCGTCCGGCGAGGAACTTCCCGGAGTCATCAAAGAGAGCGTAATTCACCCGGTGATTGTCGCCGAGTTCAGGCGGCCACTGCCCCGCCGGGCGCCGGAATGCGACGGGCGTTGCGGCTGTTACGCGGAACCATGAAAAACGGGAGCCGAAGCTCCCGTCGATCCAGCCAGCGCGAGAAGACTCAGGCTTGCTTGTTCGCGCGGCGGCGCGACACCGTGGCCACGAGGCCCAGGCCGGCCAGCAGCATCGCGAAGTTCTGCGCTTCCGGCACGGCGGCCAGGCCGTCGTTCGCGGCGAAGGACGTGTAGTCGCGGCCGCCGTCGGTGCTGAATTGCGCCTGCATGCTGCCGGAGCAGCAGTCTTCGAAGCCGTAGATGCTCAGCGTGTGCACGCCGACGCCCAGCGTCGAGGAGCCGGCGAAGTACTGGCTGGAATCGGAGTAGCTGCCGGCCCACCACATGTTGTTGCTGTGGGTGTCCAGCGCCACGCCGTCCAGCACCAGGGTGCCGCCGCCGCCCAGGTCGACGCCCGCGCGGAAGTTGAAGGTGGTGGGCGTGGTGACGTCGAACTTGATCGTGGCTTCGAACGCGGTGTTGCTCAGCGCGAAGTTGAAGTCGTTCAAGCTGGAGATCGCGATGGGCGCGCCGACGCGGGCGCTGACGTCGCTTTGGTACGCGGCGGAGTCGGCCAGGCCGGACTCGAACGAACCGCCCTTCTGGTAGGTGATGCCACTGGCGCTGGCGGCGCCCGCGGCGATGACCAGCGAGACGGCGGCTGCAAACTTCTTCATGAAAACCCCTTGAACGAATCTGATTGTGTTGACACTGCGCGGTCGTCGAAACGCTGTCCGGACGCCGTGAGTCGAGCTCGACTCGAGTACTGGACGGTAACACGACAGTACAGGGTTTACGCTCCCCAAAAACGGGGTAGCTGCAATGTGATCTATGTCACACCAGCCGGATCGGCACATACCCGACCAGGTATGCGCGCGGCGCGCTCAGAGTTGCAGGTGGCGCAGCAGGTCCGGCACGTGCGACTCGAAGTCCGACAGCCCGTGATCGCTGCCCGCGATCAGCTTCAGCGGCCCATGCGCATAGCGCGCCGTCATCTCGCGCCAATCGAGCACCTCGTCTCCCTTGGCGACGATGGCCAGGATGTTCTCGGGATGCGCGAGTGGATCGGGCGGCGCCATCGCCCGCAGTTGCTCGACGTACTCGGGACGGAAGTCGAAACTCTCGCCGGCCGCGTGGTACATGGTCTGGCGGCCGATGTGCGCCGCCAGGTCGCGCGCCGGATCGACGGCCGGATTGACCAGCGCGGCGCGGCAACCCAGCGACTCCGCGAAGATGGTGGCATAGAAGCCGCCCAGGGAACTGCCGATGACGGCCGTCGTTGCCGCCGGCCAGCCGGCCGTCAGTGCGCGGATGTCGGCCAGGGCAGCGGCCGGCGACGGGGGCAACTGCGGGCAGGCCCACACGAGATCGGGGCGATGCCTGGCGACCCAGTCGGCCATCCAGCGCGCCTTGGCCGATTGCGGCGACGAGCGGAAGCCGTGCAGGTACAGCAGATGCGTCAGCACGCCGCAGGCCGCATCAGGTGTGCGGCGCCTCGAGCGCGGCCAGCAGCTTGGCGTGGACGCCGCCGAAGCCGCCGTTGCTCATGCACAGGATGTGGTCGCCCGGCCGGGCCGCGCGCGCCACGCCGGACACCAGCGCGGCGATCGTGCTGCACACCACCGCCTGCGGGCCCATCGGCGCCAAGGCCTCGGCGGCGTCCCACGACAGCCCGCCCGAGTGGCAGAACGACAGGTCGGCCTCCTCCAGCGCCCACGGCAGCTGGGCCTTCATCGCGCCCTGCTTCATGGTGTTGGAACGCGGCTCGAACACGGCCAGGATGCGCTGCGCGCCGACCTTGCGGCGCAAGCCGTCGATGGTGGTGCGGATGGCGGTGGGGTGGTGTGCGAAATCGTCGTAGACGCGCACGCCGTTGACCTCGCCCTTGAGCTCGAGCCGGCGCGCCACGTTCTCGAAACTCGCCAGCGCCGCCGCCGCCGTGGACGGCGTCACGCCCACGTGTTCGGCCGCGGCGATGGCGGCGAGCGCGTTCATCTGGTTGTGCTCGCCCAGCAGGGGCCACTCGACGCGCGCGATCTTCATCGAGCCGCGCAGCACATCGAATGCGTGCGGCTCGCCGCGCGCCCGCAGCGCGCCGGGTTCTTCCTTGCGCGCACCGAAGCGCTGCACCTCGCTCCAGCAGCCGCGTTCGAGCACGCGCTGCAGCGCTTCCTCACGGGCGTTGACGACGAGGCGGCCGCGTGACGGCATGGTGCGAACGAGGTGGTGGAACTGCGTCTCGATGGCGGCCAAGTCGGGGAAGATGTCCGCGTGGTCGAACTCGAGGTTGTTGAGCACCGCGGTGCGCGGGCGGTAGTGGACGAACTTGCTGCGCTTGTCGAAGAAGGCGGTGTCGTACTCGTCGGCTTCGATCACGAACGGCGTGCGGGCGCCGCCGGCGCCGTGCACCTTGCCCAGCCGCGCCGACACGCCGAAGTTGCCCGGCACGCCGCCCACCAGGAAGCCCGGTTCGAGGCCGGCCTGCTCCAGGATCCAGGCCAGCATCGCGGTGGTCGTCGTCTTGCCGTGCGTGCCGGCGACCGCCAGCACGTGCCGGCCTTCGAGCACATGCTCGGCCAGCCATTGCGGACCGCTGATGTAGGGCAGCCCGTCGTCGAGGATGGCCTCCATCAGCGGATTGCCGCGCGAGACCGCATTGCCTATGACGAACAGGTCGGGT
>JBJMWF010000074.1:0-8657 GCA_045810265.1 Vitreoscilla sp. | reverse complement strand
TACACCGGGCTGTTCGACGCCGTGCGCAAGCTTTATGCCGCGACGCCGGCGGCGCGCAAGCGGCGCTACGACGCCGGCCGGTCCTCCTTCAACGTCGCCAAGGGCCGCTGCGAGACTTGCGAGGGCGAGGGCTTCGTCAGCGTCGAGCTGCTGTTCATGCCCAGCGTCTACGCGCCTTGCCCGACCTGCCACGGCGCGCGCTACAACGAGGACACGCTCAGGATCGCCTGGAACGGCCGCCACATCGCCGACGTGCTCGCGATGACCGTCGACGACGCCTGGGCCTTCTTCGCGGACGAGCCCGCGGTGCGCAAGCCGCTCGCGCTGCTGCGCGACATCGGCCTGGGCTACCTGCGCCTGGGCCAGCCGGCCACCGAGCTCTCGGGCGGCGAGGCCCAGCGCATCAAGCTGGCCACCGAGCTGCAGCGGCCGCAGCGCGGCGACACGCTGTACGTGCTGGACGAGCCCAGCACCGGCCTGCATCCGTCCGACGTCGACCGTCTGATGGCGCAGCTGCAGGGGCTGGTGGATGCAGGCAACACGGTGGTCGTCGTGGAGCATGAGATGCGGCTCGTCGCGGCCAGCGACTGGGTGATCGACATGGGCCCGGGCGCCGGCGAGGAGGGCGGCCGCATCGTCGTGTGCGGCACGCCGGAGCAGGTGGCCGGCGATCGCGCCAGCCGCACCGCGCCCTACCTGCGCGCCACGCTCGCGCGCGAGCCAGGGTGAGCGGCCATGCAGGATCTGGTGAGCACGCTTTTCGGAGACGATACCGACCTGAATGTCCTGCAGATGACGCTGCGTGCCGTGGCGGTGTTTCTGTTCACGCTGGCCTTGATCCGCCTGGCAGGCCGCCGTTCGCTCGGCCAGCACCGCGCCTTCGATACCTGCACCACCGTGCTGATGGGCGCGGTGCTCAGTCGCGGGGTGGTCGGAGCGTCGCCGTTCTGGCCGACGATCGCCGCGGGCGCCACCATCGTGCTGCTGCACCGGTTCGTCGCCATGGCCAGCCTGCGCTGGCCGTGGTTCGAATCGCTGATCAGCGGTGACAAGCGCGAGATCGTCAAGGACGGGCGCCGCGACGACGAGGAGATGCGCAAGGGGCTGATCACCATGCGCGACCTCGACGAGGCGGTGCGAAAGAAGAGCGGCGACGAGTCCTTCCCGCTGGAGCGCGCGGTGCTGGAACGCGACGGCAGCATCACCGTGAAGGTCAAGGGCGGCGGCCAGGGCTGAACGTCATTCGATGGCGATCGCTGGCCAGACCCGGCCACCGCCCACGGGATAGCAGATCGACCCGGCCGGCGGCGCTTGTGGGCTGCTGCCGGTGAATGCGCCGAAGGCCGGCAGCACGAGCAGGCGGCCGACCAGGCAGAAGCAAGCGAGTCGCTGGTGATCGCGCGCCGGGCCCCGCAGCGTGATGGCCGGATGCCAATGGCCCGCGAGCACGCTGCCGGCAGCGGCCCCCTGCGGATGATGGCAGCCGACCAGGCCGGACGCGCCATCGACCAGCCAGGGCTCGTCGACGATCTCGAAGCCGAGTGCCGGCGGCGGATCACCGGCATGCGAGTCGTGATTGCCGCGCACCAGCACGCAGCGCAAGGCGCCATGCGCTTCGCGCCAGGCATGCAAGGGGGCGATCGCCGCGGCACGCTGCGCGTGCTTCGAATGCAGCAGGTCGCCGAGGAAGACGACGCGCGCCGCGGCGTGCTCGCGTACCAGCGTGGCCAGGCGCTGCAGGTTCTCCTGCGTGGTGCCGGAGGGCACCGGCAGCCCGCGCGCGCGGAACGTCGCGGACTTGCCCAGATGCAGGTCGGCGACGAACAGCGTGCGTGAGTCCGGATGCCAGGCCGCTATCTCGGGCAGCAACCACAAGGTCTGCACCCCGAGCTCGATGGAGCGCGCGTTGGCGAGCGTGGTCACGGCCGCGACTCCGTGCGGCGCGGCCTGCGGCGCCCACGTGGCGGGCGCTTGTCCGGTTCATGGCGATCGAGCTGGACGGCTTCCTGCGCGGCCTCCTGCATCGCCGGCCGCGCGAACACGTCCTTGGCTTCCTCGCCGGCGGTGCCCACCGCGTTGCCGCCGGCACGGCCCTCGAGGTCGGCCACCATGCGCGCGATGCGCTCGGACAGCGACTCGTTGCTCAGCTTCTCGCGAAAGCGTTCGACCATCAATGGGAAGGCCAGCGGCGACGGCCGCGCGAGCTCGACCACGGCCAGCTGCTGGCCGCGCATGTGATCGAGTGTCGCGGCGAGCTGCGCCACGTCCAGCTCCCGGCTCAGCAACTCGGCTTCGGCCTGGGCGAGCAGGCGGTTGTCGGGGTCGTACTTGCGGAACACGTCGAAGAACAGGCTGGCCGAGGCCTGCAGCTGCCGGTTGGACTGGCGCTCGCCGGGATGCGACTGGAAGATCAGTCCGGCGATGCGCGCGATCTCGCGAAAGCGCCGGCGCGAGAGCTCGGTCGCGTTCAGGCTCGCCAGCACCTCCACCAGCAATGCGTCGGGCTCGTCCGGCGTGGCGAGCAAGCCGGGCAGGCGCGCGGCCCAGGCGATCTCGCGCGCGCTGAGCAGCTCCATGCCGTAGTCGTTGACCGCGATCGAGAACGTTGCCTGGTCCGGCTGCGCGGCGCGCCACGCGAGCAGGCTCGCCAGGCCCAGGTGCACCTGCCGGCCCGCGAACGGATAGAGGAACAGGTGCCAGCCCTCGCGGCTCTTCCAGGTCTCGGCGACCAGCGTGGTCGGCGTCGGCAGCGCGGACCATCGGCGCTGGATTTCCAGCAGCGGTCGCACGCAGCGCATCTCGGGGCTGTCGAAGACGCCGTGGTCGGCGGCGTCGAGCTCGCGCAACACCGCGTCGGCCAGCGTGTTCGACAAGGGCATGCGGCCGCCGTTCCAGCGCGGCACGGCGGCGCGGCCGGCCGCCGACTTCTTCACGTACGCCGTCATCTGGTGCACCCGCACGAGTTCGAGCAGGCGGCCGCCGAACAGGAAGCAGTCGCCCGGCTTCATGCGCGCGATGAAGCTCTCCTCGACGTTGCCCAGCGCGCCGCCTTGCTGATACTGCACGTTGATGCTGGCGTCGCTGACGATGGTGCCGATGTTGACGCGATGGCGCCGCGCGAGGCGCGCGTCGGGCACGCGCCAGACGCCTTCGTCGTCCGGGGCGACGCGCTGGTAGTCGGGATAGGAGGCCAGCGACGGGCCGCCCTGGCGCACGAAGTCCAGGCACCAGCGCCAATGGGGCTCGTCCAGGTCGCGGTAGGCGGTCGTGGTGCGCACCTCGGCGTACAAGGCATCCGGCGTGAAGCCGCCGCCCAGCGCGATGGTCACCAGGTGCTGCACCAGCACGTCCAGCGGTTGGTGCGGCGAATGCCGTTGCTCCACCTGCCCGGCTTGAGCGGCGTGGCGCGCCGCGGCCGCCTCCACCAGTTCGAGGCTGTGCGTGGGCACCAGCGTGACGCGCGACGGCCGCCCGGGCGCGTGGCCCGAGCGGCCGGCGCGTTGCAGCAGCCGGGCGATGCCCTTGGCCGAGCCGATCTGCAGCGCGCGGTCGACCGGCAGGAAGTCCACGCCCAGATCCAGGCTGGACGTGCAGACCACCGCGCGCAGCGTGCCGCCCTTCAGGCCCAGCTCGACCCAGTCGCGCACCTCGCGGGCCAGCGAGCCGTGATGCAGCGCGATGACGCCCGCCCAGTCGGGCCGCGCCTCCAGCAGCGCGTGGTACCAGCGCTCTGCCTGCGAGCGCGTGTTCGTGAAGACCAGCGCGGTGCCGCTTTCGTCGATCGCCTGCACCACCTGCGGCAGCATGCGCAGCCCCATGTGGCCACCCCAGGAGAAGCGCTCGGCGCGCTCGGGCAGCAGCGTGTCGATGACGATGGTCTTGGCGACCTCGCCGCGCACGAGCGCAGGGGTGGGCGCGTGTCGCTCGGGTCCGCCCACGCCCACCAGGGTCTGCAGGGCCTCCTCCAGATTGCCCAAGGTCGCCGACAAGGCCCAGCAGATCAGGTCCGGACGCCGCTGGCGCAGCCGAGCCAGCGCGAGCTGCACCTGCACGCCGCGCTTGTTGCCCAGCAGCTCGTGCCATTCGTCGACGATGACCATCTGCACGTGCGAGAGCGTGTCCAGCGCATCGGCGCGCGCGAGCTGCAGCGTCAGGCTCTCGGGCGTCGTCACGAGGACGGTCGGCAGCCGCCTGTCCTGCGCGCTGCGTTCTGCGGACGTGGTGTCGCCACTGCGCAGGGCGAGCGTCCAGGTCGGCGCCAGCTCCGCCAGCGGCTCGCGCAGGGCGCGCGTCGTGTCGGCGGCGAGCGCACGCATCGGCGTGAGCCACAGCACCGACAGCGGCGGCGCGACCGGCTTGTTCGCGCCAGCGCGCCGGGACGGTGCCTCGATCGCCAGCGCCTGCAGCGCGCCCAGCCACGCCGCGAGCGTCTTGCCGGTGCCGGTGTTGGCATGCAGCAGGCCGCTGCGGCCTTCCACCATCGCGCGCCAGACTTCGCGCTGGAAGGCGAAGGGCTTCCAGCCGCGGGTGGCGAGCCAGCGCTCGGCGGCGGCACGGGAGACGGGCTTCGTCGGCATACAGAGCGGGTATCCCCGAGGTCAGGCCGTCTGCTTCAACGCGGCCGATTCGGCGATGAACTCACGCAGCGTCTGCAGTGTGTCGGCCTCGTCGACCGGCTTGTCCCAACGCAGTCGCAGCATGCGCGGAAAGCGTACCGCGATGCCTGACTTGTGGCGCGGCGAGGCCTGGATGCCCTCGAAGCCGAGCTCCACCACCAGTGTCGGTGTCACGCTGCGCACCGGGCCGAACTTCTCGGTGGTGGTCTGGCGGATGCGCTGGTCGACCTGGCGCATCTCGTCGTCGGTCAGGCCCGAATACGCCTTGGCGAACGGCACGAGCCGGCGCGGATTCGCGTCGTCGCCGGGCTCGCCGTCCCACACGGCGAAGGTGTAGTCGGTGTAGAGGTTCGCGCGCCGTCCATGGCCGCTCTGGGCGTAGATCAGCACCGCATCGACGCTGTAGGGATCGATCTTCCACTTCCACCAGGTGCCGACGTCCTTGGTGCGGCCCGAGCCATAGCGGCCTTCGCGCTGCTTGAGCATGAAGCCCTCGACGCCGCGCGCCCGCGACTCGGCACGCAGCGCGGTCAGCGTCGCCCAGTCAGGCGCGTCGACGCGCGGTGAAAGCTGCAGCGGGTCGTTCACGCCGTGCGATGCTGCGGCCACGATCTGCTCCAGGCGCTCGCGGCGCTGCCATTGCGGCCAGCCGCGGATGTCGACGCCGTCGGCCTCGAGCAGGTCGTAGGCCAGGAACGCGACGGGCAGGTCCGCGAGGATCTTCTTGGACACGGTCTTGCGGCCGATGCGCTTTTGCAGGTCGGCGAAGGCCTGCACGCGGCCCTCGCGCCAGACCACGATCTCGCCATCGAGCACGGTGTGGTCGGGCAACTGGGCATGCATCGCGTCGATCTCGGGGAAGCGGCCATTGAGCAGGTCCTCGCCGCGCGACCACAGCCACGAGCCCGCGCCGCGGCGGATGAACTGCGCCCGGATGCCGTCCCACTTCCATTCGACCAGCCAGTCCTCGCGCTGGCCCAGCGATTCGATCGGCGCCTGCAGCGGATGCGCGAGGAAGAAGGGGTAGGGCTGGCCCGACTCGGCCTGCGGCGTGTGCTGCGGATCGATCAGCAGCGCGTAGCGCGCCGCGTCGGGCGTGTGGTGCTTGTCGGTGTAGCCCATCAGGCGCTGCGCGAGCAGTTTGGCGTCGATGCCGGTGGTCTCGGCCAGCGCACGCAGCACCAGGTTGCGCGCGACGCCCACGCGGAAGCTGCCGCCGATCAGCTTGGTCAGCAGGAAACGGCCGGGGGTATCGAGCTCGTTCCAGTAGCTCTTGAGCGCCGCCGACACTGCCTCCGGCGACTGGCCGCGCAAGGCCAGCAGGCGCTCCTCGATCCACACGTGCAGCGGCAGCTCGATGGTGGCGGCCGCGGGTGGCAGCACGTGCGCGATGGTCTCGGCCAGGTCGCCGACGATGTCGTAGCTCTCGTCGAACAGCCATTCGGGGATGCCGGCCGCCTCGCGCGCGGCGCTGCGCAGCAGGCCGGTCGGAACCGTCTGGCGCGGCTTGCCGCCGGCCAGGAAGTACAGCGCCCAGGCGGCGTCGGCGGGTTGCGCGCGACGGAAGTACAGCAGCAGCGCGTCGGTCTTCTTCCTGGTCGACGTCGTCGAGTCCAGGGCGGAGAAGAGGGCGGCGAACTCCTTCATGGCGCCTCCGTTGGCGCGGGGTCCTCGGCTTCCTTCACGTCCTCGTCATCGCCGTACTGCGTCTTGAAGGCGCCGGACTGCAGGCCCTGCTCCGCGAGGTAGCGCACCAGCGGCTCGACATAGCCGTGCGTGACGATGACGCGCGGCGCGCCGGTCGCGGCAATGGCCTCCAGCAACCCCGGCCAGTCGGCGTGATCCGAAAGAATGAAGCCGCGGTCGACGTTGCGGCGCCGGCGCGCGCCGCGCAGCAGCATCCAGCCGGACGCGAACGCATCGCTGTAGTCGCCGAAGCGCTTCAACCAGGGGCTGGCCTGCGCCGACGGCGGCGCGACAACCAGGCACTGGCGCAGTTCCGCGGCCGAGGCGTCGAGCACGCTCTTGGTGGGCGGCAGCACCACGCCCGATTGCCGGTAGGCCTCATCCATCGAGGCCACCGCGCCGTGCACGATGATGGGCCCGAGGCCGGCATCCAGCCCCGCCAGCACGCGCTGCGCCTTGCCGAACGAGTAGGCATAGACGATGGAGGCGCGGCCCGCGGCGGCGTTGTCCTGCCACCAGGCATTGATGCTGTCGAAGACGTCCTGCTGCGGCGCCCAGCGGAACACCGGCAGGCCGAAGGTCGACTCGGTGACGAAGACATCGCAGCGCACCGGCTCGAACGGCGCGCAGGTCGCGTCCGGCCCGGTCTTGTAGTCGCCCGAGACGACCCAGACCTGGCCTTCGTGCTCGAGCCGGATCTGCGCCGAACCGAGCACGTGGCCGGCCGGATGGAACGAGATCTTCACGCCGCGATGCGTGATCGCCTCGCCGTAGGCAAGCGTCTGCAGGTCGACGGGCCCGACACGCTGGGTCACCACGTGGCGGCCGGCCTCGGCCGTCAGGTAACGGCCATGCCCGATGCGCAGATGGTCGCCGTGGGCATGCGTGATGAGCGCGTGGCCGACCGGCTGCCACGGGTCGATGTGGAAGTCGCCCGCGGGACAGTACAGGCCTTCGGGGCGCGCGACGACGAGGTCTTTCGGGGACGAGTCCAAGCGATTTCCGCGGGGTGGGGCGAGGCGACGGTCGAGCAATCGATGTTCCCGAGCGGCGGCGCCCGGCGCGCAGGGATGCTCGACCGTTGTTTGCGCCGTCCGCGATCGCTCAGGCGCCGCGCGCGTCCGCGAGCACCGCGTCGATGATGTCCAGGAAGGTCTGCACCTCGAACGGCTTGGAAACGTAGCGCGAGCGTGGGCCGCTGTCCATCAGTTCCGACGGCGGCGGCGGGCTCGCGCTGAGGGCGATGATGGGGATGTCGGCGGTGCGAGGATCGGCTCGCAGCATGCGGCGCGCCTCGGTGCCGGTCATCTCGGGCATGTTGTTGTCCATCACGATGGCGGCGGGCCGGTGCGCCAGTGCGAGCTCGACGCCGATCCTGCCGTTCGAGGCGGTGATCACCGCGATGTCCCTGCGAGTGGCCAGCAGGTCCTGCACGAGGCGCAGGCTGGCGGCGTCGTCATCCACGCACAGGATGGTGGCGACCGTGCCGCCTGCCGCGGATGAAGCCGGCGAGCCGGCCGAGGCGGTGGCGGGCAGGCTGGGCCGTTCCTTATCGCTGCGCAGCGCCAGCCAGAACGTGCTCCCGACGCCCGGACGGCTGCCGACGCCCATCTGGCCTTCCATCAGTTCGACCAGGCTGCGCGTGACGACCAGGCCGATGCCGCTGCCCTCGGCGCTGGTGCGTTCCCGGCCCAGCCGGTTGAACGGCTGGTACAGCGCCGCGACCTGCTCGTCGGTCATCCCGGCGCCATGGTCGGTGATGGAGATCCTGACCTTGCCGCCCACCTGTTCGCACCGGATGTCGACGTGCGACTGCTCGGGGCTGTACTTGATCGCGTTGGACAAGAGGTTCAGCAGCACCTGCTTCAGGCGTACGCGGTCGGCCATCACGTTCAGCGTCACCTGCGCTGGCGCTTGGAGGTCGATCCGATGCTGTGTCGCGATCGGTGCCATCAGGCGGATGCAGTCGTCGAGCACCTCGCCCAGCGGCAGGCGCTCGATGGCGACCGAGGTCTTGCCTGCCTCGATGCTGGCCAGGTCGAGAAGCTCGTTGATCAGGGTCAGCAAGTGCTTGCCGGCGGCGACGATGTTGTCGCCATAGACCGTCTGCTGGTTCACGGTCAGCGGGCCGCGGCCCGGCACATTGAGCAGCTGGCCGAACCCCAGGATCGCGTTCAGGGGCGTTCGCAGCTCGTGGCTGACATTGGACAAGAAGCGGCTCTTGGCCACCGACGCCTGCTCCGCCGCGAGGGTCGCAGCCTGCAACTCGCGGTTCGACGCGACCAGTTGCTCGGTTCGCTGCCTCACGCGGTCCTCGAGCTCTTCCGTCAGCTTTCGCAGACGCTCCTGGGTGGC
>JBJMWF010000073.1:0-2864 GCA_045810265.1 Vitreoscilla sp. | reverse complement strand
TGCCGCTGTAGACCAGTTGTGTGAGGATCTGCATCGTTTCCTGCCTGCGGCGAGAGGTGCCGCTCGATGAAGGAACGCCGCCGCGGACGCGGTCCGCGGCGGCGTCCTTCGCTGCCCGCTTACTTCGACTTGGCCGGCGACGCCTTGGCGTCCTTCAGGCGCACTTCGGACGCCTTCTTCTGGTCTTCCGGGTAGGCGTACACCACGCGCTGGCCCTTCACTTCGCCGAACACCGGGATGTTCGCGGTGATCGCGTCGTGGTCGCCCTTGGAGAACGGCTTGTTGTAGATCGTGACGACACCCTCGATCGGGGTCTGCAGGTCCTCCAGCGCCGCCTTCACCTTCGGGCCTTCGGTGGAGCCGGCCTGCTTGATCGCAGCGGCCAGCAGGTACACCGAGTCATAGCCCTGGGCCGCCGACACCGGCGAGTCGATGCGGTTGTTCTTCGGCTTGAAGGTCTTGACGTAGTTCTCGATGAAGGCCTTGCGCTTGGGCGTGGTGCCTTCCTGGATGAAGGTCTGCGGCATGCGCGCGCCTTCGCCGCCGGGGCCGGCGTTGTCGATGTAGTTGGCCATCGACAGCGTCCAGCTGCCGATCATCGGCACCTTCCAGCCCAGCTTGGTCATGCCGTTGGCGATCTGCGCCAGCTCGGGGCCGATGCCGTAGGTCAGGATCGCCTCGGCGCCGGCCTCCTTGGCCTTGAGCAGCTGCGCGGTCATGTCCACGTCCTTGATGTTGAACTTCTCCTCGGCCACCGGCTTGATGCCCTTGAGCGCGAGCGCCTTCTCGAGGTCGGCGCGGCCCAGCTGGCCGTAGTTCGTGGAGTCGGCCAGGATGGCGACCTTCTTGAAGCCGCGCTTGACCGCCTCGTCGGCGATCATCGGCGCCTGGATGCTGTCGTTGGCCGAATTGCGGAAGACGTAGTTCTCGGGCTGGTCGTCGAACTGGTGGGTGAGCACGGAGCCGGTGGCCACGTTGTTCATCACCGGGATCTTGGCGTCCTGGAAGAAGCGCTCCGAGGCCAGGCCCACGCCGGTGTTGATGTAGCCCACCACCGCGACGACCTTCTCCTTGTTGATCAGCTCCTGGGCGATCTGCGCGCCGCGTTCGTTCTTGGCTTCGTCGTCTCGCTCGACGAGCTGGATCTGGCGGCCGAGCACGCCGCCGGACTTGTTGATCTCGTCGGCGGCCAGCCGCACGCCATCGCGCATGCTGACGCCCATCGAGGACGAGCCGCCGGTGAACGGGCCGTCGACGCCGATCTTGATCGGGTCGGCCGCGAAGGCGGTGGCGGCCGTGCAGGCCAGGGCGACGACAGTGAGTCGAGATGTGAACTTCATGGGTTGTGTCTCCGTTTGGGCAAACTGCTGTTGCCTCGCGTTTGTGATTCAAAGCGAGTTGAATTCCCGGGACATTGTGGTGCCGCTGTAACCATTTGCCGCTACGTATTCCCCGCAGACTCGTGCAAACCCCGAGAGCCAGGACGGTGCAAATAGGAGGCGGACTGCCTATGCCCGAGCCCGCTGTAAGACCCGTGTCAGTTCGAGGCGAGAATCCGGCGTTCCATCGCTACCACTGGGCCCCATGTCCGACCGCCTGCTGCGCTCGCTGCGCGAAGCCGCGCTGACCTTGCTCGCGATGCTGGGGACCCTGGCGTGCGCGCAATGGATCGAAGCGGGCGCCGCATCGGCGGTGCTGGGCGCAGTGCTTTCGCTGTCGCTGGCGCGCAGCCACCTGGCCGGCGAGCGCCGCGGCGCGCACGAGGCGCTGCTCGCGCTGCCGCTGGTCGCGCTCGCAAGCGTGGGTGTCGGCATCTTGCTGCAGCTGGCGCCGTGGGTCGGCGCGGCGGTATTCACGGCCGGCATCGCGTCGTCGATCTGGCTGCGGCGCTTCGGGCCTCGCGCCTCGCGCATCGGCTCGCTGATCGCCTTGCCGCTGGTGACCGTCCTGGTGGTGCCGCATCTGCCGCGACGCGAGTCGGGCATGCTGCCGCCGCTGCTGGTGCCGGTGGCCGTCGCGCTCGCGGCGCTGGCGTGCGTGACGCTCGCGCAGGCGCTCGGGCGCGGGCTGCACTGGCTCGCGCCGCCTTCGCTCGTCGACGAGCCCGCAGGGCCGGAGCATGCGCAGGCGCCGGGCGCGATGCGTCCCTCGCCGCACCTGCGCATGGCGCTGCAGATGACCGTCGCGCTCGCCGCGTCGTTCGCGGTCGGCTATCTCGTGTTTCCGTCGCACTGGAGCTGGATCGTGCTGACGGCCTTCATCGTCAACAGCGGCAACCGTGGCCGCCAGGACGTCGTCTACAAGAGCGCGTTGCGCGTGCTCGGCGCTGCCGCTGGCACCGTCGTGGCGCTGGCAGTTGTCGGCCACGTCACGATGGTCGGGCCATGGACGGCTGCATTGATCCTCGCCAGCGTGTTCCTGGGCGTCTGGCTGCGGCCCGCGGGCTACGGCTGGTGGGCGCTGTTCGTGACGCTGGCGCTCGCGCTGCTGCAGACCTTGCAGCCCACTGCACCCCCGCCGCTGCTGTGGCAACGCTTGCTCGAGATCCTGGCGGGCGCTGCCATCGGACTGGCCGCGGCCTGGTTCGTGTTGCCGGTGCGGTCGACGGACGTCCTGCGCCGGCGCATCGCGGAGGCGCTGGCGGCGATGTCCGAAGCGCTGGATCCGCAGGCGGCACGGCGCGTCCCCGAGGCAGTCGTCGCCGCCATCAAGCGCGTCGAGCAACTGCGCCCGTCATTTCGCGCTCGCGACCTCGCGCTTCGCCGCTGGCAGCCATTGCAGCCGATCGCCTGGATCGACACGCTCGCCGCCTGCGAGGCGCCGCTGGTCGCGCTGGTGGAGCACGGGAAGACACCGGGCGCGGT
>JBJMWF010000072.1:0-13527 GCA_045810265.1 Vitreoscilla sp. | reverse complement strand
GGCGTCTGGCAGCCGTACAGCGGCTGGCCCAGCTGCGCGAGCTGGCCCATCAGCGGCTTGACGTTGGTGGTGGCGATGCCGGTGGCGCGCACGGACGACAGCACGAACTGGTACGGCGTCTTGAACTTGACCGGCTTCGGATCGCGGAATTCCGGTGACTCGACCAGGGACTGCACGACGGCGCGCAGGTCGCCGTCGGTGTCGAGGAAGCGCTGCGACAGCCGGCCGACGAGCGCGGGCGACGGCTCGTCGGCGACGAAGCGCCGCGCGAGCTTCAAGGCGATGTGCCTGGCGGTGGCCGGGTGGCGCGCCAGCACGTCGAGCGCGAACTCGCCCTCGATCTGGCCGCCGGGCGCCACGACGTGGCCCAGCCAGGTCTTGCTGCCGTTGTCGTGGCGGGAGGCATCGAAGCGGAACATCGAGTCGCCCTGGCCGCTGGCACTGTCGTCCATGAAGCGGCGGCGTGCGGGTTGCTGCGGCAGCATCGTCCAGCCGGTGAGGATGCGCGCCAGCTGGGTGACGTCCTGCTGCGTGTAGCCGCCGTCCACGCCCAGCGTGTGCAGTTCCATCACCTCACGCGCATAGTTCTCGTTCAGGCCGCTCGCCTTGCCGGCGCCGGCCGCGCCCAGGCGGCGTGGCGGCTGGTAGCCGGGCGCCACCGAGAGCCAGTTGTCGAGATAGAACAGCATCGCCGGATGCTTGGCCGTGGCGCCCAGCATGGTGCGAAAGCGGCCCAGGACATGGGGCCGGATCGCCTCGCGTTCATAGCTTTCGACCAGCACCCGGTCCAGGCCTTTGCCCTGGAACACGTTGAAGTGGTTGAACCAGAAATCGACCAGCACTTCCTGCAGCTGGCGCGGGCTGTTCAGGGCCTGCAGCAGGCGCTCCTGGCCGGCCTCGACGTAGATCGCCGCGACCTGCCGGCGGCGCTCGGCGCCTTCCTCCGTCCCCGGCTTGCTGCCGTCGGCCGACGCGGTCTCGGCCTGCTTGGCCTGCCTGGCCTCCTTGACCATCTCGCGATAGCCCTGCACGAGCTCGCGCTGCGATTCATGCGGCGTGCGCAAGGACGCCAGCTGGTCGGCGAGGAATGCCGGCAGCGGCAGACGCTCGGGCCGCAACTGCTCCGCGATCCAGGCCGTCACGCCCATGCGCGTGACGCGCTCGAGGTCGCCCGGCGCCGGCCCGAAGGCCAGGCGGTTCAGCGCGTGCAGCGCGTCGGCCTGGCCGGGGGGCGCCTCTTCCAAGGCGAATGCGGGACGCCAGGCGACCGCGGCCATGGTGGCGGCAAGCGCGCTGCGGCGCGTCAGCATCATGCAGGCGGGCAAGGTCATGGGCGTCGTTTCCGGGCGGCGAGCGGGATCACTGCCCATTAAACGGCGCCCATCCATCGATGTTGACACCCGAAGCGTTACTGGAACGCAAAGTCGGGCTGCCGGCGCTGCAAGCTGAACGCTCCCTGTTGCGCCGCTCCGTGAAACCCCTCACATGCGGCTGAGGCGGATCGGCACGGACTTGTAGGCGGGAACCTGGCTTTCGGTGGCGCGGTGCCACAACGGCACCAGCGGGGTCAGCTCCGGGAAATAGCCGGCCGCGCAGCCGCGCGGGATGTCGTAGCGCACGATGCGCAGCCCGCCGACCTCGCGCGGCGCGCCGTCGGTCGACGCCGTCGTCGCGCGCACGATCTGGCCGTCGGAAAAGCCCAGCCGCGTGATGTCCTGGTCGTTCATCATCAGCACGTGGCGCGTGCCGTGGATGCCGCGGAAGCGGTCGTGGTAGCCGTAGACCGTGGTGTTGAACTGGTCGAAGCTGCGCAGCGTGGTCAGGCGGATCACGTCGGGCCCCTGTGCCGCCATGTCGTCGTCCTCCTCCAGCGACGGTGGGCAGATGAAGTTGGCCTTGCCGCTGGGCGTCTTCCATTCGCGATGGCAGGCCGGCAGCGGGCGATGGAAGCCGCCGGGCTGCCACATGCGCTTCTCGAAGTCGTGGAAGATCTCGGGATAGGTCTGCTCGATGGCCTGGCGCACCTTGGCGTAGTCGGCCACCCACTCGTCCCATGGCACCTTGCTGTGCGCGCCCAGCGTCGCCTTGGCGATGCCGGCGACGATGGCCGGCTCGGACAGCAGCTTGTCGCTCGCCGGTTCGGCCATGCCGCGCGATCCGTGCATGCAGCCGGTGGAGTCTTCCATCGAGACGGCCTGGTCGCCGCTCGCCTGGCGGTCGATCTCGATGCGGCCCAGGCACGGCAGCAGGTAGGCCACCTCGCCGTGGACGACGTGGCTGCGGTTCAACTTGGTGGCGATCTGCACCGACAGCTTGGCGCGGCGCCAGCCCTGTTCGACGCGCGGCCCGTCCGGCACCGCGCGCATCAGGTTGCCGCCCAGGCTGACGATGGCCTTGACCGAGCCATCGATCAGGCCCTCGCAGGTCTCCACCGTCGTGCGGCCTTTCTCCTTGGGCACCTCGATGTCGAACAGCGCCTTGAGCTTGTCGGCCGGCACCTTCTCGGGCTTCTCGGTGATGCCCACCGTGCGCTGGCCCTGCACGTTCGAGTGCCCGCGAATCGGCAGGATGCCCGCGCCGGGCACGCCCATGTGGCCGCCCAGCAGCAGCAGGTTGGCCACCATCTGCACGTTGGCCACGCCGGTCTTGTGCTGCGTCAGGCCCATGCCGTACAGGCCGATCACGCGCTGCGCGCGGCCGATCACCGCGGCGGCCGATTCGAGCGCCGCGCGGGTCAGCCCGCTGGCCTGCTCGATGGCCGGCCACTCGACCTGGCGCAGGTGCAGGCAGAACGCCTCGAAGCCGTGCGTGTGCTGGGCGATGAAGGCGTGGTCCAGGACTTCGTCCTGGCCGGTCGCGCGCGCCTGGTCGTCCAGCGCCACCAGTGCCTTGCACAGCCCGGTCAGCGCGGCCAGGTCGCCGCCGGCCTTGACCTGGTGGTACTGCGTGTTCATGGCCGTGTCCGCCGGCGTTAGCATCTGCAGCGGCGACTGCGGGTTGGCAAAGCGCACCAGCCCCGGCTCCTTGAGCGGATTGAACACGATGATGGGCACGCCGCGCTGGCGGCATTCCTGCAGGTCGTGCAGCATGCGCGGCGCGTTGGTGCCCACGTTGTGGCCCATGATGAAGATGCAGTCGCACTGCTTGAAGTCCTCGAGCTGCACCGTGCCCACCGCCACGCCGATGCTCTTGGGCAGGCCCGACGAGGTGCTCTCGTGGCACATGTTGGAGCTGTCGGGCAGGTTGTTGTTGCCGTAGCTGCGGGCCAGCAACGAGAACATGTACGAGGTTTCCAGCGACGCGCGGCCCGAGGTGTAGAACACCGTCTCCTTGGGATCGAGCGCCTTGAGCCGCTGGCCGATGTCCTCGAAGGCCTCGTGCCACGAGACCTCGACGTACTTGTCGGTGGCGGCGTCCCAGCGCATCGGCGCGGTGAGGCGGCCGGCGGACTCCAGCTCGAAGTCCGTCCAGCCTTCGAGCTCGGTGAGCGTGTGCTGCGCGAAGAATTCCGGCGTGCAGCGGTCCTTCGTCAGCTCCCAGGCGGTCGCCTTGGCGCCGTGTTCGCAGAACTCGGCCGGATGCGGATCGGCCGGCTTGGCCCAGGAGCAGCTGACGCAGGCGAAGCCGTCGGGCTTGTTCTGCTCGAGCAGGATGCGGCTGCCCTCCAGCGGAATGTGCGCTTCGCGCAGCGCGTGCGCCACCTCCTTGACGGACGTCCAGCCGCCCGCAGCCAGCGTGAACGATTCGATGCGGACGTCTTCGTCTTGGGCCATGGCGCACTCCGGGCAACAGTGACAGAACGCGGCGGCAAGGCGCGTGCCGCCGGGTTGTCGCTCCCGGGCCGTGCAAGACTTTCGCTGCCGTGCGACAGTCGATGCTTGCGCGCCTTTCGACCGGCGCGCCGCACTGCCTGGAGCCGCCCGTGGACAACCCGCCGAACAACGCCGCCCCCGCCCCGGGCCAGCAACCCGACCCGAACCGGGCCTACCAGATGTTTCCGGTGCTCACCGGCGCCGACGTCGAGCGCGTGCGGCGCTTTGGCGAGCCGCACCACGCCGCGGACGGCGCCTTCCTGATCCAGGCAGGCCAGAAGTCGCGCGGCCTGTTCCTGCTGGTCAAGGGCCGCGTGACCGTGACGCAGCGCGACGGCCTGGGCAACATCCGCCCGTACCACGACTACGAGCCCGGCGAGTTCCTGGCCGAGGCCGGCACCCTGTTCGGTGGCTCGGCGCTGGTCGACGCGCAGTGCGTCGGCGAGGTCGAGGGCATCCTGGTCGTGCCCGACCAGTTGCGCGCGTTGATCATCGCCGAAGCCGACCTGGGCGAGCGCATCATGCGCGCGCTGATCCTGCGGCGCGTGTCGCTGATCCAGGCCGGCGCCAGCGGCGCGACCATCATCGGCGCCGCCGGCTCTGCCTCGGTGCTGCGGCTGCAGAACTTCCTGCAGCGCAACGGCCAGCCGCACCACGTCGTCACCGGCGACGAGGATCCCGTGGCCGCGCAGCTGCTCGTGCAGTACGGCGCCGCCGCGGCCGAGGCGGTGGCCGTCACGCCCGGTGGCACCGTGCTGGTCGAGCCGACCGAGACCCAGCTCGCCACGGCGCTGGGCATGATCGACGACCGGGTCTGCGACGGCATCTTCGACGTGCTGGTGGTCGGCGCCGGGCCGGCCGGGTTGTCGACGGCCGTGTATGCGGCGTCCGAAGGCTTGCGCGTGGCGGTGCTGGACTGCCGCTCGTTCGGCGGCCAGGCCGGCGCCAGTGCGCGCATCGAGAACTACCTCGGCTTTCCGACCGGCATCTCGGGCCAGGCGCTGGCCGGCCGGGCCTACATCCAGGCCCAGAAGTTCGGCGCCAAGATGATCATCCCGGCCGAGGCGGTGCGGCTGGACTGTTCGCGGGCCGAGAGCGAAGGCATCTTCGCCGTGCACCTGGCCGACGGGCGGCGCCTGCGCAGCCGCAGCCTGGTGTGCGCGAGCGGCGCACGCTATCGCCGCCCGGCGCTCGGCCGCATCGAGGAGTTCGAGGGCCACGGCGTCTGGTACTGGGCCTCCGGCCTCGAGGCCAAGATGTGCGCCGGCTCCGAGGTGGTGCTCGTGGGCGGCGGCAATTCGGCCGGACAGGCGGCTGTGTTCCTCTCGGCCCACGCGGCCAAGGTGCACATGATGATTCGCGGCAGCGGGCTGGCGGCGAGCATGTCGCGCTACCTGATCGACCGCATCAAGGCGGCGCCCAACATCAAGCTCTGGACGCACACCGAGCTGGTGGAGCTGGAAGGCCAGTTGCCGTCCGGCCTGAGCCGCGTCAAGTGGCGCCAGGGCGGCCCGGACGGCCAGGAGCACGAGCGCGAGCTGCGCAACGTCTTCCTGTTCGTCGGCGCCGACCCGGAGACGCGCTGGCTCGAAGGCTGCGGCATCGCGGTCGACAAGACGGGTTTCGTGCTGACCGGCACTGACGCGGTCAGCGGTCCGGACGGCAACGTGCTGCCCGGTCGCGTGCCCAATCCCTTCGAGACCAGTGTGCGCGGTGCCTTCGCGGTGGGCGACGTGCGCGCCGGCTCGGTCAAGCGCGTCGGCGGCGCGATCGGTGACGGCGCCGCCGCCGTCGCCTTGATCCACCAGCACCTGGCGTCGCTGTCCGCCAAGGCCACGGCCACGGCCTGACACGGATCCGGGATTCGTGCCAAGACCCCATGCCTGAAAACGTCGCGCGGCCTGACCATACTGGGCCGGGCGACTTCTTCAACGTACTGCACGGGACGACATCATGGCCACGCACCCCAAGACCTTCCGCATCGGCGGTGAACTCCAGATCAACCGCCTGGGCTTCGGCGCGATGCGCATCACCGGCAAGGGCATCTGGGGTCCGCCGCAGGATCGCGCCGGCGCGCTCGCCACGCTGCGCCGCCTGCCCGAGCTGGGTGTCGACTTCATCGACACCGCCAATTCGTATGGGCCCGAAGTCTCCGAGGAACTGATCAGGGAGGCGCTGTATCCGTACGAGAAGGTCACGGTCGCCACCAAGGGCGGCCTGGAGCGCAGCGGGCCCGACATCTGGACGCCCAACGGCAACCCCAGCCACCTGGTCAGCGAGGCGCACGCCAGCCGCGAGCGCCTGGGCGTGGAGCAGATCGCGCTGTGGCAGTTGCACCGCATCGACGCCAAGGTGCCGCGCGACGAGCAGTTCGACGCGGTCAGGCTGCTGCTGGACGACGGCGTGATCGCCCATGCCGGCCTGAGCGAGGTGTCGGTCGAGGACATCGAGGCGGCGTCCAAGGTCTTTCCGGTGGCCACGGTGCAGAACCGCTACAACTTCGCCGACCGCGGCAGCGAGGACGTGCTCAGGCACTGCGAGGCACGCGGCATCGGCTTCATCCCGTGGTTCCCGCTGGCCGCGGGCGAACTCACGCGCGAGGGTTCGGCGCTGGATGCGATCGCCAAGGCCCACGGCGCGACGACCAGCCAGATTGCCGTCGCCTGGCTGCTGCAACGCAGCCCGGTGATCATTCCGATTCCAGGCACGTCCAAGGTGGCGCACCTGGAGGAGAACGTGAAGGCGCGAGACATCGAACTGACGCAGGCCGAATTCGACCAGCTCGATCGCGCTGGCCTGAAGCGCTGAGCGGCCTTCAGCCGCGCGGACTGAAGGTGCGCGGAAAGAAGACCGGCGCGCCGCGGTCCTTCAAGCGATAGCCCATCGGCGGCCGGTTCGATTCGCTCTCGACCACGCCGACCTCGGCCAGGAAGCCGGCCGCCAGCATGCGCGTGCGAAAGCCGCTCTTGTCGACCGGCCGTCCGAGCACGACCTCGTAGGTGTGCTGCAGCTGCGGCAGCGTGAAGGGCTCGTGCAGCAGGTACGCCGGCAGCGAGGTGTATTCGACCTTGGCGCGCAGGCGCTCGACGCCGGCGCGCAGGATCTGCGCATGGTCGAACGCCAGCTTCTTCCTGGCCAGCAGCGGCTCGTCGACGGTGAACCAGGCGACGTCCGCCGCGTTCGCGCCCTTGGTCAGCGTCACGCCGTCGCCCGGCATCAGCGCGAAGTAGGCGTGCGTGGCCGACCAGCCGCGCGGGTCGCGCGTGGCGCTGCCCCAACTGCCCAGCTGCTCGAGGTACGGGCTGGCCACACCGGTCTTCTCGCGCAGTTTTCGGCGCGCGCAGGCTTCGAGGTCGGCGTCGAGCTCGACATCGACGAAGCCGCCTGGCAAGGCCCACAGCCCCGGGCCGGGCTCGCCGGGGTCGGACGGCCGCTGCACCAGCAGCACCTTCAGCGCGTCGTCGAGGACGGTGAAGATCAGCACGTCGACGGTGGTGTAGGGACGCGCGAAGTCATTCTTCGCGGCAACGGATGGACGACTGGCCATGGGAGTCGATCGATGAGCGCGTGCGCGCGCCTCAGCCCGCAGGGCCGCCGAAGACCGCGTCGGGCGACAGCACCGGGATGAACACCGGGCCGGAGCGTGCGAGCTGCGCGATGAGCCGGATGGCGTCGGAGCGTCCGGTCAGGCCGCGTTCCTCGGTGAGCTTCATGTCGGCGACCGGGCCCAGCTCGGACACCAGCAGGCCGAACCACTGCTCGCCCGCCTTGAGCACCAGCGCGTGGCGCTGCGCCGCACCGGCGGCGTCGATGTCGGCGGCGATGTCCACCAGCGGCAGCGCCATGTCGTTCCAGGTGACGAAGCCGACGTGGCGCTGGGCGAAGCCGCCGCGCCACACGCGCACGGCCGCCTGCACCTCGATGCATTCGACGACCTCGCTGGCCGGCACGCCCAGCAGCTGCTCGCCGATCAGGAAGGTGGCGATCTCGGCGCCGCCCGGCACGTTGGCGATCTGCGGCGCGACCGCGACGCGCTCGTCGACGGCCTGGCCGCACGGGATCACGATGACGCCGATCACCGGCTCGTCGTAGCCGTCGCTGGTCTTGAATTCGCGGTAGCCGCTGCCGGCGGTGGCGCCGACGACGAAGCTGTGACCGCCTTCGGTCAAGACGCCCGACCACGACTGGCCCGGCGCGAGCGACAGCACGCTGGCCGGCAAGGTGACCGGCAGCTCGCCGGTGCGGCTGATCACCGAGCCGTCGCGGCGGCAGTAGGCGGCGATGGCGCCGGGCGTCTGCGGCAGCGACGCGCGCAGCATGGCCTCGAATTGCGGCGTGCTGTCGAACACCAGCGCGACGCCGCCGACCGCGCTGCCATCGACGAGGATGGGCGCCGCATACACGTACGTGCCGGCGCCCCCGTACAGCTCGCTGGGCTCGAACGGCGAGACGACGTAGCGCATCGGGTCGCGCAGCCGCAGGCAGTCGGCGACCCAGGCGGGCGTCAGCGGGCGGCCTTCGACGGCGGCGTCGCGGCTGGCGGCCACCACGACGCCTTGCGTGTCGAACAGCAGCACGTTCGAGTAGACCGTGTACAGGCCGTTGATGTGCGCGAGCGTCTTGCGTGCGGCGCCGGCGTCCATGGTCGCGAGCACCGGACTCGTGGCCCACCAGCGGCAATCGTTGGCCCGCTCGTACAGATTGCGATCCAGCACGTCGACCGACAGGTCGGCCAGGAATCGGGCCTCGCCCAGCAGGCCGGACGCGACGGTGGTCAACAACTGCGACGATGCGCGCTCGAACACGTCCTTGGTCCTGCGGCCGGTGGCGGCAATCTCTTCCAGGAGCGAACGGGAGAATGCGTTGGACTCGGCGGCCTGGTGGATGCGGCCGTTCCATACCATGCGGTCGAGCCGGCGCTGGATCTCACGCGCACGCACCGGCACGCGCAGGAGGCGCTGAGAGAACACGTTCTCGCCCGAAAAGCCGACTGGCGCCCTGTCCTGCGCATCCTCGCCGAAGGCGAGCTCCACCGGTGCCAGCGCGACCGTCGACCAGCCTGGTCCCGGATAGCCCTGGTAAGGCCGGCCATGGCGCTGCGTCACCAGATGCGTGACGCCCCCGAGCCGCGTCGCCGCGGCGCCGTCGCGCCATCCGAGCCGGTGGCCGGGCGGCAGGCGCGCCATCTCGTTGGAGACGACGACGCGGCCCTGGCCATCGACGAAGGCCAGCACTTCGTCCTGCGTCGCGAGCCGCTCGAAGATCATGGCGGCCTCGCGCTCGAGGTCGAACACCAGCGCCAGCACGCCGATGGCGCGGCCGTCTTGCTCGACGCGCCAGGCGTGGGTCAGGGCCCGTTCGCCGCCGCAGAAGTCGGTGGCCTCGTAGGTCTCGACGTAGCCGCCTTGCTCGCCCAGGGCGCGGCCGACGAGGGCCGACGAGGAGCGGCCGGCGAAGCCGTCGACCATCCGAGTCAGCACCTGGCCGTCGGGGGCGAGCAGCACGATGTCGCGATAGACGGTGTAGCGCGCGGCATAGGTGCGCAGGCGCTCGCGCAGGGCGGTGAAGACGGCCGGGTCACGGGCGCCGCAGGCCTGGACGATGGCGCTGTCGGTCGCCAGGAAGCCGATGTCGGCGGTGCGCTCGAACAGGTTGCGCGTGAGGAGGTCCACCGCGATCTGCGCCTGGTGGCCCAGCGTGCCGTCGGCCAGCGCGTGCATCTCCTCGGCCAGGCACACGAGCAGTTCGCCCGTGAGCTCGCCGAAGCTGGCGCGCACCTCGCTCATGTCGGCCTCGAGGTTGGACAGGTGCGCGAGCAGCGCCAGCGTGTCCCAGGTGCCGCTCAGTGCGGCGAGCGCCTCGCGGTGGTCGTCGACCGAGGGCATGTGGCGCGCGAGGGGCGCCACCTTGTCGGGGAAGCTGATGCCTTTGTAGGTTGCCATGGAGGAGGGTGGGCTAGACGCGCGGGGTCAGGGCGAGGAAGTGGTCGAGCATGTGGAAGTGGTCGTCGAAGAATCGGTCTTCCATCGCGGGCAGGTGGGCGATGTCCACCCATTCGACGGCCGCCGCGTCGTCGTCGGCCCGCACTTCGGGCAGCTCGCGCTCGCCCAGGTCGAAGTGGTGCGCGTGCGTGATGGTGCGGCCGCGCTGGCTGCGGTCGGGGTGGTCGAACACGGCCACCTCGCGCAGGCAGCGCCGCATGGTCTCGTCGAGCAGCTTCAGGTGCGTCTCCTCCTCGAGCTCGCGCAGGCACGACTGCCACGCCGTCTCGCGCGGCTCGATGAAGCCGCCCGGCACCGCGTACAGCCCGCGGCCCGGCGCCCGGCCGCGGCGGATCAGCAGCACCTGGCCGGCGCACTGCAGGACGGCGTCGACCGTGACGAAGGTCGGTGCGTACGGTGCCGAGCGCCAGGCGTCCTTGTAGCGCTTCAAGGCGCGCCATTCGACGGCCAGCTCCGGCAGGAAGGGCAGCGCGGCCCAGGCGCGCAGGAACGCGACCGTCGACGGCGGCGCCTGGTCGACGAAGGCGGCCAGCGTCGCCTCGAGCAGCGGCGGCGCGTGTGCGTCTTCGGGAATGGCACCGAACAGCGCGTCGCGCAACTGCGTGCCGCCCGCGCCGGGCAGGCGCTCGACGGAGTCCAGCGTCCAGCCCGGAAAGGCCGCCAGGTAGCTGCTGGTGGCGTCCTTGAAATGGCCGACCAGCGCGATGCGCAGTGATGCGTCGCCGCCGATCTCGGCGATGACCGCCTGGCGCACCGACGCCACCCAGCGCGTTTCGTCGTAGTAGTCACGCATCGGCACGACGGCGATGCGCACGCGCTCGGCCTGCGGCAACGCCTGGCGGATCATCTCGGCGCGTTCCTTCCAGGTGAACGGGTTCTTGGGCGTGCGCGCCTGGAAGGCCGAGCCGACGACGACGACGATGCGCGGCGCGATCTCCAGCGCGCGTTCAAGCAGCGCGAGATGGGCGTCATGCAAGGGCTGGAATCGTCCGATGAGGACGGCGATGTCGGCGTTGTGCGATGGCGTGCTCATGGACTTTGCCGCTTCAGGCGACCGTGGCGGCGTCGGGCTCCGCGTGGTGAAAGACCTGGCGCAGGTAGGCCAGGAAGGTCTCGTCCTTGCACATGGTCTTGCCCGGCGAGTCCGACAGCTTGGCCACCGGCTGGCCATTGCACTGGGTCAGTTTCATCACGATGTTCAGCGGCAGCAGGCCGACGTCGTTGGTCAGGTTGGTGCCGATGCCGAAGCCCAGCTGCGTGCGGTCGGCGAAGTGGCGATAGATGCTGAACGCCGTCTCCAGGTCGAGGCCGTCGGAGAAGGTCAGGCGCTTGGTGTGCGCGTCGATGCGCAGCTTCGCGTAGTGCGCGAGCGCCTTCTCGCCCCAGGCGATGGGATCGCCCGAGTCGTGGCGCAGGCCGTCGAACAGCTTGGCGAAATAGAGGTCGAAGTCGGCCAGGAAGGCGTCCATGCCCACCACGTCGGTCAGCGCCACCCCGAGGTCGCCGCGATATTCCTGCACCCAGTTCTCCAGCGCCATCTTCTGGAAGTCGCGCAGCCGCACGTCGAAGGCCTGGTACGACTGCAGGTATTCGTGCGCCATGGTGCCGATGGCCACCAGACCGAACTTCTTGGCCAGCATCACGTTGGACGTGCCCTTGAAGAACTGCGGCACCTCGTCCTTGAGCGTGCGAACCACTTCTTCCTGCCACGCTCCGGAGAAGCGGCGGCGCACGCCGAAGTCGAAGAACTCGAACGGATGCGCGCGCGGCCGCTCGCCCGCGCCGAACGCGCGCAAGGCGGCGATCTTGGCCTGCAGCCGCGTGCGGCCCTCGACCAGCGCGGCGGGCTGGTCGCTGCGCCGGAAGTACAGCTCGTTGACGATGGCCAGCACGTAGATCTCGAACGCCATCACGTGCACCTGCGGGCCGTCGGCCACGATCTCCAGCGTCTGGCCGCCCGGCGCGATCGACGCGCGGATGAAGCGGCGCTGGAAGCGGAAGATGCGCAGGAAGTCGACGAAGTCGTTCTTGACGTAGCGCAGCGCGGCCAGGTAGCCGAGCTCGTCCTCGGTGAACGACAGCGAGCACAGGTGGTCGAGCTGCTCGTCGACCTCGGCCAGCAGCTCGGCCAGCGGGAAGGCCGGCGTGTTGCGGCAGGCGAAGCGGTACTCGGCCTGCGCCTGCGGGTGGCGATGCAGCATGGTCTGCCACATCGTGAACTTGTACAGGTCGGTCTCGAGCAGGCTGTGCAGGATCGGGGTCATGGGGCGATTCTCCTTGTTCGCGTGCTCACGCGTCTCGCAACAGCGACAAGGCCTCAGTCGAGCTCATCGCGCGCACGCCCTTGGTGCGCATCGCGTGCAGGAACTCCTCGTGCTGCGCCGCGAACCCGCCGACCGGGCTCATGCAATCGGTCAGCAGCACGATGCGTTCCGGCCGGCCGCCGGGCAGGTTGGCCACGATGTGCTCGGTCGTGGCGCGCACGCAGTGGCTGCTGGCTTCGCCGGCGATCAGCAGCAGGTCGGCGCCATCCAGCTCGGCGAGCAGCGTGGCGTTCATCTCGGTGCGGTCGTCGGCGGCGTCGGGCACCTCGGCCTGGATCGCGCTGTAGTGCTCCGTCCAGGGGTTCTCGCCCTTGGTGACCTTGCGCACGCCGCGCAGCTGCTTCTCCTCCCACTCGTTGTAGGCGGCCCGCACGTCGGCGTGGACGCCGTGGCCCCAGGTTCCGATCTCGCAATGCACCGGCCACACCATCAGGGTGTAGCGGCCACGGGACTCGAGCTCGTCCAGGTAGGCCAGCGCGCGCGTCGCGGCGGCCGGGTCGCGCGGCAGGAATTCGCCGGCGCGCATCTGCGCGGCGGTGATGGTCGTGAAGGGGGCGACATCGGCGCCGTCGGCGCGGCGCCAGAACGTCGGGTGGGCGATGTCGATGCGGTGGTGCGAATCGAGCGTGATCGTGATGTCGCCCAGCGCGGCGCCGGCCGTGCGAATGAAGGTGGCGGTACGCTGCATGTCGGCGTGCGCGCCGGCGACCGGCAGCGCGGGCGCGATGGCCGCGCCGGTCAGCGGATCGACCGGACGCCAGGCGGCGGGCACGTCGCAGAAGTCATTCTGCGGATCGATGATCAGGAGCTGGGTGCTTGCCTTCATGGTGCTCTTTCTTTGCGTCGATGAGACCACTGTACACCTGTGAGTTGTACAATACAACTAACTACCGCGTCCGATCCGGTTTTTCGGGCGACAGGGCTTCAGCTGCGGGACGGCCTGATCGGTTATCCTATCCTCCCCCATAGGATAGAAAGCCATGTCCGCCCATCCGTCCCACCCCGACATCATCAAGCGCCTGAAGCGCGCCGAAGGCCACCTGCGCAGCATCGTCGCGATGCTGGAGGAAGGCCGCGATTGCCTCGAGATCGCCCAGCAGATGCAGGCGGTGGAAAGCGCCGTGGCCAACGCCAAGAAGACGCTGGTGCACGACCACATCGACCATTGCCTGGAGCACGCCGTCGAGGGCGTCGGCGCGCGCGACGCTATCAGCCAGTTCTAGGCGATCACTAAATTCCTATGACCGACTTTCACACCTTGCTGGCCGGCGGCTACGCCTGGCTGTTCATCCCCAGCGCGATCCTGCTGGGGGCGCTGCACGGCCTGGAGCCGGGCCATTCCAAGACCATGATGGCGGCCTTCATCGTGGCGGTGCGCGGCACGCTGGG
>JBJMWF010000071.1:0-24571 GCA_045810265.1 Vitreoscilla sp. | reverse complement strand
GGTCACGCCCGACAGCCTGCGCGCGATCGCCGCGCATCTGTACGTCGAGCTGCTGCGCGGCGGCTACACGCAGGTCTGCGAGTTCCACTACCTGCAGCACCAGCCCGACGGCACGCCTTACGACGATCCGCTCGCGCTCTCGATGGCGCTGGCCGACGCGGCCGCCGACGCCGGCATCGGCCTGACGCTGCTGCCGGTGCTGTACGAACGCGCGGGCTTCACCTCGCCGTCGCTGCGGCCCGACCAGCGCCGCTTTCACGCCGGCGCGCGCGACGTCTGGCAGCGCAGCCAGGAGTTCAACGCGCGCGTGGCCGCGGCCGGACGCGCCTCGCTGGTGCCGCTCAACGCGGGCCTGGCGATCCACTCGGTGCGCGCGGCAGCCGCCGACTCCATCGCCGAACTGCGCCGCCTGGCGCATGAGTTCGACGGCCCGATCCATGTGCACGTCTCCGAGCAGCGCGCCGAGCTGCGCGACTGCGTCGCCGCCACCGGCCAGACGCCTGTGGCCTGGCTCGCGTCGCAAGGCTGGCTCGACTCGCGCTGGCAGCTCGTGCACGCGACGCACGTGGACGCGAGCGAGATCGCGGCCACCGCCGCCAGTGGCGCGGGCGTCGTCATCTGCCCCGGCACCGAAGGCAACCTCGGCGACGGCTTCACCGACGTTCCAGCCTGGCTCGCGGCGGACGTCGACCTGGCGATCGGCTCGGACAGCAACGTCACCCGCAGCTGGCGCGAGGAGCTGCGCTGGCTGGAATACGGCCAGCGCCTGAAGCTGGAACGACGCAACGTGTGCGCACAGCCACGCGGCGTGACGAGCGCGGCGCACGGACGCACTTCGCGACCGCAACCCGACACCGCCGCCAGCCTGTTCGAGCGCGCTCGCGCGGGCGGGGGACGCGCGGCCGGGCAAGCGTCGTGGGGCATCGCGCCCGGCGGCCGCGCCGACCTGCTGGTGATCGATCCCGACGACGCCAGCCTGGTCGGCCTGCCGCAGGCGCGCTGGCTGGACGCGCTGGTCTTCTCCAGCCCCGGGCGGCCCTGGCGCGACGTGATGGTCGCCGGGCGCTGGGCCTTGCGGGGTCATCATCACGCGCACGTCGAGCGCATCAGCGCGGGCTTCGCGCAGGCGATGGCCGGGCTGTGGGAAGCCCCTGCCGCCTGAGGCAGCGCCGAGCCGAGTGCGCTACCCGGCCTTGGCGATCGCCGACACCCGCCGCACGAAGCCGAGCACGCGCTCGGACGCCTCGTCCGAGCGCGTCGCGGCCGACATCACCAGCAACGCGCCCTCGCCTTCCAGCGGCACGTAGTGCACGCCCTCGATGCGCACCGCCTCGAGCGGCGCCGGCAGCACCGCGATGCCCAGGCCGGCGGCGACCAGGCCGATCTGCGTCGTCGCCTCGCGCGCTTCCTGCGCGATGCGCGGCTCGAAGCCGGCCTCGGCCGCGAGGCGCTTGAGCAAGGGGCCGGTGCCGGTGCCCGCGTCGCCAGGAAAGCCGATGAAGGCCTCGTCGCGGCAGGCCGCGATCGAGACCGACCTGCGCCGCGCGAAGCGATGCCCGGCCGGCACCACGAGCCGCAGCGGATCGCGCCGCAGGAGCCGCAGCCGGATGCCTTCCGGCGCGCTCTCGTTGTAGCGCACCAGCCCGACGTCCAGCTCGCCGCGGCGCAGGCTGTCGAACTGCCACTGCGAGTGCATCTCGCGCAGGTTGAGCGCCACATCGGGCTGGCTGCGCCGGTGCTCGGCGACGACGTCGCGCAGCAGCTTGGTCAGCGGCAGGGTCGAGGAGAACCCGATGCGCAGCAGCCCGACCTCGCCGCGCGCCACGCGTTGCAGCTGCTGGGGCAGCGCCTGGGCGGCGGCCAGCATCTCGCGCGAGCGCTCCAGCAGCGCATGGCCGGCATCGGTCAATGCCACCGAGCGCCGCGTGCGCACGAACAGCTGCACGCCCAGCTCGGCCTCCAGCGCGCGGATCTGCTGGCTCAGCGGCGGCTGCGCGATGTTGAGCCTGAGCGCCGCGCGGGTGAAGTGCAGCTCCTCGGCGACGGCGACGAAATAGCGAAGGTGGCGCAGCTCCATTGAGTCGTTTTAAGTCTCAGTACTGCATGAATCATATATTGGATTGACTAAGCGATAACCCTTAGCATCTGGGCATGTCCGCGATTCCAGGCGACCTGCCGTCGATCTCTTCCACCCGTGCCGAGGCGCAGGCACTGCCGCCACCGCTCGAGGCCGGCAGTGCCGCGCACCGCGCCGCCAAGTGGGCCTTGTTCGTCGGCGGCTTCGCCGTGTTCGCGATGTTCTACGGGCCGCAGCCGCTGCTGTCGCTGTTCGGCGCGGCCTTCGACCTCAGCCCGGCCCAGGCCAGCGGTGTGCTGTCGGCAACGGCCGGCGCGATGGCGCTGGGGCTGATCCCCGCCGGCCTGCTGGCGCAGCGCTTCGGCCCCAAGCCGGTGATGCTGTCGGCCATCGTGCTGGGCGCGCTGTGCAGCCTGCTGTGCGCCGTGGCGCCCAACTACGAGTGCCTGCTGGCGTTGCGCGCGCTGCTGGGCCTGGGCCTGGCGGGGCTGCCGGCCGTGGCCTCGGCGTGGTTGGCGGAGGAGATGGATCCGCGGGCGCTGGGCCAGGCCGTCGGGCTCATCATCGCCGGCAATGCCGCGGGCGGCATGTCCAGCCGCCTCGTGTGCGGCGTGCTGGCCGACCTGGTGGGCTGGCGCGTCGCGTTCGCCGGCCTGGGCGCACTCGGCGCGCTCGCGGCCTTCGAGTTCTGCCGCACGCTGCCGGCGTCGCGCCGTCATCGGCCGCGCCCGCTGCATCCGCGCCTGGCGCTGGCCGACCTGCGCAGCGTGTTCACCGAACGCGGCCTGCTGCCGCTGTTCGGCCTGGGTCTGCTGTTGATGGGCAGCTTCGTGAGCTTCTACAACTACCTGGGCTTTCGCCTGGGTGGCGCGCCGTTCGCGCTGTCGCATGCGACGATCGGCGCGATCTTCCTGCTCTACGTCGTGGGCATGTTCTCGTCGCCCTGGGCCGGCAGGCAGGCAGACCGGCTGGGCGCGTCGCGCGTGCTGGCCGCCATGCTCGCGCTGTGCGCGGCCGGGCTGGCATTGACGCTGTCGTCCTCGCTGCCCGTGATCATCCTTGGCGTGGCGCTGTTCACCTTTGGCTTCTTCGCCGCGCACTCGGTGGCGAGCAGCTGGGTCGGCCGGCTGGCGCGGCGCTCGAAGGCGCTGGCATCGGCGGTCTACCTCACCGCCTACTACCTGGGCGCCAGTGCGATGGGCTGGCTAGGCGGCCACGCCTGGCAGGCCGGCGCCTGGCCCGGCGTGCTGGGCTTCCTGGCCCTGCTGTGGCTGGGCTGCGTGGCGATCGCCGTGACGATGGCGCGGCTGCCGGCACCCGGTCGCGCGAACCCGCGCGAGCTCGACGCCACCAGCCGCTTCTAGTGCGCGGTCGGGCCGGTGCCCGCCTCGTTGCCCGAGTGGGTCTGCGGATCCAGCCCGGTGTCGGGCGATTCCTTCGCCTGCCGCTGGCCGCTGCCCGGCTCGATCAGCTCCTCGATGATCAGGCGGCCGAACTTCTGTGCACGGTCGGCGTTGTGGCGCGCGACGATGTCGGCCGCGCGGCGCGCCGCCTCGTCCTCGGGCGCCAGCACCGACACGAACGGGTGGCCTTCCTCGGCCAGGTCACGTTGCTGCTTGACGAGGTTGAGCTCCTGGCCAATGGACGCCAGCACGCCGGCATTGGCGATGTCGCGCTCGGCGCGCTCGCGCACCTCGTCGGCCGGGTAGAAGGCGACCTGCGGGAAGCCCGCATCCTTGAGCGCCTGCACGGCCGAGCGGGCGTCGTCTTCGGTGGGAAAAGAGGCGAGCACGTGGCCGACCGGCTTGAAGACGCCGTAAGCCGTCTGGGAGTTGCTGTCGTTCATGATGGATGCCCTTTCAATCACGAAGGGGCAAGCCACGTACCGCCGCGTTCAGGCCGCCGTGGTCATGATGCGCAACTCGTCCGCGATGCGGCCCTGCAGCCGCTGCGCGAGCACGCGCCGGTCGAGTTCGAGGGCAGGCTCGGCCGGCAGGAACCGCAGCTCGACGACCAGACCGCGCGCCCGGCAGACCTTCATCAAGCTGGCGACCAGTGTCGTGTCGTCGATGTACTGCGCGGCCGTGCTCACCGCCTGGCCGGGCTCGCGGTAGCGCAGCACGACGGGCTGCACGGCCGTCGCTGTGGTGATGGCGGCCTGCAGCAGGTTCGCGTGAAACGGCAGCACGGCGTGGCCCGCCCCGGTCGTGCCCTCCGGAAAGACGGCGACCGCGTCGCCCTGGCGCAGCGCGCCGGCGACCTCGTGCACCACGCGCAATGCGTCGCGCTTGCGTTCGCGTTCGATGAACAGGGTGCCGCCCGCGCGCGCCAGCTGGCCCAGCAGCGGCCAGTGGGCGATGGCCGCCTTCGACACGAAGCGCGCCTGTGGGGCGCTCGCGTGCAGCGCCGGGATGTCCAGCCACGACACGTGATTGGCCACCATCAGCACGGCCCCGGGATGCGCGCTGCCCGACACCCGCAGCTCCACGCCCAGTCGACGCAGCATCTGCAGGCTCCAGCGCTGCACGATCGCGCGGCGGCCGGCCGCGTCGCGCCGCGGCATCACCACGCCCGCGAGCCACAGCCCACTCGCCACCATGCCGATGACGCACAGGATGCGCCAGATCGCGACGGCGGTTCTCAAGCGGCGCTTGCGTTCGCAGCCGAGCTGTAGGCCAGGGTACCGGCCACCAGCGTGTGGCGCACGCGGCCTGGCATGCGCGTGCCGCTGGACGCGGCGTCGAACGGCGTGTGCTTGCCTTGGCTGCGCAGCGTCTCCGGCGTGACCTGCCATTCGGCGGCGGGATCGAACAGGCAGATGTCGGCGACACCGCCTTCGACCAGCCGCCCAGCGCTCTGGCCCAGCGAGCCCAGAGCCTCGCCCAGCACGCGCACGGGCTCGCTCGTCACGCGCGCGAGCGACTGCGCGAGCGTGAGCTTGGCTTCGTGCCCCCACTTGAGCGCCAGGCTCAGCAGCAGCTCGAGGCCGGTGGCACCCGGCACGGCCTCGCCGAAGGGCAGCATCTTGTCGTCGTTGCCGATCGGCGTGTGGTCGGACACCAGCGCGTCGATCGTGCCGTCGGCCAGCCCCGCGCGCAGCGCATCGCGATCCTTGCCCTGGCGCAGCGGCGGCGTCAGGCGCATGTCGGCGTTGAAGTAGCCGATGTCGACGTCGGTCAGGTGCAGGGAGTTGATGCTGACGTCCGCCGTCACCGGCAGGCCCTCGGCCTTGGCGCGGCGCACCAGCTCGACGCCGGCGGCGCTCGAGAGCCGGCACAAGTGCACGCGCGCGCCGGTCTGGCGCACCAGCTCGATGATGGTGTGCAGCGCAATGGTCTCGGCGGCGACCGGCACGCCCGACAAGCCCAGCCGTGTCGCCACGGCACCGCTGGCCGCCACGCCGCCGGACAGCGACGGATCCTGCGGCCGCAGCCAGACGGCGTAGCCGCGCGTGCTGGCGTACTGCATCGCGCGCATCAGCGTCAGGTTGTTCTTGACCGGATGCTCGGCCTGCGAGAAGCCGACGCAGCCGGCCTCGGTCAGGTCGATCATCTCGGTCAGCTCCTCGCCGGCCAGCCGATGCGTCAGCGCACCCAGCGGGAACAGGCGGCAGCGGCTGAGCTTGCGCGCACGGAACTTGAGCATGTCGACCAGACCGGGCTCGTCGAGCGGCGGATCCATGTCGGGCGGGCAGACGAGGCTGGTGACGCCGCCCGCCGCTGCAGCCTCCAGTTCGCTTTCCAGCGCGCCGGGGCCAGGCTCCTTCAGGCGCGCAGCGAGGTCGACCAGGCCGGGCGCGACGACGCAGCCATCGGCATCGATGGTGCGCTCGGGCGCGAAGTCGGCCGGCACCTGGCCGATGGCGACGATGCGACCGGCGGCGATGGCGACGTCGGCCGATTCGTCGCGGCCGCTCGCCGGGTCGACCACGCGGCCGTTGCGGATGAGAACGTTCATAGGGAAATCTCCGTCCTGCGGACTGCGAGCCGAGCGCCTGCTGGCGACCGGGCGGCGCTCATGCGTCGTTCCCGGCAAGAATGGACATCACCGCCATGCGCACCGCGATGCCGAAGGTGACCTGCGGCAGGATCACGCTGTGCGAGCCGTCGGCCACGCGCGAGTCGATCTCCACGCCACGATTGATCGGGCCCGGGTGCATCACGATGGCGTCGGGCTTGGCCAGCGCGAGGATCTCCTCGGTCAGGCCATAGCTCTTGAAGTACTCGCCCGCGCTGGGCAGCATGGCGCCGCTCATGCGCTCGTTCTGCAGCCGCAGCATGATGATGACGTCGGCGCCGTTGACGCCTTCGCGCATGTCGTGGCACACGCGCACGCCCATCTCGCGCAGGTCGCCCGGCACCAGGGTCTTGGGGCCGACGGCGCGGATCTCGGGCACGCCCAGCGTGGTGAGCGCGTGGATGTCCGAGCGCGCGACGCGCGAGTGCACGATGTCGCCGACGATGGCCACCGTCAGCTCGTTGAACGACTTCTTGTAGTGCCGGATCGTGTACATGTCCAGCAGGCCCTGCGTCGGGTGCGCGTGGCGGCCGTCGCCGGCGTTGACCACGTGCACGTGCGGTGCGCAGTGCTTGGCGATCAGGTAGGGCGCGCCCGATTCGCTGTGGCGCACGACGAACATGTCGGCATGCATCGCCGACAGGTTGGCGATGGTGTCCAGCAGGCTCTCGCCCTTGGAGGCCGAAGACTTGGCGATGTCCAGGTTGATGACGTCGGCCGACAGCCGCTTGGCGGCGATCTCGAACGTGGTGCGCGTGCGCGTCGAGTTCTCGAAGAACAGGTTGAACACGCTCTTGCCGCGCAGCAGGGGCACCTTCTTGACGTCGCGGTCGTTGACCGACAGGAAGGTGCCGGCGGTGTCGAGGATCTGGGTCAGGATCGCGCGCGGCAGGCCCTCGATGGACAGCAGGTGGATCAGCTCGCCGTGGGCGTTGAGCTGCGGATTTCGTCGCGCGAGCATCAGGTGGTCTCCTTGACGGCGAAGGTGAAGCGGCCGTCGTTGCCGCGCGCCAGCGACAGGCGCTGGTTGGCGGGCAGCGTCAGCTTGGCGGCGGCGAACACCGGCGCCATCGGCAGCTCGCGCCCGCCACGGTCGACCAGCACCGCCAGCTCCACCGAGGCCGGCCGGCCGTAGTCGAACAGCTCGTTGACGACGGCGCGGATGGTGCGGCCGCTGGCGATCACGTCGTCGATCAGCAGGATGCGAGCGCCGTCGATCTCGAACGGCAGGCTGGTGGCGGCCTCGACCCCGCCGAGTCCGCGCTCGCCGAAGTCGTCGCGATGCAGCGTGCTGGAGATCGTGCCGACCGGACGGCCGGTCTTCAGGTCGGCGTTCAGGCGCTGCGCCAGCCAGGCCCCGCCCGACCAGATGCCCACGAGCACGGTATCGGGCGTCATCAGCCGGCCGACGGTGGTCCGGAGTTCGCCGTAAAGCTGCTCCGCATCGAGCATCAGGTTGTTCATTCGTGTTCTCTGAAAAACTGTTCGAGGATCAGGGCGGCCGCCGCGGAATCGGCGTCGCGCGCGCCGGCGGCTTCGACATCGACCGTGGTGTAGCGCTCGTCCACCTCGTGCACCTTCAGGCCGAACCGGCCATGCAACTGGCGGCCGAACTTGCGCGCACGCAGCGTATTGTCGTGTTCGGCACCGTCCGGATGGAAGGGCACGCCGATCACCAGCGCATCGGGCGTCCATTCCTTGATCAGGGCCTCGATCGCCTTGAAGCGCGCGTCGCCCTCCAGCGCCAGCGTGCGCAGCGGCTGCGAGGTCTTCATCAGCGTGTTGCCGGTGGCCACGCCGACGCGCTTCGTGCCGTAGTCGAAGGCCAGGAACGAGTGGACGGCGCGAGATCCGCCGGGAGCGGCCTCCGCGCTTGTCATGCGTGCCCGGCCTCCTGGCTGAGCATCCGCGGATCAATGCCCAGCAAGGCCAGTGCGCGCTCGTAGCGCTTCTCGATGGGAGTGTCGAAGATGATCTCGGGCGCGGCGTCGACGTTGAGCCAGCCGTTGCGGCCCAGCTCCTCTTCCAGCTGGCCGGTGGCCCAGCCGCTGTAGCCCAGGGTCACCAGCACGCGGCGCGGGCCGCCCCCCACCGCCATCGCCTCGAGCACGTCCTTGCTGGTGGTCATCTCCAGGCCGCCGGGCACCGACAGCGTCGAGTTGTACTGGGTCGAGCCTTCCATGCGCTCGTGCAGCACGAAGCCGCGCTCGGTCTGCACCGGGCCGCCGTAGAAAACGGGCTGCTCGGCCAGATCGTCGCTGGTCAGCGTGAGGTCGACCTTCTCGAACAGGTTGCGCAGGCGGATGTCGACCGGCTTGTTGATCATCAGGCCCAGCGCGCCCTTCTCGCTGTGCTCGCACAGGTAGACCACGGCGCCCGCGAACGCCTCGTCCACCATGCCGGGCATCGCGATGAGGAACTGGTTGGTCAGGTTGATCGGTTCGGAAGCCATTGCCACGATTTTAGGACAGCCGGGGCCACAATCGCCCGCCATGGAGATCTCCCCTCGCCGCCGCGCCAGCCGTGCGCTCGTCTGGTTCCGGCGCGACCTGCGCACCGCCGACCACCCCGCCCTGGCGCACGCGCTGCGCGACGCCGAGGCGGTGTGGTGCGCCTTCGTGCTGGACAAGGCCATCCTCGCCGGCCTGCCGCCGGACGACCGCCGCGTCGCCTTCATCCGCGCCAGCCTGGCCGACCTGGACCAGCAACTCGCCGCGCTGTCCGGCGGCCGCGCCCGCCTGATCGTGCGCCACGCCGACGCCGCCGACGAGATCCCGCGGATGGCCGCCGAACTGCATGTACAGGCCGTCTACACCCATCACGACGACGACCCCGCCGCGCTGGCGCGGGACGCCCGCGTGCGCGAGCGCCTGGCCGCCGACGGCCGCACGATGCGCACGTTCAAGGATCACGTGATCTTCGAGCGCCACGAGATCCTGACCGGCTCGCGCACGCCGTACGGCGTCTTCACGCCCTACAAGAACGCCTGGCTGAAGGCCTTGCATGCGCATCCGGAGCTGCTGGGGGACTGCGGCAGCGATCTGGACGGCCAGGCGCTGGCGACTGCGCCGGCCAGTCCCTGGAAGGACGGCGCGGCCGTCCCCGCGCTCCAAGAGTTCGGCTTTGCCGCAAGGCCGGAAGTACCGCTGGATGACCCGGGCCTGCGCCCGGGCACCCAGGGCGGCGAGGCCTTGCTGGACGAGTTCCTCGACCGCATCGACGACTACGACGCCACGCGCGATTTCCCGGCCACGCCGGGGCCCAGCCACCTGGGCGTCCACCTGCGCTTCGGCACGCTGTCGCTGCGCCGCCTGGTCGCCCTGGCCAGCCAGCGCGTCGAGGGCGGCAGCCGGGGCGCGCAGACCTGGCTGTCGGAGCTGATCTGGCGCGACTTCTATCACCAGGTGCTGTTCCACCATCCGCACGTCGTCGGGCATGCCTTCCGCGCGGACTGCGAGGCCATCCGCTGGGAGCAAGGCCCGCAGGCGGACGACCACTTCGCGGCCTGGTGCGAGGGCCGCACCGGTTATCCGCTGGTGGACGCCGGCATGCGCCAGCTCCGCGCCACGGGCTACATGCACAACCGGCTGCGCATGATCACGGCCAGCTTCCTGACCAAGGACCTGGGCGTGTCGTGGCGACGCGGCGAGGCCTGGTTCGCGCGCCACCTGAACGACTTCGAGCTGGCGTCCAACAACGGCGGCTGGCAGTGGGCGGCCTCCACCGGTTGCGACGCGCAGCCCTGGTTCCGCATCTTCAACCCGGTGACGCAGAGCGAGCGCTTCGACCCGCAAGGGGCTTTCATCCGGCGCTGGGTGCCCGAGCTGGCATCGCTGACCGGCAAGCAGATCCACGCACCGTGGAAGGCGGCAACGCCAGCGTCAGGCTATCCACGGCCGATCGTCGACCACGACGTCGCGCGCGAACGCACCTTGGCGCGCTTCGCGTCCAGGGCCGCGGGCAGTCGCTAGCCGCCAGGGGGCATCGGCAATTTTTCCCGTTATGGATGGGCATCCCGGTTGCCTCGCGCAGACATAACGACGACAGGGAGTCGACGATGTTCAGCAATCAGTCCCCTTTGCGCGAGCCGGCGCCGCGGATCGACGTGAAAGACTACTTCGACCTGCGAAGCTGGGCGAAACGCTACGGCGTCACGCCCGGGGATGTGCGCCGCGCCGTGGCGTGCGTCGGCGATCGAGCCGAGGATGTGGAAGCACACTTGGCGGTGTTCGCCCATTCGACGTCCGAGGCCAGCGTGGGCGAATGAGCCCGGCCCGTGTCGGGCCCGAACCGTCGACTAGAACAGCTCGACGTCGCTGACGCGCGTCCCGTCCTCGATGACGCCCTGGCGCATCAGCTCGGCATGGTTGCTGACTTGATCGCGTCCATTTTTCTTGGCGTGATAGACGGCCCGGTCGGCGCGTTCGAAGGCCGCGGCCGGGGTGTCGCCCACCTCGATGGCCGTGAAGCCGACGCTGACGGTGATCCTGCCGGCCTGGGGAAACGGGTACTCGCCCACGACATGGCGGAAACGCTCGAAGGCGGCGGCGGCGTCGCCCTCGTCGTTGCACAGCAGCAGCACGACGAACTCTTCGCCGCCGAAGCGGTAGAGCTGGTCGGAGAAGCGGAATGCGCCGCGCATGATGCGCGAGAGCAGCAGCAGCACTTCATCGCCGATCAGGTGGCCGAAGCGGTCGTTGACGTTCTTGAAGTGATCGATGTCCACCACGCCCAGCCAGTAGCGCGAGCCGGCGGCATGGCGGCGCTCCTTGTCGTCGAGCTTGGCGTCCAGCAGCGGCAGCGAGGACACCTTGTAGAAGCTGTCGTCGAAGATCTTGCGGTTGAGCAGGCCGGTCAGCGTGTCGCGCTCGCTGTAGTCGAGCAGCGTCTGCACGTTGCGGTAGATGCGCAGCACGCCGAATACCAGGCGGCGCATCTTGGCGCCGATCCCGCGCTCGGACTGCAGCTCGATCACGCCCACGGCCCCCGTGTCGGACATCACCGGGAACAGCGTCGTGATGGTGTCGCCGTCCTTCGATTCGATGATCTTGGCCGTGGTCAGGCATTCCAGCCACTCCGGGCGCTCCGTGGCGCGCGGCAGCGAGTCCAGGTCCACCCAGGCCGGGTCGGCCGTGGCGGCCGGTGAATCCGCTAGCAGCGCAGCCCGCGTCAGCCAACGCTCCTCGCCCTGGTCACCCACCAGCCGGTAGACGGCTACACGCTTGGGCGCGAGGAAGTCGCGCATGGCATGCGCCAGGCTGACGTCGAGCGTGTCGCGGTCGCGCAGCCCGGTCAGCGAGGCAAGGTGATCAATGATTTCCGACATGGATTGATGAAGCGGTGATCCCTGTTATCGGTGCAGTATCACCCGGACTGAAATCCAAGAACGCGTCTATGGCCGCCGCAAATCCCTACAGTCGCTCGGGATTCGTGGACAACTTCTCAGGCAGGCATCGTCCTGGCGACGTTCTCCTGAATCAGCGCGATCAGCTGCTCTTCATCGTAGGGCTTGCCCAGGTAGTGGTCGGCGCCCAGCTGCAAGGCCAGGTCCCGATGCTTCTGGGCGATGCGCGAGGTGATCATGATCACCGGCAGGCCTTGCCAGCGCGGATCGTGGCGCACGTTGCGCAGCAGGTCGAAGCCGTCCATTCGCGGCATCTCGATGTCGGTCAGCATCACCGCCGGACGCTCGACTTCGAGCTGCTCCAGCGCATCCAGCCCGTCCTTGGCGACGGTGACACGGAAGCCTTCGCGAGCCAGCAGGCGCTGCGTGACACGGCGAACCGTCAGCGAATCGTCGACCACCAGCACCAGCGGCGGCTTGGCTTCCTGGACTTCCTCCATCACCACCGGCACCTGCGGCGCGCCGGTCTCGACGGTCGCACGCTGGCCGTACACCGCCGCGAGCGCCACGGGGTTGTAGATGGGCACCACTTCGCCGGTGGCCAGCAGGGACATGCCCGCCAGGCCCGGCAGGCGCGCCAGCTGCGGTCCCAGGTTCTTGACGACCACTTCCTGGTTGCCCACGACCTGGTCGACGTGCAGCGCGACGCGCTGTTCGGCGCTTCGCACCAGCACGATGGACGTCGTCTTGCCCACCAGCACGCCGTGCGGCGTCGACTGCAGCAACGCGCCCAGCCAGAAGAACGGCACGTCGTTGGCACCGTCGCGGAACTGGCCGCTCAGGTAGGCCTGCTCGACCTCGGCGTTGGGGGTGCGGCGCACCACCTCCACCAGGGACGCGGGCATGGCGACGGTCAGGTCGCCGCAGCGCAGCTGGACGACGCGCGTGACCGCCGTGGTCAGCGGCAGCAGCAGCGTGAAGGCAGTGCCGCGGCCCGGAGCCGAGGCCGTCTCGATGCGGCCGCCGAGCGCCGTGATGTCGGTGCGCACGGCGTCCATGCCGACGCCGCGTCCGGCCAGCTCGGTCACTTCGTCCGTCGTGGTGAAGCCCGGCGTGAAGATCAGGTTGGCCAGTTCGGCGTCGCTCGGCTTGGCGTCAGCCGCGATCAATCCGTTGCGACGGCCGCGCGCCTCGATGCGCTGCAGGTCGAGACCGGCGCCGTCGTCGCGGATCTGGATCCGCACTTCGTTGCCTTGCTGGGCCAGCGTGACGTCGATCGTGCCGACCGGATCCTTGTCCTGCGCGCGGCGCACGTCCGGCGCCTCGATGCCGTGCACGACGGCGTTGCGCAGCAAGTGCTCGAACGCGCCGGCCATGCGGTCCAGCACGCTGCGATCCAGTTCGATCGACGAGCCCTCGACGTTCAGGCGCACCTGCACCGAGGTTTCCTTGGCGGCCTGGCGCACGACGCGATACAGGCGTTCGGACAGCGCGTCGAACGGCACCATGCGGGCGCGCAGCAGGTCTTCGGACAGCGCGCGCGTCAGCCGCGCCTGCGCCGCCATCTCGTCTTCGGCCGACTGCACCGTCTGCGTGATGCTGCGCTGCACCGTGGCGACGTCGTTGACCGACTCGGCCATCATGCGCGTGAGTTCCTGGAAGCGCGTGAAGCGGTCCATCTCGAGCGGATCGAACTCGACCGACGAGCTCTTGCTGGCCTCCAGGCGTGACGCGATCTGCGTGTCGGCCTGCAGCTCGATGTCGCGCAGCTGGCGGCGCAGGCGATCCAGGTTTTCCGTCAGTTCGCGCAGCGACGAGCGCATCTGCGTGACGTCGCTCTCGAGGCGCGAACGCGTGATCGAGACTTCGCCGGCCTGGTTGACCAGGCGGTCCAGCAGCGGCGCCTTGACGCGCACGGTGGCCGTGGCCGGATTGCCGGTGGCCGTCTCGATGACGCGCTGCACGCGCGACGGGTTGGTGGCGCTGAAGCGCGCCCAGTCGATCGTGGCAGGTGCGGCGTCAGTCAGCGCCTTGGGCACGATCTGGCGGATGGTCGACTCGGGCGCGGTGGGCACCGGTGCGGCAGGCGCCGACGGGGCTTCCGGCACGACAGCTTCCGCCGCCGGCGCCGGTTGTTCTGCCACGGGCTCGGGCTGGACCGGCGCCGCAACCACCGGCGCGGGTGCCGGCACGGCAACCGGCTCTGGGGCGCGCGGCGCCTTCTGCAGGCGCTGGAATTCCTCGTCCAGCGCGTCGACGCCGGTGTGCAGCATCGCCATCGTCGGCGGGTTGGCGGAGCGGCCGCCCACGCGTTCCTCGAACGCCGACTCCAGGCGGTGCGCCAGCTCGCCCAGGCGCATGGCGCCGGCCAGGCGAGCGCTGCCCTTGAGCGTATGCAGCGCACGCAACGCGCCGAAGGCCTCGGCCTGCGTGTCCGGCGATTCTTCCCAGGCCCGCAGGTGCGAGGCCAGCGAGGGCAGCAGTTCCTGCGCCTCTTCCGAGAAGATCTCGAACAGCTCGGGATCGATCGCGTCCTGCGCGTCCAGATCCTGCGCGAAGCCGGTGCCGTCGTTCTGCGGCTCGGCCACTTCGTGGCGCTCGCCGTGCTCGGCGCGCACGCTGTCGTCCAGCACGCTGAACTTGACGGCACCCAGGCCGGATTCTGGAATCGCGGCGACGATGGCCGGGGCGACCGGCATCGTCTCGGCGGGGGCGTGGGCCACCGGTTCGGACGGGGCGACGGCCGCGTCGGCAGCAGCGTTGAGCGCCTCGAACTCGTCGGCACCGATCTCGGTGTCGGGCGAGTCGATCACGTCGGCGGCGGCGATATGCGGCTCGGCGAACTGGTGCTCCTGGGCCGCGGCCGCCGAGGCCTGCGCAGCGGCGTCGGCAGCGGCTTGGGCCTGTGCGGCAGCTTGCGCAGCTTCGGCTGCTCGAGCAGCTTCGGCCGCTGCGCGAGCCTGCGCCGCAGCCTGTTCGGCGGCGGCCTGTTCGGCCTGCGCCGCGGCTTCGGCTTCGCGGGCACGCTGGACGTTCTCGTCGTGCGTGGCCTGCGCGAGCTGGGCCTGCAGCGAGGCCTGGAAGGCATCGAAGCGTGCCAGCAGCGGCGCGGCGGGCGACTGCAGGAAGCCGGCGGCGAACTGGTGCAGCAGGCGGCGGATCTCTTCGGCGACGTCGTTGTACAGGCGTGCCTCGTCCGGCGTCACCAGGCGCGACTGCGAGACCTCGAGCGCGTGCTCCAGGCGGCGCGCGAGCGACGACAGGTCGGAATGGCCCACCGTGGCCGAATTGCCGGCCAGCGAATGTGCCAGCGACACGGCCTCCTCGCCCACCGGTCGCGGCAGCTCCAGCACCCACTCGGCGAGCGAGGTGCAAAGGCGGCGCGACTGCTCGTCGGCTTCGTTCAGGAAGATGTTGAACAGGCCCAGGCCGATGCGCAGCGGGCCGATGACCTTGTAGTTCTCGGCGTCGTCGGCCGGCAACTGGTCGCCGACGGTCAAGGTGTCGAACGCGTGCGTGCCGGTCGACGGCGCGGCCGTGACGGCGGCGTCGTTGGCGGCCGGCTCTGCCGTGCGTTCGCCCGGCAGCAGGTCGAACGAGGGATCCTCGAGGTCGGACGGCACGGTGTCCGGGCCGGTGTCGCGGTTCTCAGGCTGCTCAGGCTCGACGTGCTTCTCGATGACCGTCTGGTCTGCCGTCCCGTCGAGATCACCAAGGTCGAACTCGAAGCTCGGCGCGGCATGTTCGGGCGCGTGCGACATCGGTTGGACGACGGTGCGATCTTCCAGGTCGTCGGTGGCCGCGTGGCTGACCTGCGGCGTGTCCGACGGCAGGTCGAGCATGAAGGCCGGCTCGTGGTGCTGCTCGACGGAGTTGTCCTGTGCAGTCGTCAGTTCGCCGGGGCCGGTCGAGGCGAAGTCCTCGAGGATCTCGGTGTCGCCGGCCTCCTCGGGCGCGGGCTCGAAGGCATCCTCGGGAGACGCCGATGGCGGCACCGGCGGCAGCACCGCGGTGGCGTCGACGGCCGGAGCCCTCGCACGGATCGGCTCGGCATCGGGATCGACGCCGTCGCGCAGCGCGTTGGCGGCAGCCACGATGGGCGCGCTGTGGAAGCCGGTGGCGTTGCGGGCGGAAAGCGCCTTGACCCAGCCCTCGAGTTCGTCGAGCACGTTCAGCGAGAAGGTGCGAAGCGCGGGATCGGCCTCGATCACGTGGTCAGCCAGGCGCGCGTTGTACAGCTGCTCGCAGGCCCAGGCGGCTTCGCCGAAATCCTTCAGCCCGACCATGCGCGAGCTGCCCTTGAGCGTATGGAACGCGCGGCGGACAGTGGAGATCGACTCGAAGTGCTGCGGGTCTTCCGCGAGCTTGTCCAGGCTCTCGCGGGCGCCGGCGATGACTTCCTCGGCCTCCTCGAAGAAGACCTCGAGCATCTCGTCGTCTTCGGCCGTGGCGGTGTCGGAGACGACCGTGGCGGGCGCGACGGACGGCGGCGGCGGCGGCGGCGCGACGAAGTCGTTCATCGCCTGCGCGAGCTCCTGGCGCACTTCGGTGGCGCCGGTCTCGTCGCTGCGGGCCAGGGCCTTGCTGGCGGCCTTGGCGGCGTCGGCGATGCTCTTCTCGTCGGAGGCGACGGCCTGCTGCGCCAGTTCATCGAGCTTGTGGATGATGTCGGCCTTGGAGGCCGCGTCGTCGCCGGCGGCGGCCGCCAGCTGCTGCACCTGCTCCAGCAGCTCGCTCTCGCCGGCAGCCGGGGCATCCGGCTCGGACGGTGCGATCTCGTCGGTGCGGCCCATCACGGTCTCGAGCCGGCCGGAGTCGGCGTCGAACCGGAACAGCGACTTGGCCAGCTGCGGCTGCACGCCCAGCAGGTCGATCAGGAAGCCCAGCGCGCCGACATTGGCGGCCAAGCGGCCGACGGCCTGCTCGGACAGCGCGCGCGCGGCCGGCATGTCTTCCGCGTCCTCGCGCGATTGCGCCAGCACGGCGTCGACTTCGTCGCGCATGCGCACGACGGCCTGGCCGGCCTGGTCCAGGCCCAGCACGGACAGCACGCCGCGCATGGCCGACAGCTTGGCCGGCACCGGCACCAAGAGCTCGCGCTCGGCCGTGTTGCGGTTGAACTTGTCGAGCTGGCCTTCGACGTCGGCCAGCGACGAGCGCAGCTCCTGCACGACGCTGCCCATGGTCTGGCGGTCGGACGCGCGGCGATAGAGGTCTTCCATCCACGGCTCGATCGGGCCGGGCTGGCGGCCCTGGCGCGCGAGGTCGATGCGCTCGGCCAGCTGGTGGATGCGGGTGCCGAACGAGGCGTCGGCGATGTCGGCGTCGTCCAGGGCGGCGTCCAGGCACAGCAGGCTGGTGGCCACTTCCATCGCGAGGTTGGGCGAGGGCACGGCCGAGCCTTCGGCCACCTGCGTGACGGCGGCGTCGAGGGCGCGCGCCATGTGCTCGCCCTCGGGATGCAGCTTGCGCACCGAATCAGCCACCAGCGTGGCCTGTTCGCGCAGGCTGGCCGCCAGGCCGGACTGGCCTGCCGTGGCCTGGGACCACGATTCCTTCAGCGCCTCGACGCGGCGGCGCGCCAGCGGGATCAGCGCCGGGTCGTACTGGCCGAGCGCTTCCTGTTCGTAGTCGACCGGCTGCTGCACGCCCAGGCCGAAGGCCTTGCGCACCGCCACCAGGCGCGGGGCCCGGGCGTCGTCGCCCGGCAGCGCCCGGGCGCAGAAGAACAGCAGGTCCTGCGTGAGGCGGTCGGACACGTCGGCCTGGCCGCGCTCGGCCAGGCGCACCTGGGCCAGCAGACGCGACGTCAGCCGCTTGCTGTAGACGTCGGCCGACAGGCGGCCTTGCGCCTGCGCTTCGAAGAAGGCGGCAGCGACGGACCACAGGCCCGACAGCTTGCCGCCGGTGCCGGCGGCCAGGCCGGCGAACAGCTGGCTCATCTGCGTCGCGGCCGGGCCCACCGGGCCGCGCAGCAGCGCGAGCATGCATTGCTCCATGCGGCCACGGGTATCCGCGTCAGGCTGCAGCGCCATCACATGCGTGCCGGCCGAGGCCTTGACGAGCGCCGGGGCGGCGTCGCCCAGCTGCGCCGCCTGTGAGTCGACCTGCCAGAGATCGGCCGGGTGGATGCGGTCGGCACCGGCGAGCGTCTGCACCTCGCGGTATTGCGGGAACAGCGCGAGCGGCGAGACGTCCTTGCCGGACAGCCGGCGGCGCAGGAAGTCGAGCAGCGCGAACGACGAGCGCTCGATGGTGGTGGCGGTGTTGGCGTCGAGCTGGCGCACCTTGTGCATCAGCCGCAGCACGGCCTGCTCGCTGGCGCGCAGCATGCGGGCGCCTTCGACCTGGCCGACCATGTCGAGCGCGCCGGCGCTCTGATGGAACAACGCGCGGGCCTGCTGCATCGCCGCCGAGGCGGTGCCGTCGATCTCGGCGCCCTGCGGCGCGGCCTCGGTCTCGCGCACCTGGCGCCGCAGCGCCTTGTGGGCGTTGTCCAAGGTCCGGCGGAGCTCGTCGGCCACCCAGGCCAGCGTGCTCAGGTCTGCAGGCGCTGCGTGCGCTACTTGTTCACTCAACGTCATCTCCAGCGCGCGCGCTCGGCGCGCACAAGGGTGGTCAGCCACCAAACGAAAAACGGCCGCGGGAGGGTTCCCAGCCGGCCGCAGGCCCATCCAAGAGGAGGGAAGCGAGGATCAGGCCGCAGCCGATCCACGCCTCCCTTCGGGAGGAAGCGTCCGTCAGGGCGCGTGCGGGCCTCATTCAGCCGATCTTGAACCGGGAAACGGACTGGCGCAATTCTTCCGCGGTACGCGACAGTTCGCGCACGATCTGCGCGGTGGAGCGCGTACCGTCGCCGGTCTGCTCGGTCACGGCGAAGATGTGCTGGATGTTGGAGGCAACCACGTTCGCCGACTGGGCTTCGCTCTGCGCCTGCGCCGAGATGTTCTCGACGAGTGCCGACAGTTCGCGCGTCACACGGTCGATGTCGACCAGCGCCGCACCGGCCGCGTCGGACAGCTGCGCACCCTGCACCACACCTTGCGTGGAGCGTTCCATGGCGGCCACCGCGTCGCCGGTGTCGGTCTGAATGGCCTTGACGAGCGCCGCGATCTGTCGCGTCGCATCGCCGGAGCGTTCGGCCAGCCGCTGCACTTCTTCGGCAACGACCGAGAAGCCGCGACCCGCATCGCCGGCCGAGGCGGCCTGGATGGCGGCGTTCAGCGCCAGCACGTTCGTCTGCTCGGTAATGTCGGAAATCAGCTCGGTGATTTCGCCGATCTCCTGCGACGACTCGCCCAGGCGCTTGATCCGCTTGGAGGTTTCCTGGATCTGGTCGCGGATCGAGTTCATGCCCTCGATGGCGTCCTGCACCGCGCGGCGACCGGTCTGCGTCACGTTCAGCGACTGCTGGGCGGCTGCCACGGTTTCCTGGGCGCGCTGCGACACGTCGTTGATTCGACCGGCCATCTGCAGCACCGACTCGCCGGTTTCGCGGATCTCGTGCAGCTGTTCGGTGGAGGCCGCCAGCAGCTCGGTGGAGGTCTGCTCCACCTGGCCGGTGGTGTCGGTCACCCGGTTGGCGGTGCCCTGCACCTGCGCCACCAGCGTCCGCAGCTCTTCCACGGTGTAGTTGACCGAGTCGGCGATGGCGCCGGTGATGTCCTCGGTAACCGTTGCCTGTTGCGTCAAGTCGCCTTCGGCGACCGACTGCAGTTCGTTCATCAGGCGAAGAATGGCGGCCTGGTTGGCGTCGTTGACGCGCTGCGCTTCGCGCTGGCGCGATTCCGATTCCGTCCGTTGCGCTTCCGCGGCCGTCGCGCGCTGGCGCTGGCTGGCCACGAACAGTCGCAGGATGCCGAACACGCCGAGCACCAGGAAGACCAGCGACAGCAGCAGTGCGGCGATGTAGCCGACCGACAGCGTACCGACCTGGGTCAGGCGGCTCTGCACCGCTTCCAGGCCCTTGCGCAGCGGCTCGCTGTCGCCCACGATCTGGGCCTGGGCCTCGCGCGCGGCCACCAGGCCTTGCAGGTTGGCCAGAATCGCGCTGGACTGGCTGCGCGTCTGTTCGTACTGCTGGATCAGCTGCTCGAGGCGCTCGCGCGTGGCGGGCTCCTTGGTGCCGGGCAGGCGCAGGTCGGCGTTGCCTTGCAGCAGGCCGTCGGCGATCTCGCGGAAGGTGTTCAAGTCCTTGCCGAGCAGGAACACCGCCTCGGGGCTCACGCCTTCGTAGGTCAGGAATTCGTTCGCGCTCTTGCCGATACGCTGCGTCAACATCACCAGCTGGCCGACGGCGGAGATCTCGGCCGCCGAGGCGCCGCCCTGCAGCTTCAGGGACGACACGGTCTCGGCCGTCTCGAGCAGGTCGGACGACTGGCGATTGATGGTGCGCAGCGCCTGTCCCACCTGGGTCAGGGTCTTTTGCTGCGCCAGCACGATCTGCGAGTTCTTCTCGGCGCGGTCGACCAGGGGCATCAGCGGCGAGACGGTGTCCTGCACGCCCGCCGGGACGGCACCGACCAGCTCGTTGCCGGAATGCAGGCCGCGCACGTTGGTGGCCAGCACGGTGCCGCTTTCCTTGACTTCAGGGAAGGCCGCGGGGCTGCCGATCATGGCTTGCGAGACCGACTTGGCCAGACGCTGCGACTGCATCAGCGCCGCACCGGTGGCCTCCACCTGCTGCGAGTGCTGGTTGGCGGCGTTGAAGGCGCCGGCGCCGGCGGCCAGCAGGCCGACGATGCCGAGCGCCGTCAGCGTGAAGACGAAGCGCTGCTGGTAGCTCACCGAGCGGCGGCCGATCAGCGGCAGGCCGGTGTTGTCCTCGTCGACCACAGCCGGCTCGACCGGGGCCGGCTCGGCGTCGAGCAGGCGCGTGGGCGCCGGCTCGGCGTGGTCGGGCACCATCGTCGACGCATTCATCGTCGCCGTGTCCACCCCTTCGAGCGGCAGGTCGATCGACAGGTTGTTCTCGGAGTGTCCGCCGCCATGCTCGTCGTCCTGGCCGGGGCCGGCGCCGTCGAGCGGGAAGGCCGAGTGGCCCATGGTCTGGACGTCCAGATCCAGCGTCGGCACCGCGCCGCCGCTGGACAGCGCGTGCGTCGGGTGATCCTGGTGTCCGAGGCCAGGGCCGTCGTTCGAATCGTGCAGCGATTGCCGATGGGAATCGACCGCGTCGCCGAGGTCGACCTCCGCCAGCGCCACGCTGCGAGCGCGCGCGCCGGCCTCGGTAGCGACGGGGGGATAGACGTTCTCGAGGCCGCCCTCGGTGTGGGCGCCATGCTGCTTGAGCACGTTGCCATTGGTTTGGTCTGACAAGTTCATCTCGCCCTCTTCACGCTAGATTTCAAATCCCAACTAATCCCGATCGGCCACCCGACGCACTGCGTGCCTCGGCGCCGTTGGCACGGCGCGTCGTCGCGGCCGTGTCCTCTTCAGCTCATCACATCGAGGAACGCGCCGTCCACGGCCAGCGCTCCCAGATCGATTTCCTGCCAGGTCGCGCCGAGCGCGTCCTTCCAGCGGCCGGCCGCGAAGGCGGGCCGGGCGCCGACGCTCTCGGCCGGCTCGGCCTCGCGCGTCAATTGTTCTTCGCCGCGCAGGCCCGCCAAGCGGTCGACGCGCAGCGCGGCATTGACCTGCAGCGACGGCGCCAGCATCACGAGCTGGCCGTCGAGCGCGGCCGGATCGTTGGCCTTCGGCGGGCGCAGGCCCAGGAAGGCCGCGAGGTCGATCACGGTATACAGGTCGCCCCGCAGTTGCGCCACGCCGGTCATCCAGGGCTTGGCGTGCGGCAGCTTCAGCAGCGCCCGCAGCGGGAAGATCTCGCCGGCCTGGGCCAGCGGCAGCAGCAGGCCGACGCCGGCGCATTCGACGGCGAGCCAGCCTCGCGCACGCGGCTGCGTCTTGGCGGCTTGCAGGCGGCTCGCCAGCCGGGTTTGCAGTTCGCGCAGGGCATCTTTGTTGGCCATGGATTCGATTCAGCAGCTAAAGGCGACGCCGACATGCCGGCCGCAGGCCTGCCCAAGCTCCCGGGAAGCGAGGGTCACCACCCGAGCCGAACCGGGCTCCCCCTTGGGGGGCAGCGACGTGAGGAGCGTGGGGGCAGTCATTTCTAGCCGAGGGACTTGATCTTGGCCATCAGGTCGTCGGTGTCGACGGGCTTGACGACGTAGTCGCGGGCGCCCTGGCGCAGGCCCCAGACGCGGTCGGTCTCCTGGCCCTTGCTGGTGCACATGATCACCGGCACGTCCGCGTAGCGCGGATCGCGCGTGATCGAGCGGGTCAGCTGGTAGCCGTTGGTGCCAGGCATCACGACGTCCATCAGGATCAGGTCGGGCTTGCCTTCGGCCAGGCGCTTCATCGCATCTTCGCCATTCTCGGCCGTGCGCACCGTGAACCCGCGCTTGGCGAGCAGGTCGGAGAGATAAGCCAATTCGGTCTTCGAATCATCGACCAGGAGAATGTGCTGGATCGGCATGGTGTGTCCTTGGAAACGCGCCTGGATTGCGCTTTTGGCCCGGATACTGCCGGCCGCGCGGGCGGCCCGAAATATCCGGGAGAGAAATCTCTTACTGTTCGGTGGAAAGTCTGGCGGGGTGGTATTGGGCCACCGCGCGCAGGAGCTGTTCCTTCGTGAAAGGCTTGGTCAGGTAATCCTCGGAGCCGACCATCCGGCCGCGCGCCTTGTCGAACACGCCATCCTTGGAGGACAGCATGATCACGGGCACCGCGGTGAAGCGCGGATTGCGCTTGATGATGGCGCAGGTCTGGTAACCGTCGAGTCGCGGCATCAGGATGTCGCAGAAGATCAGGTCGGGCGTGTGGTCGTTGACCTTGGCCAGCGCGTCGAAGCCGTCTTCGGCCAGCACCACCTCATGCCCGCCCTGGCGCAGGAAGATCTCGGCGCTGCGCCGGATCGTGTTGCTGTCGTCGATCACGAGCACGCGTACCGGCGGCTGGGCCGGTGCGGCAGAGTTGGCATCAGCCATTGAAGCTCTCGTTCAGAACATGCGCCATCGTCGGTTCTTCCATCAGATGCGGACCATCTCGAAATCTTCCTTGCGCGCGCCGCATTCCGGGCACGTCCAGTTCATCGGAACCGCGGCCCAGGGGGTACCCGGCAGCAAACCAGTTTCAGCGTCGCCGGCAGCTTCGTCGTAGATCCAGCCGCAGATCAGGCACATCCAGGTTTGAGGTTCGTTCACAGTCGTTCGCGTTCAGGGTCACTACAATCGTCTGGATTGTAGCCACGGCCCCGAGCGGTTAAAGCCGCGTTAAGGGCCAAACTAATCACATTTTCCGGGCAAGCTTCACAACTTGACCGGCATCGGACATGTCAATGGACCCCCAATCCGGCGCGGAAACGCCCGACGAAATCGCCGAAGAAGCCAGCGCTCCGGCCTGCATCCTGAGCTTCAACGCCAGCGATGCCAGCGGCGCGGGAGGCACCGCGGGCGACGTCGCGACCATCGCCGCGATGGGCGCCCACGCCCTGCCGGTGGTCACTGCCGTGCTGATGCGCGACACCGCCGAGATCTTCGACCAGCACGTGATCGACGCCGACGCCGTGGTCGAGCAGGCCCGCTGCATCCTCGAGGACATCACCGTCGCCGGCATCAAGGTGGGCTTCCTGGGCAATACCGACAACGTCAGCGCGGTCGCCGAAGTGCTGTCCGATTATCCGGACGTGCCGGTGGTCTCCTACCTGCCGGGCCTGTCGTTCATGGAGGACGACGACCAGAACACCTACCTGGACGCCTTCCGCGAGCTCATCCTGCCCGCCACCGAAGTGTTGATCGGCAACCACAAGACGCTGACCGATTTCCTGCTGCCCGAGTGGGATTCGGACCGCCCGGCCTCGCCGCGCGAGCTGGCGGTGGCCGCCGCCGAGCACGGCACGCGCTTCGTGCTGGTCACCGGCGTGATGCTCCCGGCCAAGGGCGCCGGCCAGTTCATCGACAACGTGCTGGCCTCGCCGCAGGGCGCGCTCACCGGCGAGAAGTTCGAGATGTTCGAGGCCACCTTCGTGGGCGCCGGCGACACGCTGTCGGCCGCGATGGCCGCGCTGCTGGGTGCCGCGGCCGAGCTGCAGGCGGCCGTCGGCGAGGCGCTGCAGTTCCTCGACCAGAGCCTGGACGCGGGCTTTCGCCCCGGCATGGGCGGCGTGGTGCCCGATCGCTTCTTCTGGGCGCTGCCGCCCGGCGAGGAAGAAGAAGGCAACGAGACGATCGAGGAGGCGCTGTCGGACGATTCGACCGAAGTCGGGGGCTCGCGCAGTGTCCACTAACGAAGCGCTGTTCGAACGCGCCCAGAAGGTCATCCCCGGCGGCGTGAACTCCCCGGTGCGAGCATTCCGCGCCGTTGGCGGCACGCCACGCTTCATCGCCCGCGGCGAAGGTGCCTGGATCGTCGATGCCGAGGGCCGGCGCTACGTCGACTACATCGGCTCCTGGGGGCCGATGATCCTGGGCCATGGCCATCCGGCGGTGCTGGAGGCGGTGCTGCGCGCGGCGCGCGACGGCTTCAGCTTCGGCGCGCCCACCGAGCGCGAGGTCGAACTGGCCGAGCAGATCATCCGCCACGTGCCCAGCGTCGAGCAGGTGCGCCTGGTCAGCTCGGGCACCGAGGCCTGCATGAGCGCGATCCGGCTGGCGCGGGCCGCCACCGGCCGCTCCCGGCTGATCAAGTTCGAGGGCTGTTACCACGGCCATGCCGACGCGCTGCTGGTCAAGGCCGGCTCGGGGCTGGCGACCTTCGGCCATCCCACCTCGGCCGGCGTGCCGCCCGAGGTGGTCCAGCACACGACCGTGCTCGACTTCAACAACGTCGAGCAGCTCGAGGAGGCCTTCGCCGCCTACGGCGACGAGCTGGCCTGCGTGATCATCGAGCCGATCGCCGGCAACATGAACTTCGTGCGCACCGCCGTGCCGTTCATGACGCGGCTGCGCGAGCTCTGCCACAAGCACGGCGCGCTGCTGATCATGGACGAGGTGATGACGGGCTTTCGCGTCGCGCTCGGCGGCGCCCAGAGCCTGTACGCCCAGCGCATTCCCGGCTTCGTGCCCGACATCAGCGTGTTCGGCAAGGTCATCGGCGGCGGCATGCCGCTGGCCGCCTTCGGCGCGTCGCGC
>JBJMWF010000070.1:0-9060 GCA_045810265.1 Vitreoscilla sp. | reverse complement strand
GAACGCGATGCCGTTGGCGCTGATGCCGGCGTTGTTGAACAGCAGGTCGACACGGCCGAAGCGCTGCAGCGTGGCGGCGAACAGCGCATCGACCTGCGCCGCCTGCGTGACGTCGGTCGGCACGCACAGCAATGCCTCGCCGCCGGCCTGCGCGGCCACCTGCTGCAGCGCATCGGCACGCCGGCCGGCCAGCACGACGGCGTAGCCCGCGCGCGCGAGCGCCAGCGCGCAGGCCTTGCCGATGCCGCTGCCCGCGCCGGTGATCACTGCGACCTTGTTCGTTGAGCTCATGCGAGTGCGTTCCTGCTGTCGAGTTGAGGGGCAGCCCGTCTTCAGATTGGCGCCCTGCGCGTCCCCTGCCTGTGGGATGTGCCGGCGCAGCCAAAGGTTCACCATTGTTCTCGCAGCGGGCCGCCAGATGTCCGCATCAGGGGATCCAAATGCAGCACACCCACCTTCATGCCAACGGGCCGCCGCGCGGCCATGCCACCCTCGGCACGCTGATTCTCGCCGCAGCATCGGCCGTCGCGCCGGTGCTGATGTCGGGCTGCCATGAGGCGCCAGCGGCCAATGCCTTCGCCGCCACGCCGGCCGACAAGGCCACCGAGACGCGGCTGAAGCAGCCACAGACCATGCCAGCGCTGCAGCCCTTTGACGAGCACTTCGTCGAGGTGCCCCAGGACGAGTGAGCTCAGTGCAGGTCGATGCCGGTCGAGATGACGGCCGACAGGTCCTGCTGCGCCGCGTCCAGCTGCAGCACCGTCGCCTGGTGCGCCGCCGCCGCGTCGCGCGCCTGCAGCGCGGTGAGGATGGCCTTGTGCCGCGGCAATGACAGCGCATGCGTGTTGGGCAGCTGGCTGCTCAGCTTGATCGACTCGCGCAAGGCCAGCGACAGCATGGTGCCGATGTAGGCCATCAGGTCGTTGCCGGTCGCCTCGGCGATGCGGCGATGGAAGGCGAGGTCGGGCTCGAGCAGCGCGTCCACATCGGCGGCCGCGGCCATGTCCTCGTAAGCCTGCGCGATGCCGGCCAGTTGCTCGTCGCTGGCGGCCTGCGCAGCGAGCGCCGCGGCACCGGGTTCGAACACGCGCCGCATGCCCATCAGCGTCTGCACGAACTCGGGCGCGGGGCGCGTCTGGATCATCCAGTACAGCACATCGGGGTCGAGCAGATGCCACTCGTTGCGCGGCCGCACGATGGCGCCGGCGCGCTGGCGCGACTGCACCAGGCCCTTGGCCACCAGCACGCGCACCGCCTCGCGCAACACCGGGCGGCTGACCTCGTACTTCTCGGTCAACACCGCCTCGGCCGGCAGGCGCACGCCCGGCGCCAGCTCGCCGCCGAGGATGCGCATGCCCAGCTCGCGCACGATGCGCCCATGCTGGCTCTTGCCCTCGGGCGCGGCGCCGGGCTGGTTGCGATAGGGGGACTGCTCGGCGCGACTCGACATGTCTTGGGCTGAACGGGGACGAGACCGCGAAGCTACCACGGTCGAGCTCAGCGCCCCCAGCGCAGCACCAGCGGGTCGAGCCGGCGCGCCGCATCGAGCAGCCCGGCGCGCACGTGCGGGCTCATCGCAGGATAAGGGCTGCGCGGCGCGTCGCAGGCGATGATGCCGCCCTCCTTCATCAAGGCCTTGGCGGCCAGGAAGCCGCCCTGGCGGTTCTCGTGGTTGATCAGCGGCAGCCAGCGGCCGTAGGCCTCGACGGCCTCGTCGCGGCGGCCCGCGGCGAAGGCGTCGACGATGGTGCGGATGCCGTCCGGATAGGCGCCGCCGGTCATCGCGCCGGTGGCGCCGGCGTCCAGGTCGGCCAGCAGCGTGATCGCCTCTTCGCCGTCCCACGGGCCTTCGATGGCGTCGCCGCCGATCTCGATCAGCTCGCGCAGCTTGCTGGCCGCACCGGCGGTCTCGATCTTGAAATAGCGCACCCGTTCGAAGTCGTGCGCCATGCGCGCGAGGAAGGTGGCCGACAGCGGCGTGCCGGCCATCGGCGCGTCCTGGATCATGATGGGGATGCCCAGGCCGTCGCTCAGGCGGCCGAAGAAGTGGTGGATCTGCTTCTCGCCCAGGCGCAGCGTCGCGCCGTGGTACGGGGGCATCACCATGACCATCGCCGCCCCCTGCGCCTGCGCGCGCTGGCCGCGCGCCAGGCAGATGTCGGTCGAGAAATGCGTCGTCGTGACGATCACGGGCACGCGGCCGGCCACGTGCTCGAGGATCGTGCGGGTGAGCGTTTCGCGTTCGTCGTCTGCCAGCACGAACTGCTCGGAGAAGTTGGCCAGGATGCACAGGCCGTTCGAGCCGGCATCGATCATGAAGTCGACGCAGCGCTTCTGGCCGGCCAGGTCCAGCGTGCCGTCCTCGTTGAAGATCGTCGGCACCACGGGGAACACGCCTCGGTAGCGCGGGGATTGGCGGGTCGAAGTCATGTCTCGTCTTTCCTTTTAAGTATGACTATAAGAACGGCGACTGCAGATTGTAGAGATTTCCATCATTTATAGTATTACTTTCTTCAATCCATGCACGGCTTGGCGGCGCGGTCCGTAATCGCACGTAACCAATCGCCGCTAAGCTGGCGCCATGACGACCGTCTCCCAGTTGCCCGGCGCCCGCGAGCCGGACGCGCCGGCGCCAGGCCTGCTGCGGCTCGCCTGGCCGATCTTCGCCGAACAGTCGCTGCACATGTTGACCGGCGTGGTGTCGACGCTGATGGCCAGCCGCATCGGCGACAACGCGGTGGCCGGGCTGGGCAGCGCAGGCCAGGTGCTGGTGATCTTCCTGATGGGCTTCAACGTGCTGGCGGTCGGCGCCTCGATCGCCACCACGCACCACCTGGGCCTGGGCGATCGGCAGGGTGCACGCCGGCTCGCGCGCGGCGCGGTGTCGACCAACCTGTGGCTGGGCGCGCTGTTCAGCCTCGCGCTCGCCCTGATGGCGCCGACGCTGCTGCGCTGGGCGCAGCTGACGCCGCCGCTGATGGTCTTCGCGCTGCCCTTCCTGCAGTGGATGGGCGGCACGCTGTTCCTCGAATCGATGAACTACGCGCTGTGCGCGGTGCTGCGTGCGCACGGCCACACGCGCGAGGTGATGTACGTGATCCTGGCGCAGAACGTCGTCAACGCCGGCGTCAGCGCGCTGTTGATCTTTGGCCTGGCGGGCCTGCCCGCGCTGGGCGTCACCGGCATCGTGATCGCGGCGGCCGTGAGCCGGCTGCTGGCCTGCGCCACGCTGTGGGTGCTGGCCAACGTGCACGTCGGCCTGCGCCTGCGCCCGCGCGACCTCGTCTCGATCCACCTGGCCGACCTGCGCCGGCTGCTGGCGCTGGGCTTTCCCGCGGTGCTGGAGAACATCAGCTGGTTCGCGTCGTTCATGATCATCACGGCGCTGACCGCACGCATGGGCGAGCGCGCGCTGGCCACGCAGGCCTACACCACGCAGATCGCGTCGATGGAGATGCTGCTGTGCCTGTCGATCGGCATCGGCAACGAGATCATCGTCGGCCGGCTGGTGGGCGCCGGCCGCTTCGAGCAGGCGCGGGTCCAGTGCCTGGCCAACATGCGGCTGGGACTGATCCTGACGGCCGGCGTCGCCTGCGTGTTCGCGCTGCTGGCGCCGTGGGTCTTCCGTCTGTTCACGGCCGATCCGCAGATCGTCTCGGTGGGCCGCACCCTGATCCTGCTGGGCCTGCTGCTGGAGCCCGGACGCAGCTTCAACCTGATCATCATCAACGCGCTGCGCGCCAGCGGCGACAGCCGGTTCCCGCTGATCGCCGGGCTGATCTCGCAGTGGGCCATCATGCTGTTCGGCGCCTGGCTGCTCGGCACCTGGCTGGGCCTTGGCCTGATCGGGGTGTGGATCGCGCTGATCGCCGACGAATGGCTGCGCGGACTGTTCATGCTGCAGCGCTGGCGCCGCGGACGCTGGCTCAAGTACGCCAGGCGTGTGCAGGCCCAGGCCGCCGGCACCCTCTTCGCGGTCGACCCGCATCTCGAACGACTCCAGAGCCGGACCTTCACATGAGCCAACACCCCGCCGTCAAACTCCACCAGCGCGAATACGGCCACCTGGCCGATGGCCGCCCCGTCCACGAGATCACGCTGTCGCATGGCGGCCTGGCGCTGAGCCTGATCACGCTGGGCGGCATCGTCACCACGTTGTGGGTGCCCGATCGCGACGGCGTCGCCGCCAACGTGGTGCGCGGCTTCGACAACCTGGACGACTACGTGCATCGCAATCCGTTCTTCGGCGTCATCGTCGGACGCTACGCGAACCGCATCGCGCGCGGCGAACTGGTGATCGATGGCCAGACGCACGCGCTCTCGCGCAACAACGGCACCAATTGCCTGCACGGCGGCACCGGTGGCTTCGGCACGCGCCTGTGGGAGATCGCCTCGGCACGCGAGCACGACCAGGCGCGGGGCGGGCCGGCCGTCACTCTGCGCCTGGTCAGCGAGGACGGCGACCAGGGCTTTCCGGGGCGCGTCGAAGCACTCGTCACCTACTCGTTGGGGCCGGACCTGACCTGGCACGTCGACTACGAAGCCACCACCGACCGCGCGACGGTGGTCAACCTGAGCCATCACGACTACTTCAACCTGGCCGGCCGCGGCAGCGCGATGGGCCACGTGCTGACCTTGCCCGCGAGCCGCTACAACCCGATCGACGCGGATCTGATTCCCACCGGCATCGCCGAGGTCGCGGGCACGCCGTTCGACTTCCGCAAGCCGATGCGGATTGCCGAGCGGATGGGCGAGTCGGACGCGCAACTCGCGGTCGCGGGCGGCTACGACCACAACTGGATCCTCGACGACACCGCCATCGGCACCCTGCGCCTGGCCGCGCGGCTGGAAGACCCGTCGTCGGGCCGCGCGATGGAGTTGCACACCACCGAGCCCGCGCTGCAGTTCTACTCGGGCAACTTCCTCGACGGCACGCTGGTGGGCCACGACAGCCAGGCCTACCAGCGCGGCGACGCGATCTGCCTGGAGCCGCAGCACAGCCCCGACACGCCGCACCACCCCGACTGGCCGACGACGGTGCTGCGGCCCGGCGAGATCTATCGCAGCCGCTCGATCTACCGGTTCACAGCTGGAACAGCGTGAAGCCCAGGCCGATGCTGTTCTGGCGGTGGTTGTAGTCCAGCATGGTCTCGCCATAGCCGGAGAACAGCTGCACGTACCAGCGCAGGCCGTCGGGGCTGGCGGACCAGACCGGGCGCGTCCACTCGAATTTCAGCGAGCCGCGATCCCAGGCCTTGAACGATGTGCGTGCCGTCAGCCGCATCGTCATCTCGCCGGGTAGCCAGGCGGCGCTCAACTCGGTATTGCCGATGTAGTCGGTGATGTGCGGGTTGTCGTCGTCGCCGAAGGGACCGAGGCGCTGGTTGAAACGGGCGCTCAACGAGAAGTCGTCGTGCGTGAAGGCGGTGCCCAGATAGGCGAAGTTCCAGCTGCGTGACAGCGGCAGGCCATAGCCGTTCGATTCGTGCGCAATGCCCGCCTGCACCATGCGCCAGCGCCAGCCCGCGCCGAGTTCGCCGAGCGTGTCGGCGATGGGCACCACCATCATCGCCTCGGGCTGGTAATCGCTGCTGCGGAACGGCGCCGAGTTCTGTCCGTTCCACAGCTGCCAGATCGACTGCTGGGTATACGACAGCCAGATGTCGGCGTTGGGCAGCAGCACGTCTTCCAGCGCCTTGGCGCGCAAGGACACCTGCAGCTCGGCTTCGGTCTGGCGATATTTCGGGAAGGTGCCGCCGTCCGGATGCGTCGGACTCGACGGAGCGACGTTGATGTTGCTCGAGAAGTGTGCGGGCAGCAGGAAGTTGGGCTGGTAGGTGCGCACCACGAAGGTGCCGCGTTTGCTTTCGCGATCGAGCTCCCAGAACTTGGTGAGGTAGTCGCTTGCGGCCAGCCCTTTTCCGCTGGGCGCGGTGGCGACCGGTGCGGACGGGCCTGGCTCGTCGCGCCTGGCCGGTGGGGCGATCGGGGTCTTGGTCGTCGTCGGCGCGGGCCGGTAGATCGCGTCGTAGCAGGCGAGCCGCTTCGCGTCGTCAAGGCCGACGCACGCTGACGGATCCTGCGCCAGCGCGCCGAAAGGAGACACGGCGGCGAGCGCCAGGGACACGAAGCGGCCGGTGGAGTGCATGGTCATTCCTGGACGAGGGTCGGCGGACGATGGCACGAAGGCCAATCGCCTGGCGCCTGCAGGGGAAAAACGCGACTGCCCGGCAGCGACAGGACGCGTCTTGGCAATGGATATGCCCGCATCTCCGTGATACCCCGATGCGGGTTTTCTCTCCCGCGATTTGCCCCTCTCGTTCTGCAATTCGTCGCGCCAACGCCTGCGCGCGGCGAAATCGGCCGCGCGACAGCGTATCGTCCCGCGTTGGACTTTCAAGTGACTCCCGGGAACCATGAACCTCTCTGCCATCGCCCTCGCCGCCGCCCTCGCCACCCTCGCCGCGCCGCTGACCCACGCCGCCGCACCGGCCGCCGCGCCCACCAGCGCCGCCACGACTGGCGCCGGCGATCCGCCCGCCTTGTGGAACCTGGCCTCGCTGTACGCCGACGACGCCGCCTGGCAGGCATCGCGCGAGAAGACGCTGGCCCGGTTGCCGGAGCTCAAGGCCCTGCAAGGCACGCTGGGCACCAGCGCCACGAACCTGCTGCACGGCATGCAGACCATCTCGGACGTCAACCGCGAGGTCAACCGCCTCGATGCCTACGCCAGCCTGAAGGCCGACGCCGACACCCAGGTCACCGCCAACGAGGCGCTGCGCCAGCAGTCGTCCGCGCTGCAGGCGCAGGTCGCGCAGGCCACCGCGTGGCAGGCGCCGGAGATCGCCTCGATCGGCCAGGCGAAGATCGATGGCTACATCGCCGCCGAGCCCAAGCTCGCGCCGCACGCCTATGCCTTGCACACCATGCTGCGCCTGGCCGCGCACACGCTGTCGGCCAGCGAGGAGGCCTTGATGGCCGGCGCGGCCGATCCGCTGTCGCAGCCGCAGCAGATCTACAGCCTGCTGTCCAACGCCGATCTGCCGTGGCCGGTGATCACCGTGCGCGGCAAGAAGGTGACGCTGGACCAGGAGACCTACGTCAAGCTGCGCGAGGACGGCGACGCCAAGGTGCGCGAGCAGGTCTTCAAGTCCTTCTGGCCGGTCTACAAGTCGTTCCAGCGCACGATCGGTGCGATCTACGTGGCGCACCTGCGCGGCGTCGTGTTCGATGCCCACGCGCACAAGTTCGACGACTCGCTGCAATCGAGGCTGAGCCTGGACAACACGCCGGATGCCGTCTACCGGACCCTGGTGACCGAAGCCAACGCCGGCCTGCCGACGCTGCAGCGCTACCTCAAGCTGCGCGGCCGCCTGCTGGGGCTGAAGAATCAGAAGTACTCCGACATCTACGCCGAACTCGTCAAGGCGCCGCGCACCTACACGCTGGGCGAGGCCGAGGCGCTGACGCTCAAGGGCATCGCGCCGCTGGGCGAGGACTACGTCAAGGCGCTGGGCGAGCACTTCCAGCAAGGCTGGATGGACGCGGTGCCGCGCAAGGGCAAGCGCTCGGGCGCCTACATGAACCCGGCCGCCTACGACGTGCACCCGTTCGTTCTCATGAGCTTCAACAACAACTACGAGAGCGTCACGACCGTGGCGCACGAGTGGGGCCATGCGATGCACTCGGTGCTGGCCAACGCCGCGCAGCCCTACGAGACCGCCAACTACGGCATCTTCGTGGCCGAGATCCCCTCGACCACCAACGAGATGCTGCTGGGCGACTACGTGGCCAAGAATGCAAAGACCAAGCAGGAGAAGATCTACGCGCTCACGATGCAGCTCGAAGGCCTGCGCACGACGTTCTTCCGCCAGGCGCTGTTCGCCGAGTTCGAGCTGAAGACGCACGAGGCGGTCGAGAAGGACCAGCCGCTGACCGGCGAGGACCTGAGCAAGATCTACCTGGATCTGCTGCGCCGCTATCACGGCGACGCGCAAGGCGTCATGAAGATCGAGGACCTGTACGGCAGCGAGTGGGAATACATCCCCCACTTCTACACCGACTACTACGTCTTCCAGTACGCCACGTCGATCAGTGCGGCCGCCTTCTTCGCCGAAGGCATCGAGAAGGGCGACACCGGCCTGCGCGCACGCTACCTGGACATGCTCAAGTCCGGCGGCTCGAACGATCCGTACCTGGTGGTCAAGAAGGCCGGCCTGGACATGGCCACGCCGGCGCCGTATCGCGCGCTGGTGGCCCGCATGGCGCGCCTGACCGACGAGCTCGACGCGCTGACGAGCGACGCGCCGGCCAAGAAGTAGCCGGCTCGCCGGGCGCTGCCCGCAGGTGTCTGGCTCGGCCTTCGTCCGCGCCAGGCCCTCGGATCACGCGACGCCCTTGATTGCGGACGGAGGCCGTGCCTGACGCCGACCCCCCGAGCGGGGCCGGCGCCAGGCACTCCCTCGCATCGCGGTGAGGCCGTGGCTTACGGCGACTCGTGGGCGCGATGCGAGGAAGTGCCAGGCACCTTCAACCTAGGAAGTGCCAGGCGCCTTCGTGATCGGCTTACTTGGCGCCTGGAACCTGGCCTTCGACGCCCTTGACGAAGAACTTGATGCCGCCCAGGAACGCGTCATCGGCCGTCGTCCCCGCCTTGAGCTGTTCCTTGCCGTCATTGGACGCGATCGGGCCCTTCCAGATCGAGAACGTGCCGTCCTTCAGACCGGCCTTGACCTTGTCGACCTTGGCCTTCAAGTCCGCCGGCACCTTGTCCGAGATCGACACCAGGTCGATCGTGCCTTCCTTGACGCCCCACCAGCTCTTGCCGCTGCTCCAGCTGCCGTTGATCGCGTCCTTGGCGGCCTTGATGTAGTACGGGCCCCAGTTGATGACGGCCGACGCCAGGTGGGCCTTGGGCCCGTAGTGCGTCATGTCGGAGTCCCAGCCGAACGCGTACTTGCCGTTCTTCTCGGCCGTCTGCAGCACCGCGCTGGAATCGGTGTTCTGCAGCAGCACGTCGGCGCCGCCGTCGATCAGCGACTGCGCGCCCTCGGTCTCCTT
>JBJMWF010000069.1:0-11376 GCA_045810265.1 Vitreoscilla sp. | reverse complement strand
GCTCACGCACATCACGATCGCGGCAGTCACCATCTTCCTGCACCGCTGCCAGGCGCACCGCGCGCTGGACCTGGGCCCGATCCCGTCGCACTTCTTCCGCTTCTGGCTGTGGATGACCACCGGCATGGTCACCAAGGAATGGGCCGCCATCCACCGCAAGCACCACGCCAAGTGCGAGACGGTCGACGACCCGCACAGCCCGGTCACGCGCGGCATCAAGGCCGTGCTGCTGACCGGCGCCGAGATGTACCGTGCCGAGTCCAGGAACAAGGAAACCATCTCCAAGTTCGGCCACGGCACGCCTGACGACTGGGTCGAACGCAACGTCTACAGCCGCTTCCAGTGGCAGGGCGTGGCGCTGATGATGATCATCGACCTGGCGCTGTTCGGCGCCGCCGGCGCCACGATCTGGGCCGTGCAGATGCTGTGGATCCCGATCACCGCCGCCGGCATCATCAACGGCATCGGCCACTACTGGGGCTATCGCAACTTCGAAGCCGTCGACGCGTCGCGCAACATCATGCCGTGGGGCATCATCATCGGCGGCGAAGAGCTGCACAACAACCACCACACCTACCCGACGTCGGCCAAGCTGTCGGTCAAGCCGTTCGAGTTCGACATCGCCTGGGGCTACATCCGCGCCATGGAGCTGATCGGCTGGGCCAAGGTGCGCAAGGTCGCGCCCCAGCTCAAGACGGGCCAGGTGCGCGCCGTGGCCGACAGCGAGACGCTGGAAGCCATCATCGCCAACCGCTACGAAGTGATGGCCAAGTACGCCCGCGAACTTCGCCGCGCCTGCGCCGCCGAGCTGGCCGCCCTGCGCGAGAAGGGTGCCGAGCACACGCCGCACGCCAGCAACCTGCGCATTGCGCGCCGCTGGCTGCACCGCGACGTCGAGAAGATCCCCGGCCACCTGCAAGCCCAGGTCGCCGACGCCGCCGCCACGTCCGAGAAGCTGGGCAAGCTGGTGGCGATGCGGGAAGAGTTGCGGGCGCTGTGGACGCGCACCAACGTCTCGGCCGAGCAGGCCGTCGCCGACCTGCAAGCCTGGTGCAAGCAGGCCGAGGAATCCGGCATCGAGGCGCTGCGCGAGTTCTCGCTCAAGCTGCGCGCGGCTCGGGCGGTCTGAGCGTTCGCGCTCCGCTGATGCAAGGCCCGCTTCGGCGGGCTTTGTCGTTTCTGGGTCAGGAGTTCGCTTTGCGCTGGTGGCTGCTGTCTGCTGCCTGCTCGGGCTTCTGGTTCGCTGGTTGCTGCTTCGGGCTTCGCGCTGGCCGCTGCTTCGCGAGCGACAGGCTGGTCTGGGTCTTGGCTCTCCGCTCACGTGCGCCTGAATCCGGCCTGGACGGCCGGATTCTGCGGGCTCTGTGGCTTCGACTTGCCCCGCGCGCTCGCGGTCTTGGTCGCGCTCGGGAGCGTGGTTGGCGGACCGGGGGCGTCCGCCCGCTACGTCCCGGTTCGCTGCGCTCCAAGCCCCAGCCCACCCTGCCGCAGCGACACCTGGGCGGGTGGAGAAAAAACCATCCCGACCTTTTAAAGTAGTTTTGGCATCGACGGGCCATCGAGGCCGCGTCGACGCCCGCGGCCAGCAGGTCACTGGGCACCGTGCTTGACGCGAACTTCGGACCGCGGTGCCGGCGCTCCTTGTCGTGAACGACGATGCGCAGCGCTTCGCGCTGCGCTGCTGGAGATTCGCTCTTGGCCGACGCCCTGAGGTGGAAAGGCAGGGGTCTGGCTCAGGGCCAGACCCCAGGAAAGGCAGGGGTCTGGCCCAGGGCCAGACCCTGGGGCCAGACCCCAGAGCCAGACGCCAGGGCCAGACCCCGGGGTCTGGCCCGTGCACGGAGTGCCGGCTTCGTGCGACGCCGAACGCGTCGCGACGTCGTCCATCACGACAAGGAACGCCGGCGCGTTGGCCCGTGGTTCGCGTCAAGGCCCGTGCCCGGCCAAGGGAGCTGGCCGCGGGCATCGACGCGGCCTCGATGGCGCGTCGATGCCAAAACACCTTTTAAAAATCGGGATGGTTTTTCTCCACCCGCCCAGGCGCTGCTGCGGCAGGGTGGGCTGGGGCTTGGAGCGCAGCGAACCGGGACGTAGCGGGCGGACGCCCCCGGTCCGCCAACCACGGTTCCGAGCGCGGCCAGGACCGCGAGCGCGCGGAAGACATCGAAGCCACAGAGCCCGCGGAATCCGGCCGTCCAGGCCGGATTCAGGCGCACGTGAGCGGAGAGCCAAGACCCAGACCAGCCTGTCGCTCGCGACGCAGCCGCCAGCGAAGTAGCAGCCCACCCAAGCAGCAGGCCAGCGAAGCAATAGCAGCCCAACGAGCAGACACGAGCACACAGCAGCCAGCGGAGCAGCCTGCCAGGGCGAAACTTTCCCTCGACACCGAACACGTGAACCCGCTATCATCAGGCTTCGTTTGCGAAGAAGGCTGAATTCATTACAGCCGTGCGCGCTTCGCCGACCCTTCGCGCATCATTGCGACAGCGGCTCGGCGACGGAACACCTACCCGGCGCTTCCGAACCGATCGAGGGTCCACGTTTACCGGTGTGAGGCCCGCGTGTCGGGTCGAGCCGCGTCAGTCATCAGCTGGCTTCATCGCAGTTTCCAAGTCCAGCTTGCAAAGACCGGTTCCCATGCGCTTCGACCTCGTCACCCTCAATCTCGTCCTGGCCATCGCCGAGACACGCAGCATCACGCGCGGGGCCGAACGCGAGCACCTGGCGCTGGCGGCGGCCAGCAAGCGGCTGTCCGATCTGGAGGCGCGCCTGGGCGTCGGGCTGTTCGACCGCCGCGCTCGCGGCGTCGACCTGACCGAGGCCGGCCGGGCGCTGGTGCGCCATATCCGCACGCTCAATGCCTCGCTGCATGCGCTGGAGAGCGAGGTCGTCGAATTCTCGCGCGGCATCAAGGGCCACTTGCGGGTGGTCGCCAACGCCGGCGCCATCTCCGAGTGCCTGCCCGCCGATCTGGCCGCCTTCGCGCGCGCCCACCCGGGCATCCGCGTGAGCCTGGAGGACCAGACCAGCGCCGACGTGATGCAGGCCGTGGCCGAGGGCCGCGCCGACGTCGGCATCTTCGTCGGGCCCAGCACCGACGTGCGCCTGGCCGCGCGCCACTACAGCACCGGGACGCTGGCGGCGATCGTGCCGGCCGAGCACATCCTCGCCCGTCGCGACGCGGTGCCCTTCGACGCCTTGCTGGACTTCGACATCGTGGGCCTGCACGTCGGCGCCTCCGCACACGAGCTGATGCTCAAGTCCGCGCTCGAGCGCGGCCGCACGCTCAACGCGCGGCTGCAGGTGCGCGGCTTCGACGCCATTGCCCAGCTGGTGGCCGCCGGCCTGGGCGTGGCCGTGCTGCCGTCCGACACCGCGACGCGGTTTGCCAAGCTGTTCGACATCAAGGTGCTGGTCCTGGAGGAACCCTGGGCCCGCCGCGACTATCTACTCGCCACGCGCGCAAGCGATTCGCTGCCGGCCGCCGTGCAGCGCTTCGTCGACGCGCTGTGCCCGCCGTCCGCCGCCCCCGCCGCGCCCGCGCCCGTCGCGTCACGCGCGCGCGAGGCGTCCGCCATTTGAAAGACTTCACCATGACAGCCCGTACTCTCTACGACAAGCTGTGGGACGACCACGTCCTGCACACCGAGGACGACGGCACCTCGCTGCTGTACATCGACCGCCACCTGCTGCACGAGGTGACCAGTCCGCAGGCCTTCGAAGGGCTGGACATCGCCGAGCGCAAGGTGTGGCGCCTGTCGGCCAACCTGGCCGTGAGCGACCACAACGTGCCCACCACCGATCGCCGCGGCGGCATCACCGACCCGACGTCGAAGCTGCAGGTGGACACCCTTGACGCCAACTGCGACCGCCTGGGCGTGACGCAGTTCAAGATGAACGACAAGCGCCAGGGCATCGTGCACGTGATCGGCCCGGAGCAGGGCGCCACGCTGCCCGGCATGACGGTGGTCTGCGGCGACAGCCACACCTCCACGCACGGCGCTTTCGGCGCGCTGGCGCACGGCATCGGCACCAGCGAGGTGGAGCACGTGCTGGCCACGCAGACGCTGCTCGCCAAGAAGGCAAAGAACTTGCTGGTGCGCGTCGAAGGCACGCTGCCGCGCGGCTGCAGCGCCAAGGACATCGTGCTGGCCGTGATCGGCCGCATCGGCACGGCCGGCGGCACCGGCTACACCATCGAGTTCGGCGGCTCCGCGATCCGCGCGCTGTCGATGGAAGGCCGCATGACGGTGTGCAACATGGCCATCGAGGCGGGCGCGCGCGCCGGCCTGGTGGCGGTGGACGACACCACGCTGGCCTACGTCAAGGGCCGCCCGTTCTCGCCCAGCGGCGTCGAATGGGACCGGGCGGTCGCGCAATGGCGCGAACTGCACTCCGACCCCGGCGCGCACTTCGACCGCGTCGTCGACATCGACGCCGCCACGATCCGCCCGCAGGTCACCTGGGGCACCTCGCCCGAGATGGTGCTGGCCATCGACGAACGCGTGCCCGACCCGGAGCGCGAGAAGGACGAGGTCAAGCGCGGCGCGATGGAGCGTGCGCTGACCTACATGGCGCTGGAGCCCAACAAGGCCATCGCCGACATCCGCATCGACAAGGTCTTCATCGGCTCGTGCACCAACAGCCGCATCGAGGACCTGCGCGACGCCGCCGCGGTGGTGCGCAAGGTCGGCGGGCGCATCGCCAGCAACGTGCGGCTGGCGCTGGTCGTGCCGGGCTCGGGGCTGGTCAAGGAGCAGGCCGAGCGCGAGGGGCTGGACGAGGTCTTCCGCGCCGCCGGCTTCGAATGGCGCGAGCCGGGCTGTTCGATGTGCCTGGCGATGAACGCCGATCGCCTCGAGCCGGGCGAGCGCTGCGCCTCCACCAGCAACCGCAACTTCGAAGGCCGGCAGGGCGCCGGCGGCCGCACCCACCTCGTCAGCCCGGCCATGGCCGCGGCCGCGGCGCTGCATGGCCATTTCGTCGACGCCCGCAAGTTCGTCTGAACATCGAGATCACCTCATGCAAGCCTTCACGTTGCACACGGGCCTCGTCGCCCCGATGGATCGCGAGAACGTCGACACCGACGCGATCATTCCCAAGCAGTTCCTCAAGTCGATCCAGCGCACCGGCTTCGGTCCGAACCTGTTCGACGCCTGGCGCTACCTCGATCCGGGCGAGCCGGGCCAGGATCCGGCATCGCGCCAGCCCAACCCTGACTTCGTGCTGAACCAGCCGCGCTACGCGGGTGCCTCGGTGCTGCTCGCGCGCCGCAATTTCGGTTGCGGCTCGAGTCGCGAACATGCGCCGTGGGCGCTCGATCAGTACGGCTTTCGCACGGTCATCGCGCCGAGCTTCGCCGACATCTTCTTCACCAACTGCTTCAAGAGCGGCCTGCTGCCGATCGTGCTGCCCGAGTCCGTGATCTCCCAGCTGTTCGACGAGGTGGCGGCCTTCCCTGGCTATCGCCTGACGATCGACCTGCCGCGCCAGGTCGTGGCCAAGCCGGACGGCGCCGAGATTCCGTTCGACGTCCAGCCGTTCCGCAAGTACTGCCTGGTCAACGGCTTCGACGACATCGGTCTGACGCTGCGCCACGCCGACAAGATCCGCAGCTTCGAGGCCGAGCGTCTGGCCAAGATGCCGTGGCTGGCCAACCGGCTGGTCGGCTGACGCCCCATGGCCTTGCCGCGAGCGCTGCAGCTGCGACGCCATTTCCAGCGCGTCGTGCTGACGCGTCCGTGGCTGACCTTCGTCGTGATGGGGCTGGCGTTCTCGTGCTTCGGCATGGTCACGCTGAACCTGCTGCACCTGCTGCGCGCCAACGCTGCCCTCATCGTCGACAACGGCGTGATGGCGCTGGCCGATGGCGGCGCGCGGCAACTGGTCGAGCTGGTGGTCAACGGCTACGTCGCGATGCTGGCCTACGTGGTGATGAAGACCTGCGAGCACGCGCTGTCGCACTGGCTCGCCGACACCTCCCCGTTCGCGCCGTCGGTCGTCGACGACGAGGGCGCTCCTTCCGAATCTCCAGAAAAGCACTGACATGAAGATCGCAATCCTGCCGGGCGACGGCATCGGCCCCGAGATCGTCGACGAGGCCGTCAAGGTGCTCCATGCACTCGAGCTGCCGTTCGAGATGGAGTCGGCCGACGTCGGCGGCACCGCCTACGCCAACCACGGCCACCCGCTGCCCGAGGCCACGCTGGCGCTCGCCAAGTCGGCCGACGCCGTGCTGTTCGGCGCCGTCGGCGACTGGAAGTACGACAAGCTCGAGCGCCACCTGCGCCCGGAACAGGCCATCCTGGGCCTGCGCAAGAACCTGCAGCTGTTCGCCAACCTGCGCCCGGCCATCTGCCATCCGCAGCTGACGCACGCCTCCAGCCTGAAGCCGGAGCTGGTGTCCGGGCTGGACATCCTGATCATCCGCGAACTCACCGGCGACATCTACTTCGGCCAGCCGCGCGGGCGCCGCACTGCGGTCGACGGCCACTTCCCGGGCGCCGACGAGGCCTTCGACACCATGCGCTACAGCCGCCCGGAGATCGAGCGCATCGCGCATGTCGCGTTCCAGGCGGCGCGCAAGCGGGGCCGGCGCGTGACCAGCGTCGACAAGGCCAACGTGCTGGAGACCTTCCAGTTCTGGCGCGACGTCGTCACCGACGTGCACGCGCAATACCCCGACGTCGAGCTCGACCACATGTACGTGGACAACGCGGCGATGCAGCTCGTCAAGGCGCCCAAGAAGCTCGACGTCGTCGTCACCGGCAACATGTTCGGCGACATCCTGTCCGACGAGGCGGCGATGCTCACCGGCTCGATCGGCATGCTGCCGTCGGCCTCGTTGGATGCCAACAACAAGGGCCTGTACGAACCCAGCCATGGCAGTGCGCCGGACATCGCGGGCAAGGGCATCGCCAACCCTTTGGCTACAATACTTTCAGCTGCCATGATGCTCCGCTACTCCCTCCACCAAGCCGACGCCGCCGACCGTATCGAGTCCGCGGTGAGCTCGGTGCTGGAGTCCGGACTCCGCACCACGGACATCGCGTCCGCGGGCACGCGCACGGTGGGCACCCGCGAGATGGGCGACGCCGTCGTCGCTGCCATTCGCGCGACCACCACCATCACCAAAACCACGAGCTGACGCTCCGACTCGTTTCGCCCCTGCTTCCTCCAAGAGATTTCCAGGCGACGCGAGTCGCGGGGCGGGAAGCAGGACAGGCGGTGATTCCCCGGGATCACGATCGACAACGTTCAAGGCGTGCAGGGCACGCGACAAGGCGAACGACATGGCATTGGTAGGACTCGTAGGCTGGCGCGGCATGGTTGGCTCCGTGCTGATGGACCGGATGCAGGCCGAAGGCGACTTCGCGCTGATCGAACCGGTGTTCTTCTCCACCAGCGCGGTCGGCGGCAAGGCCCCGGCGCAGGCGAAGAACGAGACGGCGTTGAAGGACGCGTTCGACATCGATGCGCTCAAGCGCTGCGACATCGTCATCACCTGCCAGGGAGGCGACTACACCACCGAGGTCTTCCCCAAGCTGCGCGCCGCGGGCTGGAACGGCCACTGGATCGACGCTGCGTCCTCGCTGCGCATGAGCGACGACGCGGTCATCGTGCTCGACCCGGTCAACATGCCGGTGATCAAGAACGCGCTCGCCAAGGGCGGCCGCAACTGGATCGGCGGCAACTGCACCGTCAGCTGCATGCTGATGGGCGTGGGCGCGCTGTACAAGGCCGGCCTGGTCGAGTGGATGAGCACGCAGACCTACCAGGCGGCGTCGGGCGGCGGCGCGCAGCACATGCGCGAGCTGCTGACGCAGTACGGCACGCTCAATGCTTCGGTTCGCTCGCTGCTGGACGACCCGAAGAGCGCCATCCTGGAGATCGACCGGCTGGTCGCCCAGGCGCAACGCTCGCTTTCCGCCGAGGAAACGAAGAATTTCGGCGTCCCGCTGGGCGGCTCGCTGATTCCCTGGATCGACAAGGATCTGGGCAACGGCGTGACCAAGGAAGAATGGAAGGGCATGGCCGAGACCAACAAGATTCTCGGCCAGGGCGAAGGTTTCGGATCGGCTGCGGTTCCCGTCGATGGTTTCTGCGTGCGCGTGGGCGCGATGCGCTGCCACAGCCAGGCGCTCACTTTCAAGTTGAAGAAGGACGTGCCGCTGGCCGACGTCGAGGCGATGATCGCGGCCGACAACGAGTGGGTGAAGGTGGTTCCGAATAATCGCGAAGCCACCCTGCGCGACCTGACGCCCGTGGCCGTCACCGGCACCATGACGATTCCCGTCGGGCGCCTGCGCAAACTCGCCATGGGCCCCGAATATCTCGGCGCATTCACGATCGGCGACCAATTGCTGTGGGGCGCGGCCGAGCCGCTGCGCCGCATGCTGCGCATTCTTCTCGACAAGTAATCCACGCCACAAGGCGTTTTCGGGCGCGCAAGGTTCGGGAGAACGTTGCGCGCATGCCGAACCGCGCACACGAAATATCTTGTTACCACTGCGGGGCCTGCTCGCTGCAGGAAATAGGCTCGCCCGTGGCGTATTCGAGTATTTCGGGGTTAACTCTCCGCTTCCGGGGGGCGCGAATGCAGGCAAAATGCGCGCCTGCGCTGGTTAAACCCGGTGCCATGGTGCGAGAATATTCGGACGAGGTTCAGGCCAAAACGGCAGACAGTTCCCCGCCGGCCGGCTCAATGGATGAGCTTGTCGGCCTATCTGGCTGGTGCTATGGTCTTTTCCAAGTGTGACGCAGGCTTTAGTGCCAGCGCCAGTTACCGATGAACTCGTCGTGAGACCTGTCATTCAAGGCGATCTTGCAGAGATCGCCAATTCGCATTCGGGATACAAATTGAAGAATCGCTCGTTGGTCACCACTGGTCGCGCGCTGAACGTCATGGCCGCTGCGGCCTTGATCCTCCTGTCGACCGGTGCCTCGGCGCTGGGACTGGGGCGCGTGAACGTGCAATCCGTTCTGGGCGAGGCCCTGCGCGCTGAAATCGAAGTGACGAGCCTGAGCGCCGAAGAGGCTTCCTCGTTGCGCGTGAACCTGGCGTCTCCCGATGCGTTCAAGGCCTCCGGCGTCGAATACAACGCGGTGCTGGCCGGCGCCACCGTCACGCTGCAGCGTCGGGCGGATGGACGTCCGGTGCTGGTGCTGTCCAGCGACAAGGTCGTCCAGGAGCCGTTCGTCGACGTCATCGTCGACTTCCAGTGGGCCACCGGCAAGCTGACCCGTTCCTACACGCTGCTGATCGACCCGCCGGGCCGCAACACCGCGGCCCAGCCCGGCACGACCGCCACGGCGCCGGTGTTCGCCTCGCCGCCGCCGGTCGCGCGTGCGCCCGCGCCGGCGCCGCAGGTCGCGCTGGCCCCGGCTCCCGCGCCGTCGCCGGCGCCTGCTCCCGCGCCGTCCGCCCGCACGCCGGCTCCCAAGCCGACCCCGGCGCCGCGCCCCGCGCCTGCTCCCAAGGCGGCCCCGTCCCCGGTCCAACGCGCCGAAAGCCCGACGCCGCCGCCCGTGGCCAGCGGCGGAGAATCCACCGTCAAGGTCAACCCGGGTGACACGCTCACCTCGCTCGCGGCCGGCAACAAGCCCAGCGGCGTCTCGCTCGACCAGATGCTGGTCTCGCTGTACCGCAACAACCCCCAGGCCTTCATCGACGACAACATGAACCGGATGAAGTCCGGCGTCACGTTGACTGTCCCGAGCGCGGAAACCGCCAAGCAGCTGTCCACGCCCGAAGCGCACCAGATCATCCAGGCCCAGAGCGCCGACTTCGCCGCCTACCGCAATCGCCTGGCCACGGGCGTCACCACGGTGCACACCGACGAAGGCAAGCGTGCCGCGTCGGGCAAGGTCGAGGCCAAGATCAACGACCAGAAGACGGCGTCCGCGCCGCCGCCGTCCGACAAGCTGACGCTGTCGCGCGGCGCCGCCAAGCCGGGCGCCGCCGCGCCGGAGGCCAAGGATTCCAAGGAATCGCTGCGCAAGGCCGAGGCCGCGCGCGTCGCGGAGCTGAGCCGCAACGTCGCCGAGCTCAAGAAGCTGGCCGATGCGAAGGCGCCGCCGGCGACTGCCGCTCCGGCCGCCAAGACGCCCGCGCCGGCGCCCGCACTGCCGGCCATCGTCGCGCATGTGCCGCCGGCGCCTGTCGCCGCGCCCAAGCCGGCCCCGGTGCCTGCGCCGGCGCCCGTGCCGGTTGCCGCGCCCAAGCCTGCTCCGGTGCCGCCGCCCGCGCCGGTGCCCGCGCCCAAGCCCGTGGTCGTCGCGGCCGCCCCGGCGCCGGCGCCGATCCCGTCCAGCCCGCCGGCCGTCAAGCCGCCGGTGATCGCCTCGGCGCCGGTCGTCGCCGCTCCGGTGATCGCCTCCGCCCCGGCCTTCACGGCGAGCGCCGCTGCGCCTGCCCCGTTCGTCGCGCCGTCGGCGCCGGTGCGCGCTTCCGCGCCGCGCGCGGTCGCCCCCGCCGTCGCCCCCGCGCCGGCCGCCGACGACAGCTTCCTGTCGTCGATCTTCGAGCCGCCGTACATCATTCCGGGCATCGCCGGTCTGGCCGTGCTGCTCGGCGGCTTCCTGTTCTGGCGCAAGCGCCAGGGCGGCGACCGCAACAAGTTCTCGGGCGAGACCTCGTTCATCGAGAGCAAGATCCAGCCGGACTCGTTCTTCGGTGCCAGCGGCGGCCAGCGCGTCGATACGCGTGATGGCGCGGCCAACTCGGCCTCGTCGTCGCTCAACTACTCGCTGAGCCAGCTCGACGCCATCGGGGACGTCGATCCGGTCGCCGAGGCCGATGTCTACCTGGCCTACGGCCGCGACCTGCAGGCCGAGGAAATCCTCAAGGAAGCGCAGCGTTCCGACCCCGATCGCCTGGCCATCCGCACCAAGCTGCTGGAGGTCTACGCCAAGCGCGCCGACCTCAAGACTTTCGAGACGCAGGCGCGCCAGCTGCAAGGCCTGACCAACGGCCACGGCGAGGACTGGGCGAAGGCGCAGGAACTGGGCCGCCAGATCGACCCGACCAATCCGCTGTACACCGAAGGCGGCGAGTACGCCATCGTCGACACCGATCCGATGCCGCTGCATCCGCTGGGTGACGAGCCGGAGGAAGTCACGTTGATGCGCCCGCCGGGCGACAAGGCCGACGGCCATGGTTCGTTCTCGTCGACCGACCTGCCGATCGATTTCGACCAGGACGGGCCGCCTACGGTGCAGCCGACGCCGGCGCCGGCACCCGCGCAACCGGTCACGCACACCGAGCCCATGACCATGGACGGCGATACCGCGCGCCTGCCGCACCAGGCGGGTGGCGTCAAGGACATGCCGTTCGAGGTCAGCGATTTCGATCTCGAGCCGTCCCACGTGGAAGTG
>JBJMWF010000068.1:0-18945 GCA_045810265.1 Vitreoscilla sp. | reverse complement strand
GGCGATGCTGCCGACGACGTCGTCGCCGCCGCTGGCCACGTCGACGTGGCCATCGTGGTCGTAGTCGACCGCGTACTTCAACAGGCTGCCGGGCATGAATTGCGGCCAGCCGATGGCGCCGGCGAACGAGCCGCGCACGCTGTCGGCCTCGCGGCCTTCGAGGGCGCACCACACCAGATAGGCGCGCAGCTCGCTGCGATAGAACGCACTGCGATCGGAGCGGCCGCTGGGGAAGTCGAACGCCAGCGTGGCCAGCGAGTCCAGCACGCGGAAGTTGCCCGTCATGCGGCCGTAGAAGCTTTCGACGCCGACGATGCCGGCGACGATCTCCGGCGGCACGCCGTAGCGCTGCTGCGCATCGGCCAGGGTCGCGGCATGCGCCTGCCACCACTGGACGCCGGCGGCCACGCGCCTGGGTTCGACGAAGCGCGCGCGATAGGCGGCCCAGTTCTTGGCGGTGCCGGGCGGCCCGGGCATGATGGCCTTGGCGACGCTGGGCTGGTAGCGCGCACGGGCCAGCTGGGCCTCGACCCACGCGCGGTCGAGTCCGCGCTCTTCGGCCACCTGCGCGGCGAACGCGAGCACATCGTCGCGCCGGCCATAGACGAAGCTGTCGGGCGCGTTGTCGTCGCGCACCGCGACCGCCTTGTCCTTCTTTCGCTTGCTGACGCCGCCCTTGGCCTTGCTGCTGGCATGCGACTTCCCGGAAGCCGATGCGGCGGGCGCGGACGCGCTCGCCTGGGCGTGCGCGCCAACGCCGGCCGTGGCGAGCAGCGCGGCGGCGATCGATGCGATGGCAAGCGAATGGCGGAGCTTCGTGGAAGCGGGCAGGCGGGTCTCGAGCGCGGCAGTCATCGAGTCAGTTTAGCCAGCCGGAAGACCCGGACGCGGCGGTGTCGCGCGCATCGCACGGCCGCGCTCAAGGGCTTGCGCGGGCCGGCGTCGCGTCCCCCGCGCGGGCGGGCAGTGCCAGCGCGGTCGCGAGCGCGCGGGCGGCGGTGCGCACGGCGCTCCAGTCGGGGCTCGCGCCACCGGTGTCCGGCCCGTAGCGCAGCCGCTCCAGCGCATCAAGGCGCGCGGCCAGGTCTTGCGCGGCAGTGCCGAAGCGGCGTCGCAGCACCGCCGCCACGACGCCAGGCGACTCGTGCGCTCCCACCTGCACGCCATGCGGCTGCAGCGCGCGCAACGCCGATGCGAGGCGGCGCTGCGCGCGCTGGCCGGGCGTGCGGCGGTGCGAGTCCCACCACGCGACGGCGGTGCCGATCAGTGCCGCGCCGCTGATGACCATCATCAGCAGGCGCCCGAGGTCATCGCTGTCCGGCGAGCCGATGCCTGCCTTCTTGAGCAGGTCGAACTGCGCGCTGCGGTTGTAGCCCAGCACCCATTGGCTCCAGCGGTTGTCCATGGTCTCGCGCCAGCCGCGCAGGCGCTCGATCAGGCCGGGACTCACCGCGTCGATGGCATTGCCTACGAAGCTCGACGCCGGCTGCAAGGCGCGGCCGCGCTCGATGCGGTCTGGCGCGACCGCCGCCGTGGGATCGGCGCGCACCCAGCCGCGGCCCGGGTTCCAGTACTCGGCCCAGGCGTGCGCGTTGCTCTGGCGCACGATCAGGTAGCCGTCCTCGGGTTGGGCGTCGGTGCCCTGGTAGCCGGTGACCACGCGCGCCGGGATGCCCATGGCGCGCAGCACGACGACGAACGAGGTCGCGAAGTGCTCGCAGAAGCCCGTCTTGCGATCGAGCCAGAACCCGTCGACCGGGTCGGCCTCGTAGGCACCCGGCGCCAGTGTGTAGCTGAAGCCCGCGCTGCCGATGTAGCGGTACAGGCCCCGGACGATGGCGTCGGCGTCCACCGGCTCCCCGGGCTTGGAGTGCTCGCGCAGCCATTGCTGCGACCAGGCGCGGGTGCGCGGGAAGAACTGCGGCGGCAGCCGCAGGTTGTCGCGCAGGTCGGCCGGCGTCGCGCCCACGATGCGGTCGTCCAGGCCGGCGGTGGCGCGCAGGCGCACGCGCTGCGAGATCGGCCGCCGCGTGCGCCATTGCAGGTCGAGGTCGGCCAGCGGCCGCACGTCGGAGCCGTCCAGCACCTGCACGCCCTGCGCGGGGTCGTCGCTGCTGCGGGCAGGCTGGGGTGGTGTCAGCTCCAGCATCGGCAGCCAGGTCAGCTGCGTCGGCTCCAGCGTGACTTCGTAGGGCGTGAGTGCACCGTGCTGCTCGACGCTCTCGGCGCGCCCCGCCGCGCGGCGCGAGCGGCCGTCGAACGTCGACTGCGCGTGCCACTCGCGGCCGTTCGTGTCGACCAGCACCGGGCCGCGGAAATACATCCGCGAGGCAGCCGGCGGCCGGCCGTCGAAGCGGATGCGGAACGCGATGCTGTCGTCGTTGGCGATCTCGGCGACGGTGCCCAGCTCCAGCCGGTCGGACAGTCCCGTGTGGCTGCTCGTGTCGGCCGACGGCCACAGTGGCCCCATGCGCGGGAACAGCAGGAACAGGGCGATCATCACTGGCGTGCCGACCAGGGCCGCGCGGCCGGCCAGTGCCGCGGCCTGGCGGATCGTCGGCCGGCCTGCCGGAATGTGGGCCAGCGTCAGCGCGGTGAGCCAGCCCCAGACGGACAGGCCCGTGCCCACCGCGGTGAGCAGCGACTGCGAGTACAGGAAGGTCGTGAGCACCAGGAAGAAGCCGAGGAAGAACACCACCAGCGCATCGCGCCGCGCGCGCAGCTCCAGCGTCTTCAAGGCCATCAGCACCACCAGCAGCGTGACGCCGGCGTCCTTGCTGACCAGCGTCTTCTGGGCCGTGAAGGTCAGCACCGCGGCCAGGCCGAGCAGGGCCAGCACCGCTGCGCGTCCAGGCAGCGGCGCCTGGCGCCAGGCGAGCCAGCCGCGCCAGGTCAGCACCAAGCCCGTCATGCCCGCCACCCACAGCGGCAAGTTCAGCAGATGCGGTGCGATGGTCCAGCCGATCAGCGCCACCATGAACAGCGTGTCGCGCGCCTCGCGCGAGGGCGCGCGCCAGCGTGAGTCCGCGAGCGCGTTGGCCTTGCCGTTGGACATCGTCGGGATTGCCATCGTGCTCACCACCGGGCCAGGGCCTGCAGCGCCGCGTGGCGATGCGCGCTGCCGTTGTCCGGCGCCAGCTCGGTGCCGGGCAGGCTCAGTCCCCAGGCATGGCCGGCGGCGTCGGCCGCCACCACCCAGGCGGCCAGGCGCGACAGCCCCGCCTCGGTGTCCAGCCCCTGGACCTGGCTCCAGCGCAGCAACAGCTCGCGCTGCACCGCGCCCGCAGTCTCGCGGCTGATCATCTCGCCGGTGCGCGCGGCCTTCTTCCAGACGACCTGGCGCAGGGTGTCGCCGCGGCGGTAGGCGCGCACGCCTTCGAACTCGGTGCCGCTGCCGATGCGTGCGGCGGGGCGGTCATCCCCTTGCGCGGCCTCGGCCTGCGGCCAGGGCGGCGTCGGCGACTCCGCCCGCGGATAGACCCATTGCTGGCCGGCCGGCCGCCAGATCGTCCAGGCGCGAAACAGCCCGAACGGATAGCGCGACTCGGCGCGCAGCAGTGGCAGCGCATGCAGCCCGCGGCCGGGTGCGAGCCAGCTCAGGTGCACCGAGGTCTGGCCTTGCGCCGCGATCTCTGCGTAGGCCAGCGGGATGGGCCGGTGGCCCAGGTCCAGGCCGAAGCCCACGCCCAGGCGGCTCGGGCCGGGATTGGTGACGACGACCTCCAGGATCGCGGCCTCGCCCTCGAATGCCGGCACCAGCGGCTTCAGGTGCAGCGTGAGGCCGCGCAGGCTGCCGTGCGTCATCTGCATCGACGCGGCGGCGCTGCCGGCGAGCAGGAAGGTGAGGGCGAAGCCCAGGCTCAGCTGGTAGTTGATCGAGACCACCAGCAAGAGCACCAGCGTCAGACCGAACGCCAGGCCGGCGCGCGACGGCACGATGTAGATGTTGCGCTGGTTGAGAGTCTGACTCTCGCGCGGCTGCAGGCGGGTGTCCCACCAGGCGCGCCAGCGGCCGCGCACGTCCAGGAGCGACGGACGGGCGAGGGGGGGCGTTGCGGCGTCGGACATGGCGACGTCGGCTCAGGGCAGCGTCACGGACTCGATCATCGCGCGCACCTGCTCGCGCCGGCCGCGGCCCGCGCCAGGCACAGGGATCAGGCGGTGGGCGATGGCTTGCGGCAGGATGGCCTGCAGGTCGTCGGGGCTGACGAAGTCGCGTCCGGCCAGCAGGGCGCGCGCACGCGCCAGCCGCAGGACGCCGATGCCCGCGCGGGGCGACAGCCCTTCGCTGAACCAGTGGCCCGAGCGGGTGGCGGCAATCAGCGCCTGCAGGTAGTCGAGCAGCGAGTCCGACACATGCACCTGGCGCACGGCGGCCATGGTCTCGACCAGCTCGGCCGAGCTCATCACCGGTGCCAGCCGCGCGACGGCTTCGCGCCTGTCCTGGCCGGCGAGCAGCTCGCGCTCCGACCTGGCATCGGGATAGCCCAGCGTGATGCACATCAGGAAACGATCGAGCTGCGATTCCGGCAGCGCGTAGGTGCCCAACTGGTCGCCCGGGTTCTGTGTCGCGATCACGAAGAAGGGCAGCGGCAGCGGACGCGTCTGCCCGTCGACGCTGACCTGCTGCTCTTCCATCGCCTCCAACAGCGCGCTCTGCGTCTTCGGCCCGGCGCGGTTGATCTCGTCGGCCAGCAGCACCTGGGCAAAGACCGGCCCGGGATGGAACACGAAGGCCTCCTTGCTGCGCTCGTAGACGCTGACGCCCACCAGGTCGCTGGGCATCAGGTCGGCCGTGAACTGCACGCGCGAGAAGGACAGCCCCAGCGAGACGGCCAGCACATGCGCCAGCGTCGTCTTGCCCACGCCCGGCACGTCCTCGATCAGCAGATGGCCGCCCGCCAGCAGGCAGGCGATGGAGTCGTCGATCTGCGCGGGCTTGCCGACGATGATCGTGCTAATCTGGCTTTTCAGCCTTGTCAGACGCGCTTGCAACGATGAGGTCATGACACCAACGATAGCCGAACGGCAGACAACGCGTGCGCGCGAACGGGCGGAAGCGAGACGAGCATGAAGGATTCGAGACCAGCGGAACCGGCGGCCGGACGAACGGGGATGCGCCCATGACCACCGCCTTCTTCAGCCACCCCGATTGCCGCCGCCACGACATGGGCCCGGGCCACCCCGAGTGCCCGGCCCGGCTGGCCGCCATCGAGGATCACTTCCTGGCCACCGGCCTGGCCGACGTGCTGGTGCGCCACGACGACGCACCGCCCGCGCGCCTGCAGGACCTGGCCCATGCGCACGCGACCAACTACCTGAGCGAGCTCGACGAGACCTTCGCCAGGGTGGCCGACGCGGGCCAGCTCGTCTCTGTCGACCCCGACACCGCCGCCTGCCCGCACACTCGCCAGGCCGCGCTGCGCGCCGCCGGCGCCGCCGTCGCGGCCACCGACCTGGTGCTCGACGGCCAGGCCGAGAACGCCTTCTGCGCGATCCGCCCGCCGGGCCACCACGCCACGCGCGCGGCCGCCATGGGCTTCTGCTTCTACAACAACGTGGCCATCGCCGCGCGCCACGCGCTGGATGTGCGCGGGCTGGAGCGCGTGGCCATCGTCGACTTCGACGTCCACCACGGCAACGGCACCGAGGACATCATCGCGGGCGACGAGCGCATGCTCATGGTCAGCTTCTTCGAAGACCAGCTCTACCCGTTCTGCGGCAACGTGCCGATGGCCGACAACATGCTCAACGTGCCGCTGCCGGCCTACACCAAGGGCGCCAGGGTGCGCGAGATCGTCGAGCAGCAGTGGCTGCCGCTGCTCGAGAAGTTCCGGCCCGAGATGATCTTCGTGTCGGCGGGCTTCGACGCGCATCGCGACGACGACCTCGGCCGCATGGGCCTGGTCGAGGCCGACTACGAATGGATCACGGCGCGTCTGGTCGACGTCGCCAAGCGGCATGCGCAGGGCCGCATCGTCAGCTGCCTGGAGGGCGGCTACAACCTCGGTGCGCTGGCGCGCAGCGCGGCCGCGCACGTGCGGGTGCTGGCGGGCGTCTAGCGCGCGCTTGCAGCCGCCGATGCGGCAGGCTCGCGGCGCGCGCGGATCAGCAGCACCAGCCCGAGCAGCACGAAGGGCACGCTCAGCCATTGGCCGACCGTGATGGCCTGCCCGGCCTCATAGACCGCCTGCGGCGTCTTCCAGGTCTCGATCACGGCCCGTGCGGTGAACACCAGTACCAGGAACAGGCCTGTCAGTTCGCCCCGCCGCGCCAGCGCGCCGCGCCGCGCCGCGAACTGCAATGCCGCCAGCACCATCATGTAGGCGGCCGCTTCATACAGCTGCACCGGATGGCGCGGCAGCGCGTCGACGTTGTCGAACACCACGCCCCAAGCGCCGGACGTGGGGTTGCCCACGATCTCGGAATTGAGGAAGTTGGCGCCCCGGATGACCGCGGCGCCGAATGCCGCCGCGGGCGCCGCGGCGTCGAGCAGCGTCAGCGCGGCCAGGCCGGGCGCATGGCGCGGCGCGGCCCAGGCGATGGCCGCGATCAGGCCGACCGCGCCCCCGTGGCTGGCCATGCCGCCTTTCCAGAGGGCCAGGATCTGCAGCGGGTGAGCCAGGTAGAACGCCGGATCGTAGAACAGGCAGTGCGCCAGCCGCGCGCCGACGATGGTGCCCAGCAGGGCCCAGACCACCAGCGCCGCGACGTCGACGTCCGCGCGTCCGATCGAGGCCAGCCGGCGACGCACTCCGCGCTCGGCGCCGAAGAAGGCGAGAGCCCAGCAGATGCCGTACCAGTGGATCTGCAGCGGCCCGAGCGAGAGGGCGATGGGGTTGAAGTGCCAGTGGACGATCGGCAGGAAGGGCATGCGTCCGTCAGGCGCCGACGCGTTGGCGCATCGCACCCATGTCGCCCACCGGGCGGACCTCGATCGAGCCGTACTGCGTCCACGGCAGTTCGTGAGCCATGCGCAAGGCTTCCTCCATCGAATCGGCCTCGACGAGATTGAACCCGGCCAGCATCTCCTTGGTCTCGGCGAACGGGCCGTCGAGCACCATGGTGCGCCCGTTGCGCACGCGCACGGTGCGCGCGGTCGATGCAGGCTCGAGCTGCTGGCACATCACCAGCTTGCCTTGCGCCTGCTGCTCGTCGGCGTGCAGCAGGCATTGGCGCATGTTGGTGTTGAAATCCTCGACCGGGAGCTTGTCCAGCAGTTCGGCGTCGGTGTATACAAGCAGCAGGTATTGCATGGCGGCGGGCGTGTGGCAACCGGAATCGGCGAAGCGATTCTGCCTGTCCGCGCGGATTTTTTCGAGCTTTCGCGGCGGCGCTGTCGAAACGCGGCCGCGCCGTTCGTCGTGGAAACAGGAGGCGGTCACTTTCCGATCGCCGGACAACAGGAGAACCACAATGCGAGTCATGGTCATCGTCAAGGCGAACGAAGCTTCCGAAGCGGGCGTGATGCCGCCGGCCGAGTTGTTCACCGCCATGGGCAAGTACAACGAGGAGCTGGTCAAGGCGGGCATCCTGCTGGCCGCCGACGGCCTGCATCCATCCTCGCGCGGCGTCCGCGTGCACTTCTCCGGCAGCCAGCGAACGGTGACCGACGGCCCGTTCGCCCAGACCAAGGAACTGGTCGCCGGCTTCTGGCTGTGGCAGGTGCGCTCGATGGAAGAGGCCATCGAGTGGGTGCGGCGCTGTCCGAACCCGCACGTGGGCGACAGCGACATCGAGATCCGCCCGGTGTTCTCGGAGGAGGATTTCGCCGCGATCGTGCCGCCGGAGGTCGCCGGAGAGGTCGCCGAACAGGAGGCCAGGCTGCGCCAGCAGATGGCGGCCAAGGCCTGATGGCAGCGTGTCCACCAACCTGGAGCCGAACCCATGGCGCGTGACCTTCATCGCACCATCGACGCGGTGTGGCGCCTCGAGTCGGCGCGCATCATCGGCGCCATCGCGCGCCGTGTACGGGACGTCGGCCTGGCCGAGGAACTGGCGCAGGACGCCCTCGTCGCGGCGCTGGAACACTGGCCCAAGGACGGCATTCCCGACAACCCGGGGGCCTGGCTGATGGCCACCGCCAAGAACCGCGCGCTCGACCGCCTGCGCCAGCTCAACCTGCACCATGCCAAGCAGCAGGAGCTGGGCGCCGACGCGGATGCGCGCGGCGACCATGTCGTGCCCGACTTCGTCGATTCGCTGGACGACGCCGACGACATCGGCGACGACCTGCTGCGCCTGGTCTTCACTGCCTGCCACCCCGTGCTCTCGCGCGAGGCGCAGGTGGCGCTGACGCTCAAGTTGCTGGCAGGCATGAGCACCGCCGAGATCGCGCGCGCCTTCCTGCAGCCCGAGCCGACCATCGCGCAGCGCATCGTGCGCGCCAAGCGCACGCTGGGCGAGGCCAGGGTGCCGTTCGAGGTGCCGCGCGGCGAGCAACTGGGCGAGCGGCTCGCCGCGGTGCTGGAGGTGGTCTACCTGATCTTCAACGAAGGCTACTCGGCGACCGCCGGCGACGACTGGACGCGGCCCGCCCTGTGCGACGAGGCCTTGCGGCTGGCGCGCATCCTGGCGCAGCTGTCGCCCGGTACCTCCGAGGTGCAGGGGCTGGTCGCGCTCATGGAGATCCAGGCCTCGCGCATGCGCGCCCGCCTGGACGGCGAGGGCAAGCCCATCCTGCTGATGGCGCAGGATCGCAGCCGCTGGGATCAATTGCTGATCGGCCGCGGACTGGCCGCGCTCGCGCGGGCCGCACAGCTCGGTGACGAGCCGGGCCCCTACCAGCTGCAGGCGTCGATCGCGGCCTGCCACGCGCGGGCCCGCACGCCCGAGGCCACCGACTGGAACCGCATCGTCGCGCTGTACGGCGACCTGATGGCCTGCTCGCCGTCGCCGGTGGTCGAACTCAATCGGGCGGTCGCGGTGAGCATGGCCTCGGGCCCGGCGGCGGCGCTGCTGCTGGTCGACGGACTCGTGACCGACGGCCATCTTGCGCGCTACCACCTCTTGCACGCGGCGCGCGGCGACCTGCTGGCCCGGCTGGAGCGCCACGACGAGGCGCGCACCGAGTTCGAACGCGCCGCCGCCATGACCGCCAACGCAAGAGAGAAGGCGCTGCTGCTCGAGCGCGCCCGTGACGCGCGCGGGCGCTAGCCTGAGACGGCCGCCAGCACCTGCTCGCGCAACCAGCGATGGCCGGGATCGCGGTGGCGGCGCTCGTGCCAGAACATGCCCATCTCGAAGCCGGGCACGTGCAGCGGCGGCTCGAAGGTCTGCAGGTCGGGGCGTCCGGCGACCAGGCGTTGCGGCAGCATCGCGACCAGGTCGGAGGACGCCACCGCGGACATCGCGCCGATGAAGTGCGGCAGCGACAGCACGACGCGCCGCTGGCGGCCCAGCGCGGCGAGCGCGGTGTCGGTGACGCCGCTGAAGCCGCCGCCGTCGGGCGACACCAGCACGTGTTCCAGCGCGCAGAAGGTCGCCAGCGAAGGTCTGCGGCGCAGCTTCGGGTGGCCGCGTCGGGCGACCAGCACATAGCGCTCGTCGAACAGCTTGCGGGCGTGCATCGCCGGATCGACGCGGTCCATCGTCTGCAGCCCGAGGTCGATCGCGCCGTCCTCGGCCAGCCGGGCGACGCGCTGCGGCGCCGACTCGAGGATTGCCAGGCGCGTCGCCGGTGCCGCGCCGCGCAGCCGCGCCAAGGTGGGCACCACGACAGCCAGGCCGCTGTAGTCGGTGGCGGCGATGGTCCAGGTGGTGTCCGCCGTCGCCGGGTCGAACGGCGCCGCCGGCGCGACCGCGGCCTGCAGCCCGGCCAGCGCCTCGCGCAATGGTCCGCGCAAGGCCTCGGCACGCGCCGTGGGCAGCATGCCGCGCGGGCCGGGGATCAGCAGCGGGTCGCCGAAGGCCTCGCGCAATCGGGCCAGCTGCACGCTCACCGCCGGCTGCGACAGGTGCAGCCGCGCCGCGGCGCGCGTGACATGGCGCTCGGCCAGCAGCGTGTCCAGCGTGAGGAGCAGGTTCAGGTCGAGGCGGGAGGTATTGTTCAAACGAATGGCGTGTATCGTGCGGATTCATTTCCAATATACCGCCACCACGACCAGACTGCAGCCTCGACACGAAACAACGCTGAGAGCCGCCCATGAACGTCCTGATCGTCTACGCCCATCCGGGCCCCGAATCCCTCAACGCCTCGCTGCGCGATTTCACGGTTGCGCGGCTGCAGGCCGGCGGCCACGCCGTGCGCGTCTCCGACCTGTATGCGATGGGCTGGAAGGCTCCGCTCGACGGCGACGACTTCCTCGAACGCGACCCCGCCAGGCCGCTCGCGTTGATGAGCGACTCCGAGCAGGCCTACCGCGAGGGCACGCAGTCGGCCGACATCGCCGCCGAACAGGCCAAGCTGGAATGGGCCGACACGGTGATCTTCCAGTTCCCGCTGTGGTGGTTCTCGATGCCGGCGATCCTCAAGGGCTGGTTCGACCGCGTCTATGCCTACGGCTTCGCCTACGGCGTCGGCGAGCACTCCGACCGCCGCTGGGGCGAGCGCTACGGGCAAGGGCGGATGTCGGGCAAGCGCGCGATGCTGGTGGTGACCACCGGCGGCTGGGAGTCGCACTACGGCGCGCGCGGCGTCAACGGCCCGATCGGCGACATCCTGTTCCCGATCCAGCACGGCCTGCTGTACTATCCCGGCTTCGCGGTGCTGCCACCCTTCGTGGCGTACCGCGTCGGGCGTCGGCTCGACGCGCCGCAATACGCCGCGTTGACCGAGCAACTGGGCCGTCGCCTGGACGAGCTCCAGACGACGCCGCCGATCCCGTTCCGCCCGCAAAACGGCGGCGACTACGAGATCCCGTCGCTGACGCTGCGGCCCGACGTCGCGCCAGGGGTCACCGGCTTCGCGGCGCACCTGGCGTGACTGGTGCGGCTGGCTCAGGCGTGTGAACCGCAGCCGTCCATCGGCGGTTGCGTCTTCATCGCCTCGACGATCTGGTCGGGCGTCAGGTCGCGCACCTGGGTGGCCATCGACCACAGGTGGCCGGACGGATCCTGCACCAGGCCATAGCGGGCGCCCCAGAACATGTCGGTGACGGGCATGCGCACCGTCGCTCCGGCGGCCGTCGCGCGCTTGAACGAGGCGTCGGCGTCGGGCACCGCCAGGTGGATCGTCACCGGCGAGCCGCCCAGGGCCTGCGGGCCGCGCACTTGCATCTCGGGGAACTCGTCGACCAGCATCAGCGGGGAGTCGCCGATGCGCAGCATCGCGTGCATCAGCTTGCCGCCCGGGCCGGGCATCCGGATCACCTCGACGGCGCCGAAGGCCTCCTTGTAGAACTCGATGGCCGCGGCGGCGTCCTTGCAGACGAGATGCGGCGTGATGGTGTGCATGCCATGGGGGATGGGGTTGACGCTGGCGGTCATGGTGGCTCCTTGGGTGTCGTGGAACGGGCGTGCAAAGCCGGGGCTCTCGCAACGGCTTCATCTGCACGACGTGCGACGCACCCCGGATTCGACATGCGGCAACAAATTTGTTGACCGGCAGGCGCCGGACGTGGCGTCGAGCTCCCGCACAATCGCGGCATGGAAAACTGGTTTTCGCCCGAGCTCGTCGCCCTCATTCGCGAGGCCGAGCAGCCCTACGCCTACATCGCGCTGCTGCTGATCGCCGCGGCGTTGCCGATCGCCTGGGGCATCCCCCGGCTGCTGCGCGGTCCGGTGCCGCGCCTGGGTTCCATCGTCTACGGCAGCCGCATCTTCGACGGCGTGCTGTTCCCGGCCTTGTGGCTGGGCCTGGTCTGGATGGCACGGTTGTTCTGCGTTCGCCAGCACCTGCCGCTGGCCGTGTTCAAGGTGGCGATTCCGATCCTGCTGTCGCTGCTGGTGATCCGCCTGACCGTGCGCGTGATGCGGGTGGCGTTCCCCAAGTCCGGCGTGGTGCGCGCGGTCGAGAAGACCGTGTCGTGGCTGGCCTGGGGCGGCGTGGTGCTGTGGATCACCGGGGTGCTGCCCTCGTTCATCGACGCGCTGGACGACGTGCACTGGAAGATGGGCTCCGGCAAGGTGAGCCTGGCCACCATCCTCGAAGGCGCCATCGTCGCCGGCCTGGTGTTGATGGTGACGCTGTGGATCTCCGCGGCGATCGAGACCAAGTTGCTCAAGGGGGCCACCGGCCAGCAGCTGTCGTGGCGCAAGGCCGCGTCCAACGTGGTGCGCGCGCTGCTGGTGTTCGTCGGCCTGCTGATGGCGCTGTCGGCGGTGGGCATCGACCTGACGGCGCTGTCGGTGCTGGGCGGCGCGATCGGCGTCGGCCTTGGCCTGGGCCTGCAGAAGCTGGCCGCCAACTACGTCAGCGGCTTCGTGATCCTGGCCGAGCGCGCGCTGCGCATCGGCGACACGGTGAAGGTGGACGGCTTCGAGGGCCGCATCACCGACATCACCACGCGCTACACGGTGATGCGTGCGCTCAACGGCCGCGAGTCCATCGTGCCCAACGAGATGATGATCACCCAGCGCGTGGAGAGCGCGACGCTGGCCGATCCGCGCCTGGCCCTCAGCACGGTGGTGCAGGTGGGCTACGGCACCGACATCGACGCGCTGGTGCCGCAGATCCTGGAGGTCGTCCCCCGGATCGAGCGCGTCATCGCCGATCCCAAGCCTTCGGTTCAACTGAGTGCCTTCGCCTCGGATGGCCTGGAGCTGACGATCTCGTTCTGGATCGCGGATCCGGAGAACGGCACGGGCAGCGTCAAGTCGGACGTCAACATGGCGCTGCTGCGGCTTTTCAACGCGAACGCGATCGAGATCCCGTTTCCGCAGCGGGTGGTGCGGGTGCTGCCGGTGGATGGCGGGTTGGCGGCCGAGGGCGTGATCCCGGGATCTCAATCCTCGCCTTCTGCCGCGACGTCCTCGGCACCGGCGGCGAGCGCAGCGGAACTGCAGGATGCGCCGCCGTCGCAAGGCCAGGGGCCTGGCTTTCTCGAGCCCGGTGGTGCAGGCGGCGCCTGATTGGCCACCGGCGGCGCGACGAGGCGTTGCCGAAGGTGTCTGGCTCCGCCTCGGTCACACTGCCGGCTACCGGCAGGGCGACGAGGCGTTGCCGAAGGTGTCTGGCTCCGGCCTCCGTCGCACTGCGATGCCGGCACGCGCGGCCGGTGCCTGACGCCGATCGCCGGCGATCGGCGTCAGGCACCGCCCCGAATCGCGCTCGGAATTGGTCGTGATGACGTCATTGCGGCGCGATCCGGGGCGATGCCAGACACCTTCGGACGCGACCCTGCTCGTCGCCAAAAAGGACGAAAGCCCGCACGAAGGCGGGCTCTGGCGAACTCGTGAAGGCGATCAGGCCACGGCCACCGGAATCTTCCCGATCCGCGCCTGCCACTCCTTCGGCCCCGTGATGTGCGCCGAGGTACCGCCCGAATCGACGGCCACCGTCACCGGCATGTCGACCACGTCGAACTCGTAGATCGCTTCCATGCCGAGATCCGCGAACCCCAGCACCTTCGCCGACTTGATCGCCTTCGACACAAGATAGGCCGCACCGCCCACCGCCATCAGGTAAGCCGACTTGTGCTTCTTGATCGCCTCGATCGCGGTAGGCCCGCGCTCGGCCTTGCCGATCATGGCGATCAGCCCGGTCTTGGCCAGCATCATCTCGGTGAACTTGTCCATGCGCGTGGCCGTGGTCGGACCGGCCGGGCCGACCACCTCGTCGCGCACCGGATCCACCGGCCCGACGTAGTAGATGACGCGGTTGGTGAAGTCCACCGGCAGCGGCTCGCCCTTGGCCAGCATGTCCTGGATGCGCTTGTGCGCGGCGTCGCGGCCGGTCAGCATCTTGCCGTTGAGCAGCAGCGTCTGGCCGTGCTTCCAGGACGCGACCTCGGCCGGCGTCAGCGTGTTCAGGTCGACGCGCCGGCTCTTGTTGTAGTCGGGCGCCCACTTGACGTCGGGCCACAGGTCCAGGCTGGGCGCTTCCAGGTAGGCCGGGCCGGAGCCGTCGAGCACGAAGTGCGCGTGGCGCGTGGCGGCGCAGTTGGGGATCATCGCGATCGGCTGCGACGCGGCGTGCGTCGGATAAGTCTTGATCTTGACGTCGAGTACGGTCGTCAGGCCGCCCAGGCCCTGGGCGCCGATGCCCAGCGCGTTGACCTTTTCGTAGAGCTCGATGCGCAGTTCCTCGAGCTTGTTGGCCGGGCCGCGCTCGAGCAGCTCGTACATGTCGATGTCTTCCATCAACGATTCCTTGGCCATCAGCATCGCCTTCTCGGCGGTGCCGCCCATGCCGATGCCCAGCATGCCGGGCGGGCACCAGCCGGCGCCCATCAGCGGCACCGTCTTGAGCACCCAGTCGACCACGCTGTCGTTCGGATTCATCATCGCGAACTTGCTCTTGTTCTCCGAGCCGCCGCCCTTGGCCGCGACGGTGACGTCGATCTTGTCGCCCGGCACCAGCTCCATGTGGATCACGGCCGGCGTGTTGTCCTTGGTGTTCTTGCGCGCGAAGATCGGATCGTCGAGCACCGAGGCGCGCAGCACGTTGTCCGGATTCAGGTAGCCGCGGCGCACGCCTTCGTTGACGGCGTCGGCGATCGAACCCTTGAAGCCCTCGAAACGCACGTCCATGCCGATCTTGAGGAACACGTTGACGATGCCGGTGTCCTGGCAGATCGGGCGGCGGCCCTCGGCGCTCATGCGCGAGTTGGTCAGGATCTGCGCGATCGCATCCTTGGCCGCCGGGCTTTCCTCGCGGGCGTAGGCGCGGGCGAGGTGGGCGATGTAGTCGGACGGGTGGTAGTACGAGATGTACTGCAGCGCGGCGGCGACGCTTTCGATCAGGTCGTCGGCTTTCAGGGTGGTCGTCATGATGTCTGGCGGGTTGCGGGAGGCAGTCCGCCATTATCCGCCCCGGGCGCCGGACAGCGCGGCGGTCGGCCACTCGGCCATCAAAGAAGGCCCCGGCGGGGCGGCCTGGTTGGCATTGCCCGGCCGCCCCGGCGGTATGGCGTTTGCCGCGCAAGGCGCCGCACCCAGGAGCCCGCCATGCCCGATCCCGCCAACCCGGCAACGACGCCGGCCAACCAGCACATCGACGTGCGCGATCCCGCCCAGCTCGAGCGCTGGTCGAAGTCGCTGGGCGTGACGCCCGAGCAGTTGCGTGACGTCGTGGCGGCGGCCGGCGACCAGGTCGAGGCGGTGCGCCAGCACATCCAGTCGGGCCACGGCGAGGCCGGCTGACCGGCGGGACGGCCCCGCGCCGCGTCAGCTCAGGCGTCTTCCTGGTCGCCCGCCATGCCGCCGGCGCCCAGGTAGTCCTTGATGCGGTCGACGCGGCGTCCCACCGCCTGCACGGCGCGTTGCAGCGCCTCGTCGGTGACGCCCAGCGCACGCGACCACCGGGCGACGGACGAGGCGTCGCTGATGTCAACTTCCGCCTGCGATCGAGGATCTTCCGCCGCCTGGCCCGCTGTGCTCATTTCGACTCCTTGGTTGCCTGGCCGCCGACGGGCAAGCCGCGTTCCGCTCGTGCGCCACGGTCGAGCGCGTGCACCGGGCCTGCGGCCAACAGGGAATACGCGGACGCCTAGACTTTCGCCGGGCGCGGCACGGTCGCCGCGCCGAGATCGTTGAAAGGAGACCCGAATGAGGCAAGCAGCTTTCGCCGCCGCACTCGCAGCGGCCCTCGTGCATGCGGGGGCGCAGGGCGCCACCTACGTCGCCACGCTCAGTGGCAGCGGCACCCACCAGACCCAGACCGACACCCCGATCACCTGGACGGGCCAGGTCACGGTCGTGACGGACGGCACCGCCGACGGCACCTACACGGGCGCCACGCTGGAGTCGATCACGGTCGACACGGACGTGTTCGACTGGAGCTTCACCAAGGGCCAGACCCAGGTCCTCACGGAACCGCTGCCCGGTGTGTTCCTGCTCGTCGGGCCGGAGCCGGGTACCTCGGTGTCGCTGGCAGGCGGCCGGCTGTCCGGGATCGACCTGGTCTATGACGACGAGTCCAACATCGACACGATGTCCGGCCTGACCGTGTCCGCCGTCAGCCAGTGCCGCACCGGGGCTTGCCACGGGGTGCCGGACAACTACATGGTCTCCGGCACGCTGACGCCGCTCGCCGGCACGGTGCCGGAGCCGCCGGCGCCGTGGATGCTGCTCGCAGGCCTGGGCCTGGCGGCCACCGGCCTGCGCAGGCGCGACGCCTGAGCCGCGCCTTCGCGCCTCAGTGGGCCGGCGCCTGCTGTGGCAGCAGCCGGTCCACGTACGCCAGCGCCATCGCCGACAGCAGGAACGACAGGTGGATCAGCGTCTGCCACATCAGCACCTTGGTGTCATAGGCGCCGGCGTTGATGAAGGTGCGCAGCAGGTGGATCGAGCTGATGCCGATGATGGCGGTGCCCAGCTTGACCTTCAGCACCGAGGCGTTGACGTGATTCAGCCATTCCGGCTGGTCGCGGTGGCCTTCGAGCTCGAGGCGCGAGACGAAGGTCTCGTAGCCGCCGACGATCACCATCACCAGCAGGTTGGAGATCATCACGACGTCGATCAGGCCCAGCACCACCAGCATGATGAGGGTTTCGTTGAGCGAGGCCAGATCGGTCATCGGCGCGCCCGCATCGTTCGGCGCCGGCTGATAGCCGATGCTCTGGACGAGGATCTGCACCGCGTGGGCGTCGCCGAAGGCCGCCTGCAGCAGATGTGTCAGCTCGGCCCAGAAATGCACCACGTAAACGCATTGCGCCAGGATCAGGCCCAGATAGAGTGGCAGCTGCAGCCAGCGGCTGGCGAAGATGAGCCGCGGCAGCGGGCGGAGGCGGGGAGGCGGCGTTTGCGCGGTCATGGGCTCGTGGTCCTTCGGATCATCTGTCGGGCGGCCCGATTGTAGGGAGGCCTGCCCGGCCACGGAGTCAGGTCGGGGTAAGAGCGCTGGCCTAAGGTACGTCTGCATTGTCGAGTCGGGCCCCGCGCCTTCCGCCCGCCAGTCACACGTTGCAGAATCAGGCAAGGAATCCGCCAGGTTCCCGATATTCCAGGAGACAGACCCATGAGCGCCGCAGAGCACACCCCGCACGAATTGCAGACCTACGACCCGCCGGCCCAGATGAAGGCCAACGCGTGGGTCAGCGGCATGGACGCCTACCAGGCGCTGTGTGACGAGGCCGAGGCCGACCACGAGGGCTTCTGGGCGCGCCAGGCGCGCGAGCTGCTGTCCTGGAAGACGCCGTTCACGCGCACGCTCGATTCGAGCAACGCGCCGTTCTTCAAGTGGTTCGAGGACGGCACGCTCAACGCGTCGTACAACTGCCTGGACCGCAACGTGGCCGCCGGCCTGGGCGACAAGGTGGCGCTGATCTTCGAGGCCGACGATGGCCGCGTCACGCGCGTGACCTACGCCGACCTGCTCGCGCGCACCTGCCGCATGGCCAACGCGCTCAAGGCGCGCGGTGTGAACAAGGGCGACCGGGTCGTCGTCTACATGTCGATGTCGGTCGAAGGCGTGGTCGCGATGCAGGCCTGCGCCCGCATCGGCGCGCCGCACTCGGTCGTCTTCGGCGGCTTCTCCGCGCAGAGCCTGCGCGACCGCATCGAGGACACCGGCGCCGTGATGGTGATCACCGCCGACGAGCAGCAGCGCGGCGGCAAGGCGCTGCCGCTGAAGGCCATCGTCGACGAGGCCATCGCGCTGGGCGGCTGCGATTCCGTCAAGGACGTCATCGTCTACAAGCGCACTGGCGGCGCCATCGCGTGGACCCCGCGCGACCACTGGCTTGACGAGCTCACGGCCGCCGCCGCTGACACCTGCGAGCCCGAATGGGTCAGCGCGGAACACCCGTTGTTCCTGCTGTACACCTCGGGTTCCACCGGAAAGCCCAAGGGCGTGCAGCACTCCACCGGCGGCTACCTGCTGCACGCGGCGCTCACCACCAAGTGGACCTTCGACCTGAAGGCCGACGACGTCTTCTGGTGCACCGCCGACATCGGCTGGGTCACCGGCCACACCTACATCGTCTACGGCCCGCTGGCCCTGGGCGGCACCGAGATCGTGTTCGAGGGTGTGCCCACCTATCCGGATGCGGGCCGCTTCTGGAAGATGATCCAGGACCACAAGGTCTCCAAGTTCTACACCGCCCCCACCGCCATCCGCTCGCTGATCAAGGCGGCCGAGGCCAACGACAAGGTGCATCCGAAGTCCTATGACCTCACGAGCCTGAAGATCCTGGGCTCGGTCGGCGAACCGATCAACCCGGCGGCCTGGGAGTGGTACCACCAGCACGTGGGCGGCGGCCGCTGCCCCATCGTCGACACTTTCTGGCAGACCGAGACCGGCGGCCACATGATCACGCCGCTGCCCGGCGCCACGCCGCTGGTGCCCGGCTCGTGCACGCTGCCGTTCCCCGGCATCGCCGCGGCGATCGTCGACGAGCTGGGCAACGACGTGCCCAACGGCACCGGCGGGCTGCTGGTGGTCAAGAAGCCGTGGCCGTCGATGATCCGCACCATCTTCGGCGACCCGGAGCGCTTCAAGAAGAGCTACTACCCGCCCGAGCTCAAGGGCTACTACCTGGCCGGCGACGGCTCCATCCGCGACGCCAGGACCGGCTACTTCACGATCACCGGGCGCATCGACGACGTGCTCAACGTGTCCGGCCATCGCATGGGCACGATGGAGATCGAGTCGGCGCTGGTCTCGTGCACCGAGCTGGTGGCTGAAGCCGCGGTCGTCGGGCGCCCGGACGACACCACCGGCGAGGCGATCTGCGCCTTCGTCGTGCTCAAGCGTTCGCGACCGACCGGCGACGAAGCCAGGCAGATCGCCAAGCAGCTGCGCGACTGGGTCGGCAAGGAGATCGGCCCGATCGCCAAGCCCAAGGACATCCGTTTCGGCGACAACCTGCCCAAGACCCGCTCGGGCAAGATCATGCGGCGCCT
>JBJMWF010000067.1:0-10623 GCA_045810265.1 Vitreoscilla sp. | reverse complement strand
GGCCCTGATCCATGCGACCGCTTCGATCGACGATCGGGAATTGCGCCTCAAGCTCGACGCCATGGCGCGAGAAGCCACGATCGAATCGATGCATGAGCGTCGTCGCGAATGGGTGCAGTCGGTGCTGGACAAACGCCGGCCGTCCTCGGAGATGCGAATTCCCGCCTGAGGGCGAAGGAACGGCGGCAGCGGCAGGCCAGGGCCGTTGAAGCCGCGGCGCCCGACAGGCTCAGGTAGACCAGCCGTGCCGCGAGAGGATTCCGCGCGACAGGTCGACGATGCGCTGCCGGATGACATGCGCGTGGCCAAGCATCGCGGCTGCCACTTCGGGGCCGCGCCGCTTGAGCTGGTCGACCACTTCCAGCATCTGTCCGGCATCCAGCGTGTCGGAGCGCAGGCAGAAGTCCTGCGCTCCGACCGTCAGCGCGAACTCGCGGCACTTCGCACGGTATTCGACGATGAGCGTGGGCACGCCCGAGCACATCGCCAGCGCGCAGGCGTGGAGCTTGATGCCGACGAACACCTGGACGCGGCGCACCTTCTCCTGGAACGCGGCGGCGCCTTCGTAGATCTCATGGATGACGGGGTTGGCCAGGCCGGCCTCCGCCGCGACCCGGCGGGTCGTCTCCAGGTCCTCCGGCCAGACGCAGAAGAACTCGATCCGGTGGCCCGCGGCCAGCAGCTTGCGGGCGAGCTCGATGAAGTTCTGCTGGATCGCGCTTTCGCTGCCCCACATGTGGCCGTGCGAGGTGCCGATGTTCATGCCGATCAACTGCGGATCGGGCGTCCAGAAATCGGTGGGCTTGGCGAACCAGCACACCGGGTCGCCCAGCACCTGGGCGTTGACGCCGACACGGCGCAGGGTATCGGCCGACTCCGGCCCTCGCGTGCCGACGTACTCGAGCGGACGCAGGACTTCGCCCCAGGCTTGCAGCCAATCCGGCACGGGTCCGTCGATGGCGGGCGTCACGCCGGCGCCGAAGACGAAGCCGGCCTTCGAGCGCGCGAGCGCCTGCTTGTAGCGGTCGATCGGCGAGCGTTCGCCGATCTGCGTTCCGCCGCCCATCATTGCGAGCTCGTGCGTACGCGTGTTGACCAGCCAGTTGGGCAAGGCGCTGCCGAAATCGCGGATCCAGACGATCTTGGCCGGCGCGAAGCTCTCGCGCGCCGCCTCGAGCAGGATCTCGTCGCCGAGGTTGCGATAGCCGACCCAGCCGGTGTAGTGGATGGTATGGCGATTCTCGGCAAGGTAATCCAGCACCTCGCCCACCACCCGGAATTTTGTCATGTCGTTGAACGTTGATTGTTGAAGTAGGAACTGTCGGCGACTTCCGCGGGCAGTGCGCTTGCGCAATGCCGCATGCGCAGGTCGACGACGCTTTCGAAATGGTGCTCTTGCGCGAAGCGCATCGCGGCGAGGGACTTCGACGCGATCTCTTCCCGATTCGCCGCCAGCCGGACGATCAATGCCGCCAGGCCGGAGATGTCGCCCATCGGGACAGACCAGCCGATGTCGTGGGCATCGACCAGCGCCGCCAGCGATTCGTTGCCGAACCCGGCAATCGGCACGCCACAGCCCAGCGTCTCCGCGTAGGTGCAGGAAGGGTCGCCCTGTCGATGGCAGCAGACGAACACGTCGGCGCGCTCCTTGAGCGTGGGCATCAGGACCTCGTCGAAATCGACCGGCCCATGCAGGCGGACGACGTCCGTCAGTCCATGCTCCTGGATGCCGGCGCGGATCTCCTCGTTCGATTCGCCCGATCCATAGATGTCCAGACTGAAGGGCAAGCCGAGCTGGCTCAATCGCAGGGCCAGCGGCAGCAGCGCATCGCCGCCCTTGGCGGGGATCAGGCGGCCGGAAAAGGCCAGTCGGATCGGGCCGCCCTGCCGCAGCACGGCCAGCCGCGAGTCGAGCGCGGCCGGCGTCACCAGCATGTCGCGCCGGAAGCGGGTGTCGAAGAAAAGCTGTGGCGACCGCGTGCTGGCCCGGTAGGCCCGCCAGGCCGGGATGCCATTGGCCTGCAGGCCTCGCGCACGCCGGATCGCCCGCGACACGCGCAGCTCGTTGCAAAGATGCCAGACCGCGGTCTTGGCCCGGCCCCACGCCGGAGCCTTCGAATGGCGGGTCATGTCCAGCCGAGTGCGCAAGGTGTATTCGATGACGTAGATGCAAGCCGTTCCGGTGCGTTCGCACAAGGCCGCGGCCTCCAGCTGGCGATGGTCGTCCGCGGTGGCGAGCAGCACGTCGACGTCGGCGAGATCCGACGCGGTGAGGGTCTCGCCCGGCTCGATCACCTGCAGGTCGAAGGACGCCTGGTCGCTGCCCCAGCGCCAGGCGCCGAACGGCGGCATCGACGACATGTCCTGCACTTCCATGAATGCGCGGATGCGGCCAGGCCAGCGCGCACTGCTCGCTTCCATGCCGTCCCGGAACTTGCGATCCAGCCACAACTTGCCGTCGATCCGCCACGCCGGCACGCCCGGCCAGATCATCAGGATGGGCGTGGCGCCGCCTTTCGTCTTCATCGGTGAATCGCTTCCGTCAGTACGCGCTGCGATCCAGGAAGACCAGCTTGACCGTCCTGGCGATGATCAGCAGGTCCAGCCCCAGCGTCCAGTTGCGCAGGTATTCGAGGTCGTACTCGATGCGGGCCGCCATCTTGTCGAGCGTGTCGGTCTCGCCGCGCAGGCCGTTGACCTGCGCCCAGCCGGTGATGCCGGGCTTGACCTTGTGACGCGCCATGTAGGCCTTCACGAGCTTGCGGTATTGCTCGTTGTGGGCGACCGCGTGCGGGCGCGGGCCGACGATGCTCATGCGGCCTTGCAGCACGTTGACGAACTGCGGCAGCTCGTCGAGCGAGGTCTTGCGGATGAAGGCGCCGAACGGCGTGATGCGGGGGTCGTCGCGCGTGGCCTGCTTGACGACCGGCCCGTTGTCGGTGGTGCGCATCGAGCGGAACTTGTAGACCTCGATGACCTCGCCGTTCAGGCCGGTGCGGCGCTGGCGGAAGATCACCGGCCCGGGCGAGCTCATCTTCACGCCGATCGCCAGCACGGCCAGCACCGGCGAGATCAGCAGCAGGATCAGCGCGGACAGCACGATGTCGCTGCTGCGCTTGATGAAGCCGTTGATGCCGGTGAACGGCGCCACCATCAGGCCGACGACGGGCACGCCGCCCATGTCCTCGAGCCGGCCCTGGATCACGCTGACGCCGAAGATGTCGGGCACGAAGTGGATCGACGCCGTGGTGTTCTGCAGCGATTCGAGCAGCGACTGGATGCGCGGTTGCGAGGTCAGCGGCAGCGTGATGAACACGTCCTTGACGCCGTAGGTCTCGATGTACTCGGGCAGTTGCTTGAGCGCGCCCACCAGCACGGCATCCTCGGGCAGGTTGACGCGATCGGCGGAACGGTCGTCGAAGAAGCCGAGCAGGTCGTGGCCGAAGGACTGGCGCTGGCGCAGCATCTGCGCGACACGCATGCCCATGCGGCCGGCGCCGATGATCACCGCGGGGCGGCGCGCGTCCGGCAGCGAGGACAGATGGCGCTGGATCGCGGTGCCGATGGCCACCAGCGCCCATTGCACCAGCGGCGTGGCGATGCCCCACGCGATCAGCATGTCGGTGTCGAACGACGACAGGCTGTTGGTGGCGTAGCCCAGCAGCGCCAGCACGCTCAGCACCCAGGCCCAGGACAGGATGATGTCGATGCCCACGCCGATGCCGGTGCGGCCGAAGCGATTGACGCCAGGGAACATCAGCACCAGCAGCAGGATGGCCAGCGCCATCGCGACGCCGTCCATGCGGTAGCCGTAGATCTCGTGGAACAGGCCCAGCATGCCGGCCGCCACCAGCGGCTCCAGCAGGGACGCGATCGTGCTCCCGATCGACGGCGGGGCACTCAGGAACTGCTTGCGGACGCTGCGCTCTTCGAACATGTCAGGCTACACCGCACCCGGACAAGGCTTCGCGACGGGGTTGCTGGAACGCTGGCGCCATTTCAGCTGGTACGGCCATAGGTATCCTCGAAGCGGACGATGTCGTCCTCGCCGAGGTACGAGCCGGACTGCACTTCGATGATCTCGAGCGGCAGCTTGCCGGGATTCGCGAGCCGATGCGTCTCGCCGAGCGGGATGTAGGTGCTCTGGTTCTCGGTCAGGATCGTCTTGCGCTCGCCGCAGGTCACCTCCGCGGTGCCCTGCACGACGATCCAGTGCTCGGCCCGGTGGTGGTGCATCTGCAGGCTCAGCGTGGCGCCCGGATTGACCATGATGCGCTTGACCTGGAAGCGCGGCCCGGCGTCCACGCTGTCGTACCAGCCCCAGGGACGATGCACCTTGCGATGCAGCGCGTGTTCGGTGCGCTTGTCCTTGTCCAGGCGGTTCACCAGCTTCTTGACGTCCTGGCTGCGCTCGCGGTCGGCCACCAGCACGGCGTCGGCCGTCTCGACGATCACGACGTTGTCCAGGCCCAGCGCGGTCACGAGCCGGCCGCTGGCGTGGACCAGCGTGTTGCGGCTGTCCTCGAAGATCACGTCGCCGACGCCCGAGTTGCCGGTCGCGTCCTTGGCGGCGACCTGCCAGACGGCGTCCCATGCACCGAGGTCGTTCCAGCCGGCATCCAGCGGCACCATGCGGATGTCGAATGCGCTGCCCGGGCAGCGCTCCATCACGGCGTAGTCGACCGACTCGGACGGCACGGCCAGGAAGGCCTCACGCGTCGGCCGGATGAAGCGCTCGTCGGGCGTGCGGCCGCTCCAGGCAGCGCGGGTGGCGGCGAGGATGTCGGGGCGGAACTGCTCCAGCGCCTTCAGCCACACCGAGGCGCGCAGCACGAACATGCCGGAGTTCCAGGTGTAGCCGCCTTCGGCCAGGTAGCGGGCCGCGGTGGCGGCGTCGGGCTTCTCGACGAACTGAGCGACCTGCTGCAGGCCCTCGCCCGCGGTGCTGCGGATGTAGCCGTAGGCGGTCTCGGGGCTGGTGGGCGTGATGCCCAGGATCACGATGGCGCCGTCGGCGGCGGCGCGCACCGCCTTCTGCAGCGCCGCGGTGAAGGCGAACAGGTCGGCGACGGTCTGGTCCGCCGGCGACACCACCAGCACCGGATCGGCGCCCCCTTCGCAGGCCGCCAGCGCAGCCAGCGTCAAGGCGGGTGCCGTGTTGCGCCCGATCGGCTCCAGGATCACCGCGGCCGGCTCGACACCCTTCTCGCGCAACTGCTCCAGCGTGAGGAAGCGGTGTTCGGCGTTGCCGACGATCAGCGGCGCCTCGACGGCGATGTCCGCGCTGCCCAGGCCGGTCAGGCGGGCCACGGCCTGCTGGAACAGGCTGTCGTCACTGCCCAGGGACAGGAACTGCTTGGGGAACCCGGCACGGGACAAGGGCCAGAGGCGCGTACCGCTGCCTCCGGCCATGACGACGGGTTGAATGGAAATCGACGCTGCCATGGGACGCTTTCGGAAATAGGGGAGAACCTCGCGACACGCGCCCGGGCGTCGCGGTGGCCGCCTTGCGGCGATTCAGGCCCGTGCGTCGCCCCAGCGCAGGACGCTGCCTTCGTCGCCCGGGTAGGTGGTGTTGCCATGCCGGTCGACGCAGTAGTTCGGCGACACGATCATATCTTCGAGCGTCTCGCCTTCGGACAGTCGCGTGTAGTCGAACAGGATGCTGCGAACGAGCTTGCTGCCCCCGCGCAACACGCAGCCGTTGCCCAGCCACGCCGGCCCGACGATCTTGGCCCCAGGCTCGACCTCGCTCGACGATCCGATGTAGACCGGGCCGGTGATGTCGACCTTGTCGAAGTCGATGTTGGTGTTCAGGCCGACCCACACGCCAGGGCGCACTTCGCGGCCCGGCATGTCCATCTGGGCCACCTCGCCGCGCAGCACGCGCTGGCAGACCGCCCAGTAGTCGGTGACGCGGCCGATGTCGATCCAGTTGAACCAGCGGCTCTGCGCGTAGAACGGCAGGCCCTTCTCGGCCAGCAACGGGAACAGCTGGCCGCCGATGTCGAACACCTGTCCGGACGGGATCAGATCGAGCACGGCCGGCTCGAAGATGTAGATGCCGGTGCTGGCCATGCGCGACTTGGCTTGCTCGGGCGACGGCTTTTCCTGGAACTGCGTGATGCGGCCCTTGTCGTCGCTCACCACCACGCCGTAGTTCTTGACCTCTTCGAGAGGCACTTCCAGGGTGACGACGCTGGCCAGCGCCTTCTTGCTGGCGTGTTCGTGCAGGGCAGCGCCGATATCGAGATCGATGATCGCATCGCCGCACAGCACGATGGTGGTCTCGTCGAAGAAGCCGCTGTGATCCTGGATCTTGCGCATGCCGCCGGCCGAGCCCTTGGGATTGGGCACGATCTCGCCGTGGTCGCGCTTGCCTTCGAACGAGTAGCCGATCTCCACGCCCCAGCGGCTGCCATTGCCGAAGTAGTTCTCGATCTTCCAGTGAGAGTAGGCCACGTTGATCATGATCTCCTTGACGCCGTAGCGCGCGAGATGTTCGATCAGGTACTCCAGCACCGGCTTGCCGAGGATGGGAATCATCGGCTTGGGCATGTACTTGGTCAGCGGGCGCACACGAGTGCCTTGGCCGGCTGCGAGGATCATGGCTTTCGCCATCGTGCTTCCTTTGGTCGATTGGTGGACGGAACGCATCAGCGAACCGGCGGGCGGAGAACAGTGGGGCGTCGGCAATGCGGCGAGGACGCCTCAGGCGCCGCGACGAGTGTGAAGATTCTCGCAGCTGGACCCGCGGTTGCTTGTAGTCCTTGACCTCATCTTCAGGATACCGGCGGACTGGTTTCGCCGCTGACCGGTGCGCTGATCATTCGATTCGGCACGGAGGGGGCGGCGCTCTTGTTGCTCGACCACAACAACAGCAAGGCGATGATCACCTGGCCCGCGCTGCAGGCCTCCAGCCTGGGCAGCGGCGGCCAGGCGCCCCAGGCCAACAGGCCGATGCCGACGGCGATCACGGCCACGCCGGCCTGCACGACCCGGCCCGGCACCACGATGTGGCGCGCGCCGGCCACCAAGGCGCGCGACAGGATGAAGACGGCCAGCACCAGCGCGACGGTCGCCGGCGCCCAGGCCGCGACATCCCATGGCGGAGGCGAAAGCGCTTCCAGCAGGCCGAGGATTCCGTAGTGCAGCGGCACGATCAACAGGCTCACGGGGCCGCGCAGCGACGCGCGCTGCGCGATCGCGGGTAGCGCCTGCGCGACCCGATCGGCGCACCACCAGGCGATCGCGACGATGCCGACCGCGCACAGGAAGTAGGCGATCGAGACGGAGCCCCAGCGAAACACCGGCGCGCCGCGCGCGGCCAGCAGCACCGACAGCGCGATGCACAGGCCGGCGGTGGCGGGGACGATCCAGGACTCCTGCGACGAGCCGCCCTCGCGCCATTGCCGGCCGACGAGGAATCCCAGCAAGGGAAACGCGAGCCACGGCCCGAGCGGATAAGACACGTGCCGTACCGGCGCGATGCCGGTGATGAACGCCAGCAGCGAATCGTCCTCGATGCGGCCGCGCGCCACCGACGCCAGGCCGAAGCGCATGGCCAGCACCAACGCCAGCAGCACGGCCGCGACGATTGCGGGCCGGTGCGCACGGCGGATCGCGAACAGCGTGGCGGTGGCCGCGGCGGCAAAGCCGAAGAAGTCGAAACCCAGCAGCGTGCCGGTGCTCCAGTTCAACAAGGCGTCCGCCAGCAGCAACAGCACCACCTTGCGCAGCGCGGACGCGAACGAATCACCGCGGCCGCTGCCCAGGCCCGAACCAACGCCCGTGGCGAAGAAGAACAGCGCGGGCGCGGCGCTGCCGACGAACACGAGCCAGCTCGGCCAGCCGCCAGCGGCAGCGGCGGCGCCGAGCAACTGGTACCCGGCGTGGTTGACGATCATGAAGATCGCCGCGACGCCCCGGAACAGATCGAGCTGGCGGCTTCGCCGCGCCAGGGTCGCGAGGCCACCGGCGATCGGCGACGACGCCGCAGGGCTCACGGCAGGTCCCGCAGCGACCCGGCATCGGCATCCTTGGCCGACAGCTTGGGCGCCGCTCCGACGTCAGGCCAGGCGATGCCGACGTCGGGATCGTCCCAGCGCACGGCGCCTTCGTCCGCAGGGGAATAGAACTCGGTGGTCTTGTAGAGGAAGTCGGCGGTCTCGCTGAGCACCAGGAAGCCGTGCGCGAGGCCGGCCGGGATCCACAGCTGGCGATGGTTCTGGCCGCTCAGTTCGGTGCCCACCCAGCGACCGAAGGTCGGGCTGTCGCGGCGGATGTCGACGGCCACGTCGAAGACGGCGCCGGCGGTCACGCGCACCAGCTTGCCCTGCGCCTTGGGGCCCTTTTGGAAATGCAGGCCGCGCAGCACGCCGCGCCCCGAGCGCGAATGGTTGTCCTGCACGAAGTCGACATGCCGGCCGACGGCTTCGTCGAACGCGTTCTGGTTGAAGCTTTCGAGAAAGAAGCCGCGGGCGTCACCGAACACCTTGGGCTGCAGGATCAGGACGCCTTCGATGGCGGTGGTCTGGACTTCCATCTCAGAACACCCGTTCAGCCAGCAGCCGCTGCAGGTACTGCCCGTAGCCGCCCTTGGCCAGCGGTGCGGCCAGCGCGGCGAGCTCGGCATCCGAGATCCATTTCTGGCGCCAGCAGATCTCCTCGGGGCAACAGGCTTTGAGGCCCTGGCGCTTCTCGAGCGTGTGCACGAACTGGCTGGCCTCGAGCAGCGAGTCGTGGGTGCCGGTGTCGAGCCAGGCGTCGCCGCGGCCCAGGATCTGCACGTCCAGCTTGCCGGCCTCGAGGTAGACGCGGTTCAGGTCGGTGATCTCGAGCTCGCCGCGCGCGCTCGGCTTGAGCGACTTCGCGTGCTTGACGACGTCGGTGTCGTAGAAATACAGGCCGGTGACGGCATAGCGGCTCTTGGGCTTGGCCGGCTTTTCTTCCAGGCTGATCGCCTTGCCGGCAGCGTCGAATTCGACCACGCCATAGCGCTCGGGATCGGTCACCGGATAGGCGAAGACGGTCGCGCACTCGAGGTTGCCCGAGGCCGCGTCCAGGCGCCCGCCCAGGTCGTGTCCGTAGAAGATGTTGTCGCCCAGAACCAGCGCGCTCGGCGCGTCGCCGAGGAACTTCCCGCCGATCAGGAAGGCCTGGGCGAGGCCGTCGGGGCTGTCCTGCACCGCGTACTGCAGGTCCAGTCCCCAGCGCTTGCCGTCGCCCAGCAACTGCTCGAAGCGCGGGGTGTCCTGCGGCGTGCTGATGATCAGGATCTCGCGGATGCCCGCCAGCAGCAGCACGCTGAGCGGGTAGTAGATCATGGGCTTGTCGTAGACCGGGATCAGCTGCTTGCTGATCGCCAGCGTGGCCGGGTGCAGCCGGGTGCCGGAGCCTCCGGCGAGGATGATGCCTTTGCGGTTCAAGACGTTTCCTTGCGATGCAGGTTACTCAGGCGGGGAGGATTTCGGCGAGAAGCCGGCGCACGCCGGACTCCCAGTCCGGCAGGTGCACGCCGAAGCGCTCGCGCAGCTTGCGGGTGTCCAGACGCGAGTTCAACGGCCGCGGGGCGGGCGTCGGATAGGCGCTGGTGGGAATCGGCCGCAACGCATCGGCGGGCAGCGTCAACGGCACGCCGCGCTCGCGCGCCGTCTCGATCACCAGGCGGGCATAGCCGTGCCAGCTGGTCGCGCCAGCGGCCACGGCGTGATAGGTGCCGGCCAGCTCCGGCTGGGCGCGCGCGGCGCGAGCCATCAGCGCCGTCAGGTCGGCGAGCAGATCGGCACCGGTGGGCGCGCCGATCTGGTCGTCGATGACGTTCAGCTCGGTCTTGGTGGCCGCCAGGCGCAGCATCGTCCTGGCGAAGTTGCCGCCACGCGCCGCGTAGACCCAGCTGGTGCGCAGGATCAGGTGATTGCAGCCGCTGGCGCGGATCTGCTGCTCCCCCTCGAGCTTGGTGCGACCGTAGACCGACAGCGGGCCCGTGGGCGCCTCTTCGTCGCGCGGCTGGTCGCCCGAGCCGTCGAACACGTAGTCGGTGCTGTAGTGGACCAGCCACGCCCCGCAGGCGGCCGCGCTGCGCGCCAGCACGCCCGGCGCATCGGCGTTGATGGCCTGCGCGAGCGCGGGCTCCGATTCGGCCTTGTCGACGGCCGTGTGCGCGGCCGCGTTGACGATCAGGTCGGGCCGCACGGCCTGCACTGTCGCGGCGAGCGCGTCCGGCCTGGAGAAATCGGCGGCGAAGTCGCGGCTCTGGAAATCGAGCGCGAGCACCTCGCCCAGCGGCTGCAGCGAGCGCTGCAGCTCCCAGCCGACCTGGCCGTCGCAACCGAGCAGCAGGATCTTCATGCTTTGGCGTACTGGGTGCTGACCCAGTCCCTGTAGGCGCCGCTCTGCACGCCCTGCACCCACTCGCTGTTGGCCAGGTACCACTCCACCGTCTTGCGCAGGCCCGTCTCGAAGGTTTCCTTCGGACGCCATCCCAGCTCGCTCGCGAGCTTGCTGGCGTCGATCGCGTAGCGGCGGTCGTGGCCCGGGCGATCCTTGACGAAGGTGATCAGGCGCTCGCGCGCGCCGGCGGCGTCGGGCCGCAGCTCGTCGAGCAGCCGGCAGATGCCGCGC
>JBJMWF010000066.1:0-17035 GCA_045810265.1 Vitreoscilla sp. | reverse complement strand
CGATGGGGAGCTTTCGTCGTCACATGGTGATACGTTGATCGTGACAGCGACGTGCGCCATACACAAGAATGAATCTCGAACACGCGCAGCGAATGCGTCGATGTGCCTTGCCCTCTTGCCTGCAGCGTCCTTTGCCCATGAACAACAACTCAATGCCAGAAGCGATCCGCCGCGCTTCGACCCACAGCCTCGACCTGTCGCGGTCCAGGCTCTGCGTTCTGCTGACGCTCTTCGTTGCGGCATGCGGAGGGGGCGGCGGAAGCGGTAATCCCTCCACGGCCGGCGTTTCGTCTCAGTCGCCTGCGCCTGCGCCTGCACCAGGGCCGGCACCTGCACCCGGGCCCGCGCCGGCTCCCGCCCCCGGGCCTGCGCCCGCACCCACACCGGCACCTGGGCCGGCACCCACGCCCGCGCCTGGACCGTCGCCCGCGCCTGCACCTACGCCCGCACCGTCGATCAACGCAGCGCTGGGCATGCCCAACCGCCTTCTCGGCGGCCTGGGCGCCGGCAACGCGATCTCGGACATGACGAGCCAGCAGATCCACCCGGACATCATCGATACCTACCTCGTCGGTGCCGGCAGCGGCTCATGGCCGTACTGGAACAGCCCGGATGGTGCCTACGTGACTTACGTCTCCGCCAACGCCAAGGCCGCTGGCGCAGTGCCCATGTTCACCTTCTACCAGATGGCGTCCAGCGCCAACGACAACCTCGCCGGCATCAACGACACGACGTTCATGACCACCTACTGGGCGCAGGCCAAGCTGATGTACCAGAAGATCGGCGAGACCGGCCTGCCCACGCTGGTCAATCTGGAGCCGGATTTCTGGGGCTTCGCCCAGGCGAAGGCGCCGGGTGGCGATCCCACCAAGCTGCCCGCGCGCGTCAGCATGGTGACGGAATGCGCCAGCCAGCCTGATACCGCCGTCGGTATCGCCGGGTGCCTGGTGACGCTGGCCCGGAAGTACGCGCCCAAGGCCAAGGTCGGCTTTCCGCCGTCCCTCTGGAGCGGGGACGCCACCGGCGTCGGCAACTTCATGCTCAAGGTGGGTGCCGACAAGGCCGACTTCATCGTGGCCCAGACCAGCGACCGCGATGCGGGCTGCTTTGAAATGGCGTCGCCGGTCGCCGAGTGCGCCGGCCGCGGCAACGGGCCGTTCTACTGGGACGAGAGCAACGTCACCACGCCCAACTACAACCAGAGCCTGGCCCAGTACTCCACCATCCGAGGCCTGCTGGGCAACCTGCCCATCCTGTTCTGGCAGACGCCGATGGGCGTGCCCTCGTCGACGCCGGGTGGCACGCCGAACCACTACCGCGACAACCACGTCCACTACATGCTCACCCATGCGTCGCAGTACACCGCCGCCGGCGTGTTCGCGATCGTGTTCAGCGCCGGCGGAAGCACCTCGGCGACCATCACGACGGATGGCGGGCAGTTCGCGAACCTGTTCAAGGCTTACCTGGCGAACCCCGCACCGTATCCCAACTGAACGTTGAGCGCACGGCGCGCCGCCAGGCTGCAGGGCTGGCGCGTCAGGGCCCGAACAGCGCCTGTTCGAGCCCGTCGGGGCGCACCGCGCCGGCGACCGGATCGAAGAACCCGAATCCGCCGGCGAGTTCCCAGTAGGTCCAGGTCATGCCACGCCGTTCCATCTCGTCGCGAATCAGCCGCGTGTAGCGGTTGCGATCGGCGCTCGCCACGGCTTCGAACGCACCGAATTCGCCGACGTAGACCGGGTAGCCGGTGCGCGCGCCGAAGCGCTGCGCCGTGTCCAGCGGGCCGCGGATGTCCGCCAGTTGCTGCGCGGAGCAGCAGCCCACGCCGGTGGGCATCGGCGGCGTGACCCAGGGTGCGCCCTGGTGCGTGAAGGTGAACGGGTCGTAGTGGTGGACCGTCAGGACGAGGTTGGCGTCCGGCGGCATCGCGAAGGTGGCCAGGCCGCGTGCCGAGTTCCACTGCGTCGGGCCGACAACGAGGATGCGCGACGGATTGCTCCGGCGCACCAGGCGCACCGCGCGCGACGCCAAGTCGTTCCAGTGCGCCGTCAGGCGACCGTGCGGCTCGTTGTACAGCTCGAAGGCGAGCGTGGCGGGCGCGTCGCGGAAGTGCTCGGCGATCTGCTGCCAAAGTGCCAGGAAGCGGCGCTCCACGAGGGCGTCCGGTACGGCCGTCTCCCCGACGTCCAAAGCATCGCCATCGAGCTGGCGGTAGTGATGCATGTCCAGCACGACCGGCACGCCGCGCGCGAGCAGGCGCCCGACGACATCGTCCACGCGCGCCATGAACACCGGGTCGATGCGGGCCTGCGCGTCGGGGCTGGCGTGGTTGCTCCAGCGCACCGGCAGGCGCACGCTGGCGATGTGGCCACCCTCCCGGGTTCCGACCAGGGCGACATAGCGATCCTCCACGCGCAGTGCCCAGGCGCCCTCGGTGGGCGCATCCAGCATGTTGCCGAAGTTGACGCCGCGCTTGAGGCTGGCGGCGAACTGGCGTGCGGCCGGCGAAGCGCCGGGCAAGGGCGCGGCTTCGAGCGGCGGGAAGTCGGCCAGCGCATCGGTAGCGGCCAGATCGTGTTGCTCGGGTGCCGCGGTGGAACCGCAGGCGGCGAGCGTGGCCAGGGCGAGCGCGGCCAGCGCGGCGGTGATCGGGGGTCGTGCCATCGGGCAGTCCTTTGAAGGAGAGGCGGGGCCCGCGGCGTTCGCCGGGGCCCCGCATTGAAGGGATCATCGCAGGGGCTCGGCCGTGGGATGCGGCCGCAGACCCTGCGCCTGCTCAGAAGTCCATGCGGGCGCGGGCGCCGTAGGAGCGCGCATCGTTCAGGAAGCGGATGTCCAGGCCCGCGCCGACCAGCGCCTTCTGCGACGCCTGCTTGTCGGTGACGTTGTTGGCGTAGGCCTCCAGGCGCAGGCCGCCGTTGAACGTGTAGCCGGCACCGACGTTGAGCGTCAGGAACCCGACCTGACGATCGGGGAAGCCGGCAGCCAGGGCGGTCGTGGTCGTGCCGCCGAGCGCGACGACCGGCTTCTCGTTGAACTGCGTCAGGTAGTACGACGAGCGCCAGTTCAGCAGGGCCTGCCAGTCGGCCTTGCCGTCGAACAGGCCGAACACCTGCTGCAGCCGGGCCGACAGGTTGACCTTGGAGGCCAGCGGCAACTGGTTGCCGGAGAGGTCGATCAGCGGGCTCTGGCCACCCTTGCCATAGTCGATCGCGCGCACGTCGGCGACAGTGCCCGAGATGATGCGTGTGTGCAGCAGCGCGCCGTTCATGTCGAGCTTGAAGCCGGCCGGCAGCCCGAAGCGCGCCTCGGCCTCCAGGCCCGCGAGCCTGGATTTGCCGATGTTGCGGTTGACCAGCGAGTAGCCGCTGCAGGTGGGCGGGTTCTTGGTGTTGTCGACCGTGATGCAGGTCAGGTCCTGGAACACCTGGTCCTTGTAGTCATAGTAGAAGCCCGACAGGTTGAACACCGCGCGCTGGCCGCCCAGCGTGAACGCATTGCGCGAGCCGGCTTCGAGCACGTGCAGTTGTTCCGGGCGGAACAGCTCGGGCACGGTGGAGCCGTGGAAGCTGTCGTTGAAGCCGCCCGCCTTGTGGCCGGTCGACACCTTGACGTAGACCATGTTGTCCTTGGTCAGGTCGTATTCGGTGCCCAGGCGCCAGTCGGTGTAGTGGAACTTGCTGCTGCCGACCTGCTGCTCGGGCACCGACAGGTTGGCGTACGAGAAGCCGCCGGCGTGGTCGTTGGGGCAGGTGACGAAGCCGTTGTCGATGTCCGGGCGCACGAAGCAGTTGCCCATCGGGTTGGTGCCGTTGGCGATCGGCGCGACCTGCGCGTTGAGCGTGTCGCGACCGCCCGGCACCAGCGAGGTCTCCATCAGGAACTGCGCCATCTGCTGCGGCGTGACCACCTTGCTCATGTCGAAGTTCGGGCGCGCCAGCAGCGCGGGCACGAAGCCGTCGGTGCCGATGCGCGTGGCCATGCAGCAGGCGCCATTGTCCGAATCGCCCTTGGGGCCTGCCCCGCCGAGCGTGAGGGCGATGTTGCCGCCGATGCCGTAGCGCGACTTGGCCTCTTCCGTCTCGCGCAGGCCGCCGATCACGCGAAGGTGGTCGGTCACGGCCAGCGTGCCGTCGCCGTACAGCGCCGTGGACTTGCCGATCACCTTGGGCATGGTGAACTCCGTCCCCGAGAAGCAGCAGTAGCCGCCGTCGCTCAGCGACAGGTAGCCCACTTTCTGGTCTTCGTTGAACGTGAACGCGCCCACGTTCCACTGGAAGGTCTTGGCGTCCTCCGCGGAGAACAGGCGGAACTCGCCGATGCGGCTGACGGACTTGGTCTGCCAGTACTGCGTCGAGAAGTCGTCCCACTTCTCGGCGGAGTAGTCGCGGCCGGACCAGCCGATGCCGTTGGACTGCGCGTTGCGCTGGTAGAAGTCGACCTTGCGCTGGCTCAGCGACAGTTCGGCGCCGAAGTGGTCGAAGTCGTAGTCCACCTTGCCCTGCAGGCCCGACAGGTCGTTGTGCATCGTGCCCTGCGCGCCGTGGTAGACGATGTCGCGCAATGGCAGGTGCTCGGCACGCTCGCCCGTCGCCTTGACCGCGGTGTAGATGTTGGCGCCCGGGTAGCCCGTGCCGCCTTCATGGCCAGCGTCGGCCATCATCGAGACGGTCATCCGGTCCGTGGGCACCCACAAGGCGGAAACCCGCGCTGCCTGGTTGTGCTCCTCGCCGGCCGGGGTCAGCGCGTGCGACGCCGGATCGGTCGAGACGTTGCGAAAGCCCGAGTTCTTGTCGTTCTCGTAGGCCGCCACGCGCAGTCCGAAGGTGCTGGACAGCGGCAGGTTCACCGCGGCTTCGGCGCCCTGGTTGCGGTTGCCGCCTTCGAACTGCACGTAGCCGCCGAAGCGGTCGAGCCGCGGCTTGGCGGTGATGATGTTGAGCGTGCCGGCCATGGCGTTGCGGCCGTACAGCGTGCCCTGCGGGCCCTTGTTCACTTCGACGCGCTCGAGGTCGTAGAACATCGTGCCCATGCCGCGCGGGCGCGGGATGTAGATGCCGTTGATGTGGGACGCCGCGGCCGGGTCGCCCAGTTCGGTGCTGTTGGACGATCCGACGCCGCGGATGTAGATCTCGATGTTGCCTTCCTGGTTGGCGATGTTCATGCCAGGAATCTCGTTCTGCAGCGAGCGGATCTCGGTGATGCCGTCCTTGCGCAGTTGCTCGGCGTCGATGGTCTGCACCACGCCGGCGACGCTCTGCAGCGTCTCGATGCGGCGGTTGGCCGTCACGACGACGTGGTCGACCTGGATCGGTTCGTCGGCCTTGGCTTGCGCGGCGGACGCCGCTCGCTCGGACGGGGGCGGGGCTTTGGGCGCGGACTGCGCCGCGGCCATGTGGGGGCACTGGCTCGCCAGCGCCAGCGCGAGCATCGGGAACAGGGTCTTCTTCATGGTCTCCTCACCAAGGTGGCAGTGTGGTGGGCGGTTTGTTGTAGGTCGCAGGCCGGGGTCGGCCTGTCGACCGGTTCTTCGAGCACGAGCCCGCCGATCTTCTCGTGCTGCGCGAGCAGTTCATCCAACAGGTGTCGCGGCGGCCTCCCTGGCAGAGGCCGTCCCGCAGGACAGCGAGCGGGCGATCCCGTCCGCATCGAAGGCGTGGACGCGGCCGGGCATGGGGCGCAGGCTCACGCGCGCGCCGGTGGCCGGGAGCGTCTGGCCCGGGGACAGTCGCACGGCCAGCACCGTGTCGCCGACCGAGGGCCGGACCCAGGCGAGGGCGGCGTCACCGAGGTGCTCGAGCCGCTCGACGCGTCCGGCCAGACCCAGTCCTTCGCTTCGAAGCTGCAGGTGATCAGGGCGCACGCCCAGCACCCAGTCGGCGCGCGCCGCGTCAGTGCGGCCGGTGAACAGCAAGCGGCTGGCGGAGTCGAGCTGCGCCACGGGCAGGAAGTTCATCTGCGGCTGGCCCAGGAAGCCGGCGACGAAGCGCGACTTCGGCTGCTCGTAGACCTCCAGCGGCGGGCCCACTTGCTCGAGCTGGCCGCCGTTGAACAGCGCGATGCGGTCGCCCAGCGTCATCGCCTCGACCTGGTCGTGCGTGACGTAGACCATCGTGGTGCCGAGTTCCTCGTGCAGGCGCGCGAGCTCCAGGCGCATCTGCACGCGAAGCGCGGCATCGAGATTGGACAGCGGCTCGTCGAACAGGAACACGCGCGGCTGGCGCACGATGGCGCGCCCGATGGCCACGCGCTGGCGCTGCCCGCCGGACAAGGCCTTGGGCTTGCGATCGAGCAGGGCGCTCAGCTGCAGGATCTCGGCGGCGCGGCCGACCGCCGCCGCGATCTCGGCCGCCGGCCGGCCGGCCATGCGCAGCGCGAAGCCGAGGTTCTGCGCGACCGTCATGTGCGGGTACAGCGCGTAGCTCTGGAACACCATGGCCACGCCGCGCTCGGCCGGCGGCACGTCCTGCATGCGCTCGCCGCCGATGCGGATCTCGCCGGCGGTGAGCGTGTCCAGGCCCGCGATCAGCCGAAGCAGCGTGGACTTGCCGCAGCCCGAGGGTCCGACGAAGACCATGAACTCGCCGTCCGCGATGTCGAGGTCGAGGCCGCGCAGCACCTCGGTCGAATCGCCGAAGACCTTGCGCACGCCGCGCAGTTGCAGGTCAGCCATGGCCCGACTCCCGGCGCGACGAGGCGATCGTCTCGCGATACCACAGCGCGCTGTCCTTGAGTGTGCGTTGCTGCGTCTCGTAGTCCACGTGCACGATGCCGAAGCGCTTGTCGTAGCCCGAGTCCCACTCGTAGTTGTCCAGCAGGCTCCAGTAGTAGAAGCCGCGGATGTCGACGCCCGCCTCGCGCGCCCGGGCCAGGGCCTCGAGATGGCGGCGCATGAAGTCGATGCGCGCGGCGTCGGCCACGCGGCCGTCGGCCAGCACGTCGGCATTGGCCATGCCGTTCTCCATCAGGGAGATCGGCGGCAGTCCTGGGTAGCGTTGGTCCAGGCCGACGAGCAGCTCGGTCAGGCCTTCGGGATGGATCTCCCAGCCCATGTCCGTCACGCCCAGGGCGCAGGGGGCCGGCAGCGGCGGCTGCGCGGTACTGGCCCAGATCCGCGTGTAGTAGTTGACGCCGAGGAAATCGAGCGGCTGGCCGATGATCTCGAGGTCGCCCTGCTGGATGTTGCGCGGATAGTGCGCGATGCCCGGATCCTGCGGATAGGCGCCTTTGAAGATCGGGTCCATGTACCAGCGCACGAAGCTGGCGTATTCGGTGTCCGCGCGTGCGCGATCGGCGGCGCTGTCCGTGGCCGCGGTGGTCGACGACTGGTTCAGCACGATGCCCAGCGGCGCCTTCGTGCCGGCTGCGCGCATGGCCTGCAGCGCCAGGCCGTGCGACAGCAGCAGGTGGTGCGAGACGTCGGCGGCCAGCGCCTCGTCCTTGAAGCCCGGCGCGAACTTGCCCCAGGCGTGACCAAGCATCGCGGTGCACCAGGGTTCGTTGTGCGTGGCGATCGAGGCCAGGCGGTCGCCGAGCCGGCGTCCGATGTGCTCTGCGTAGTCGGCGAAACGCAGGGCGGTGTCGCGCGCCGCCCAGCCGCCGAGGTCCTGCAGGCCTTGCGGCAGGTCCCAGTGGTACAGCGTGGCGTGCGGGCGGATGCCGCGCTCGAGCAGGCCGTCGACGAGGCGCTCGTAGAAGGCCAGGCCGGCCTCGTTCCAGGCGCCGTACCCCAATGGCTGCACGCGCGACCACGAGAGCGAGAAACGATAGGCGTCCACGCCCAGGCCCGCCATCAGCGCGACGTCTTCGGGCCAGCGTCGATAGTGGTCGCAAGCGACGTCGCCGGTCTCGCCACGCACCGTCTTGCCAGGGGTGTGCGAGAAGGTGTCCCAGATCGAGGGGCCGCGGCCGTCGGCGGTGGCGCTGCCTTCGATCTGGTAGGCGCTGGTAGCCACGCCCCAGGTGAAATCCTGCGCCAGCGTGGCGCGCGTCCGGGGAGTGAGGGCGTGGAAAACGTTCAGGTTGGTCATCTGCAGGTCATGAAATCGTTATCAGAAGTGATCTTCAAAAGGCCGCGCGCGATCGGCGGCCTGGGAAGGGAACGGTATTCAGTGCTTCACGGCCCCGGCGGTCAGGCCAGCGATCAGGCGGCGCGAGGCGAAGACGAACATCACCAGCAAGGGCAGGACGGCGATGGCGGCGCCCGCGCACAGCGCGCCCCAGGGCGTCTGCCCCGAGCCCTGCAGCGACCGCAGGGCCAGCGGCAGGGTGTAGCGGTCCATGTAGCGCATGACCACCAGCGGGCCGACGAAGTTGTTCCATGAGCCGATGAACGTGATCAGCGCCAGCGTGCCGAGCGCGGGGCCCAGCAGCGGCAACACCACGCGCCACCAGATCATGAATTCGCTGCAGCCGTCCAGCCGCGCCGCCTCGACGAGGTCGCGCGGGATCGTCGACTCGATCGACTGGCGCATCAGGAAGATGCCCAGCGCGCCGCAGGCGCCGGGCACGATCAGCGCACGATGCTCGTTGGTCCAGCCCAGCCAGCTCATGGTCAACGCGGTCGGCACCATGAAGATGAAGCCGGGCAGCAGCATGGTCAGCATCACGGCGGCATAGAAGCGCTCCTTGCCGGCGAACTCCAGCAGCGCGAACGCGTGGCCGGCGAGGGCGCAGAAGAACAGGTTCAACACGGTCGTGGCCAGGCCGACGTACAGGCTCCAGGCGAGGTTCCACCAGAACGTGGGCAGGCGTTGCAGCAGGTCGCGCAGGTTGTCGCCAAGCGAATGGCCGAACCACAACGGCGGCGGCATGGCCAGGATCTCGCTGTTGCTGTGGGTGGCGAACACGAACATGAACCAGAACGGCACCAGCATCGTCAGCGCGCCGGCGAGCACGGCGGTGCGGCCGATGAACAGCGCGGCGCGGCCTTCGCGCGAGCGTCCGCGGGCGGGGGCGGCCCGGCGCGGGGCGGCGCCGGGCAGGGTGGCGGTGGGCATGGAGGAAAGGGCGGTCATGCGCGCGCTCCGAGCAGGCGCTTGTTGATCCAGGTGGAGCCGGCGATGAGCACGAACAGCAGCCAGGCGATGGCCGAGGCGGTGCCGAAGTCGCCGTCCATGAACGCCACCGCGTACATGTGCATGGCCGCGGTCTTGCCGGCCTGGTCGGTGCCGCCGGTGCCGCCGGTGAGGATGAACGGCTCCTCGAACAGCTGCAGGTTGCCGATGATGGACAGCGTCACGGCGAAGAACATCATCGGCTTGAGCAGCGGCAGCACGATGTGCACGAAGCGCTGGCGCGCGCTCGCGCCGTCGATCTGCGCGGCCTCGAGCAGATCGGGCGGGATGGTCTGGATCGCCGACAGGTACAGCACCGTGTTCCAGCCGACGTAGCGCCAGAACACGACCGCCGAGATCATCCACTTGGTGTAGCCCGGCTGGCTCCAGTCGATGGCCTGGCCCGGCATCAGCCAACCGAGCACCGGCACCTGGCGCAGCGACGCGAACGCCGCGTTGACCAGGCCGAAATCCTTGGAGAACAGCGACGAGAAGACCAGCGAGATCGCCACCGTGGAGGTGATGAACGGCAGGAAGTACGCCCCGGTGACGGCGTTGCGCCAGCGGCCGAAGCCCTTGTGCAGGAACCAGGCGAGCGGCAGCGCGACCAGGTGTTGCGGGATGCCGGACACCAGCGCGATCCACAAGGTGTTGAACAGCGCCTTGCGCAACCAGTCGTCGCGCGTCAGCGCGTACCGGAAGTTGTCCAGCGCGACCCAGTGCATGCCCGTGACGCCGGCCACCGGATCCCATTGGTGGAACGACAGGACGATGGAAAACAGCAGCGGGAACAACCCGAACGCGCCGAACAGGATGAAGAACGGGCTGATGAAGACATAGGGCGCCCAGCGCGCGGGAATCAGCGGGCGGCGGTGCGTGGGACGGTTGGCGGCTGGCATGGTGGCTCTCAGTAGCGGCGCGCGCGGCGCTCGATGGCGATGCGGGCGTCGGCCAGGGCTTGCGGGATCGGCTTGTCGTGCTCGAGGACCTGGTCCAGTTCGGCATTGACGATGTCGTTGGCGACCTTGTCGTAGCGGTCGACGCGCAGCGCGGGAATGCGCGCGCTCGAGGCGCGCCACTGCAGGCGCGCGGCCTGGCCGCCGAGGTAGGCGATCGGCTGCGCCAGGTAGTCGTCGTCCTGCGCGGCGAGCAGCGCGGGGAAGGCGTCCAGGCGACGGAAGGCCTCCAGCTGCTGCGCACGGTCCAGGCACAGGGCGCGGATGAATTCCCAGGCCAGCGCCTTGTGCTGCGCGCGCGCCGGGATGGCCCAGTACGAGCCGCCCCAGGACGCGTGCGCATCGCCCGGAAGCGGCGCCGAACGCCACTGGCCGGACTCCGCCGGCGCGATCCAGTTCTTCAGGTGCCCCGCGAGCCAGGAGCCCATCATCTGGGTGGCGACGCGGTCGCGGCGAAAGGCTTCGCTCCATTCGCTGCTCCAGGCGAGCACGCGCGCATCGATGCCGGCGCGGCGCGCGGCGCGGGCCAGCGTGAAGGCCTGCACGAAACGTGGCTCCTGCACCAGCGGCCGGCCTTCGGCGTCGAAGAACAGGCCCTGGCCGTCGCCGAGGCCGGCGCGGATGACGATGTCCTTCAGGTCGATCGCACTGGCCAGCAGGTAGACGCCCGTGGCGCTCTTGAGCTTGCGGCCAGCGGCGATGTACGAATCCCAGTCGCGCGTGAGATCGGCTTCCGTCAGGCCGGCGCGCGCGAGCAGGTCGGCGCGATAGAACAAGGCGCCGGGGCCGATGTCGGCGGGCAGCGCGCGCAGCTTGCCACCGAATCCGGTGGCCGGCCCGAGCGTGAAGTGCGCGAGCCGTGGCGCGACCGCAGCGCCGTCGTAGGGCGCGCCGCCCAGATCCTCGAGGCCGCCGGCCTGCGTGAACTTGCCCAGATAGTCCATGTCGACGGCCATCACGTCGGGCAGGTTGGCGCCGGTGGCGATCGCCGTGGTCATCGCCGTGTGATGGTCGTCGTAGGCGCGCGTGGTCAGCTTGACCTCGACGTCCGGGTGCGAGACAGCCCACGCCTCGATCACGATCTTCGCGCTGCGATCGAGATCGGGAAAGGCCGCCACGGTCAGTGTGGCGCGGGCCGCGAGGCTGGGCAGCGGGACGCACGCCAAGCAGACAAGCAGGGTTGGAAGGAGGCGCGAACGCATGGGAGTCTTGTCTCGAAAATGTTCTGATATCGTTTTCAGAATCAAGTTTGCGGCAACGATGTCAGCTGGTCAATGGCCTGGCCTCGCCTCTGGTGAATACCCCTATCGCCAGGGATTTCCCGCAGCAAGCCGGCGCAGAACGTCCCCGAAGCGCGAAATCGGTGATTTTCCTCACTATTCAGAAATCGATTTCATGCGAGACTTGTTTTCGACGCATCCGGGGAGCGAACTGCACGTCTTGCCTGTTCCGGCCGCGCCGGTGACCGACCTCACTTGAACGACCATTCCATGCCTTCCAAGGACAGACCTCTCGCCGAGCCCGTGACGCTGCTGGACGTGGCGCGCCTGGCCGGCGTCTCCGCCGCCACCGTCTCGCGCATCCTCAACGGCACGGCACGCGTGACGGCTGAAAAGCGCCTCGCCGTCGAGACCGCCATCGAGCGCCTGCAGTTCCGCCCCAACTTCGCGGCGCAAAGCCTGCGCAGCGGCTTCACGCGCACGATCGGCGTGCTGACGCAGGAGCTGGAGTCGCCGTACTTCACGCGGGGCGCACGCGGCATCGAGGACGGACTGCTGGGAAGCGGCTATGCGCCCATCGTCGTGCCCGGGCACTGGAACCAGGCCGAGGAACTGGATCGGGCCCGGCTGCTGATCGCGCGGCGCGTCGACGCGATGGTCATCCTGGGCGGCAACCTGCAGGACGAGCAGGTCGTCGACATGGCGCGCAATCTGCCGATCGCCATCACCGGGCGCGACCTGCAGGCCCCCAACGTCTTTTCGCTGCACTGCGACCAGGTGGAGGGTGCGTGCCGGGCGACGCGCCACCTGATCGAGCTGGGCCACACGCGCATTGCCCACATCAGCGGGCCGGTCCAATACCCGGATGCGATCGACCGCCGCGAGGGCTACATGCGCGCGCACAGCGAAGCGGGCCTGGCCGTCGACCCCCGGCTGCTCGTCGTGGGAACCTACATGGAGACCGGTGGTGCCGAGGCGATGACGCAGTTGCTCGCAAGCGGCCGCAAGTTCAGCGCCGTGTTCTGCGGCAACGACCAGACGCTGTGGGGCGCGCGCCAGGTGCTCTACGAGCGCGGCGTGCGCGTGCCGGAAGACATTTCCCTGGTGGGTTTCGACGACCTGCCGCAGTCGGCCTACATGACGCCCGCGGTGACGACCATCCACCAGCCGATCTACCAGATGGGTCGCGTCGCTGCGCACCTGCTGCTGGGCGCGCTCGGGGCGGCGCCGGCCGTGACGGAACCCGTGCCCGACCTGCGCCTGATCGTGCGCGGCACCACGCACCCCGCCTGAGATGGATGCCCGGGTCGCCGCTCCGAAGGGAGCTTGCATCGCAGCAGCCTGGCGGAGGCCGGGCGGGTGAGCGCGTCGCCCGAGGTCATCGCGCGTGCGCCGCTGATGCTTCACGGCCACCATGTGCGTCGCCTGGAGGGCGTGGTGGACTTCGTCGATGCGCACCTGGACGCCGAACTGTCACTGGAGAAGATGGCGACGATCGCCGCCATCTCGCCGTTCCACTTCCACCGCCTGTTCCACCTTTGGAGCGGCGAGACGCTCAACGAGTTCGTGCGGCGGCGCCGGCTCGATGTCGCCGCCGGCCGCCTGCGCCATTGCCCGGACGAGAAGATCACCGCGATCGCGCTGAACTGCGGGTTCGCGTCGCCTGAGCACTTCGCGCGCGCCTTCCGCGAACGTTTCGGAGCGACGCCTTCGCGCTGGCGCGAGGGCGGCTGGGTCGTCGGCCGGGTGCCGGCCAACGACGCCTGGCAGCCCGGCATGCCGCGCGTGGCGGTCGCGCACGAGCCGGCGATGGACGTGCTGTTCATGCGCGGCCGCGGCGACTTCGGCCAGGTGGCGCCGCAGCTGTGGAACCGCTTCATGAGCGCCGTGCGCGCGCTCGGGTTGAGCGGGCAGCCGCTGCTGTTCATGGGACTCGACGATCCGTCCATCGTGGGCCCGGCACGCTGCCGCATGGACGCCTGTGTCCAGCTGCCGGTGGTCGCGGGTGCGGCGCCACCGTGCCCGCCGCCGCTGCTGCAAAAGCGCCTGCCGGCGCGCTGTGTCGCGACGCTGGAGTACGACGGCCCCTCCGAGGACATCGCCGAGGGTTGGTCGGCGATGCTCACGCAGTGGCTGCCGCAGTCGGGCTACAAGCTCGCGATCGGCCCGTTCTTCGAGCGCTACGACCCGGCATTCGGCCCACCGGGCGCCCGCTCCGTGCGCTGCTGCCTGGGCATGCCGGTCGAACCGCGCACCGCCTGAACCGGGCCGCGCCCGGTCTGGGCGCAGGTTCGCAAGATCCGTCAGGTACTCCGCAAGCGTGCACCGGTGCGATCGCACCGCCCTGGGCACGATCGAGGTGTTCGATCACCAAAGACGGAGACAAACGAATGGACAACACGATCACGTTGGCGCGCCTGGGCCTGCTCATGGGGCTGGTCGCCTCGCTCAGCCTGGCGGCTTGCGGCGGCGATGACGGCACGCCTGTGCCGACCCCTGCACCGACACCCGCGCCAACCCCTGCACCGACGCCTGCGCCGACACCGGCTCCGACCCCTGCGCCGACACCGGCTCCGACGCCGGCGCCCACGCCCACTCCGGCGCCGACCCCCGCACCGGCACCGGCGCCCACGCCGGAAGCTGCCTTCGCCACGCCGGTCGATGCGGCCGACACTGCCGAAGGCGGCTCCGTCGTCTCGTATTCGTTCGCCGCCGATGGCACGGCCCAGACCGCGGGCACCGTCGGCTATGCCGCCGGCGCGGAGACGTTCTCGGCAACACTGGCGTCGGCGCAAGGCTACGCCGGTGCCGCGCTGCGCCTGTACGCACCGGACAACACGAGCAGCGGCGCCGCGCTTCCCTTCGATGCCTCGTCGTACACGAAACTGCACCTGCACCTGGCGTCGACGACCGACGGCACGCTGACCATCAAGCTGCAGCCCTCGCCAGTGGCGCCCGACGGCTGCGTGCCGACGGCGCAGGCCGTCGTGTCGTCGACCTTGTCGGACTTCGTGATCAACCTGGACGACGCGTCTTTCGCGGTGCCCAGCTATTGCGCCACGCCGACCATGACCTTGCACCAGATGCTGGCCGGGCTGTACGCCATCGACGTCATCAACGACGCCGTCACCGCCGGCACGCACGACCTGGTCGTCGGCAGCATCTCGCTGGTGCCCTGAGTTCGCGACATCCCAACAAGACTGGAGACAACATGCGTCAATTCATCGCCGCGCTCACGCTGGCCGCGGCCTTCACGCCCGCGGCCCATGCGACCAACTTCTTCGACGGCTTCGACGGCACCGGCGGCCCCAACAGCGCCAACTGGGAGACGGCCAACTGGGCCAATGGCGACATCTTCGGCTGCACCTTTGCCTACAGCGAGGTGTGGAAGTCGGGTGGCAACCTGGTGCTGAACGTCAACAGTTCGGTGCCCGGCAACGTCAAGTGCGCCGAGGTCCGCACCTGGCAAAACTTCACCTACGGCAAGTTCGTCGCGCGGCTGCAACCCGGCACCATCGCGGGCGCCGACAGCTCGTTCTTCCTCTACACGGGGACGGCAGGCACGGCTAGCCACAACGAGATCGACATCGAGTTCATCAACTCGGGCCGCACGCTGCACACCAACGTCTGGAGAGCGGACGTGCAGAACTACCAGCAGTTCGCGGTGTCCACCGGCTGGCGCACCATCGGCTTCGAATGGCGCCCGACGTACGTGCGCTGGTTCAGCGTGTCCGACAGCGGCGCGGAGACGGAGTTCCGCCGGGTCAACGTCAGCATCGGCACGCCGATGCGGTTGATGCTCAATCACTGGGTTGGCAACAACTCCTCCGCCGCGAGGAACTTCGTCGGGCAGTACAACGGCGGGGGTGGCTCGGCGTACTACGACTGGGTCAAGGTCAGCGACTGACCAGCCCAAGTCCAGCGCGCCCCGGCAAGGAGGGGGCGCCAGGCGGCATGCCTGGCGTCGCCCTCAGGCAACCAGGCCATCGAGCTCATGGCGCGTCGGCAGTCCGTCGCTGTCGCCCGGGAACTGCACGACGCGCGCGCCGATCGCATTGCCGCGCCGCGCGGCGGCTTCCAGCGACAGGCCTTCCAGCAGGCCGCTGACGACGCCGACGGCGAAGCCGTCGCCGGCGCCCACCGTGTCGACCACGCGCGCCACTGCGACGCCGGGCACGTGGGCGCGCAAGCCGCTGTGGTCGGCGCAGAACGCACCTTCGGCGCCCAGCTTGACCACGACGGCGCCGGCGCCCAGTTCGAGGTAGAAGGAGGCGATGTCTTGCGCGCTCTGCCGTCCGGTCAGCAGCCGGCCCTCGGCCAGGCCCGGCAGCACCACGTCGGCCTGCGCCGCCAGCGCATTGAGGGTGGACACCATCTCGTCGGGCGAGCCCCACAGCCGCGGCCTCAGGTTGGGATCGAACGAGACGCGGTGACCCTGCGTGCGAGCCGTCGCCGCCAGCGCGAACGCCAGTTCACGGCAGCCGGTCGACAGCGCCGGCAGGATGCCCGTGAGGTGGACGTGGCGCACGCCCGCGGGCGCCACGCGCGCGAGATCGCACGCATCCATGGCACTGGCTGCGGAACCCCGCCGGTAGTAGTCGATGGCCGGATCGGCGCCGTCGCCGGCCGATGACTTCAGCATGAAGCCCGTCGATCGCGCCGGGTCGATGGCGACCAGCGCGCGCGCGAGGCCTTCGCGTTCCAGTGTCGCCAGCAGGAAGCGCCCGAACGCGTCGTCGCCGACACGGCTCAGGTAGCCGACGCGCAGCCCCAGCCGCGCCAGGCCGATCGCGACGTTGAGCTCCGCGCCGGCACTGAAGCGTCGGAAGCGCTCGACATCCTCCAGCGCGCCGGTCGTTGCGGCCGCGAGCAGCACCAGCGCCTCGCCCGCGGTCAACACGTCGAGCGGGGTCACATCACCGCGCCCAGCTGCCACGGCACGAACTCGTTGTTGCCCAGGTCGTGCTGCTCGCTGAGCGTGCGCCGTCCCGACGCGGTGGCCAGCATCAGCTCGAACAGTCGCTCGCCGGCCTCGGCCACGCTGGCGCTGCCGTCGATGATCTGGCCGGCGTTGAAATCCATGTCCATGCTCATGCGGCGGTACATCGCGCTGTTGGTGGCCAGCTTGATCGAGGGCGTGGGCTTGCAGCCGTAGGTGGAGCCGCGGCCGGTGGTAAAGCAGATGAGGTTCGCACCGCCCGCCACCTGGCCTGTGGCCGAGACCGGATCGTAGCCCGGCGTGTCCATGAAGACGAGCCCGTGGGCGTGCACCGGCTCGGCGTATTCGACCACGTCCATCAGCCCGCTGTTGCCGCCCTTGGCGACGGCGCCCAGCGACTTCTCGAGGATGGTCGTGATGCCGCCGGCCTTGTTGCCGGGCGACGGGTTGTTGTTCATGTCGCCGCCGTTCTTGCCGGTGTAGTCCTCCCACCAGCGCAGGCGTTGCATCAGCCGTTCGGCGATCTCGGGCCGCGCGGCGCGCGCGGTCAGCAAATGTTCGGCGCCGTAGATCTCGGGCGTCTCCGACAGGATGGCGGTACCGCCATGGCGCACCAGCAGGTCCACGGCGGCGCCGAGCGCCGGGTTGGCGCTGATGCCTGAGTAGCCGTCGGAGCCGCCGCATTGCAGGCCGACGGTCAGGCGGCTCGCGGGCACGGTCTGGCGTCGGGCGGTGTTGGCCACGTCCAGCAGCTCGCGCACGATGGCGCTGCCTTCGGCGATCGCTTCGCGCGTGCCGCCGGCCTCCTGGATGGTCATGGTGCGCACGCGGTCGCCCGCGGCCAGCAGTGGCTCGACAAGCGTG
>JBJMWF010000065.1:0-7261 GCA_045810265.1 Vitreoscilla sp. | reverse complement strand
GATGCTGGCATCGAAAGCCGGTGGCTACATCAACGGCCAGACACTGGCCGTCGACGGCGGGCACACCATCTCGTTTCGCTGATCCAGGGCTTTCGAAGGCGGCCGTTCGCCTGCAGGGTCAGTTGGCCAGGAGCCAGTCGACGACGACGCGGGCGTCATCGTCGGACAGCTTCGTATCGGGCTTCATCGTCATGACGCACCACTTGCCCCGGCTTCCGCTCTTGATGCTCTGGAATAGCAGGGTCGGGGCGTCGGTCCTGCCCTTGTAGCGCGCAGAGATCCGCTCGAAGGACGGCCCGATCATCGGTTTTCCTGGTGCATGGCAAGCCATGCAGCCGTTCTCGGTGGCGATGGCCCGGCCGTCGGCCGCCATGGCGCCAGTGGTCGCCGCAGTGGCCATGATCAGGATGGCCAAAAGCTTTGATTTCATCTGGAATCCCTTGATTCGATCGAGCGGTTCAGAACGCGGTGCGGTCGTATCGCGAGACGACCTTCGAAGGATGAAGAATGCAGGCAGGCCCTGGAACCGGGTCACTTCGCGGAAGTCCCGGCGGATGAACTGGCCGTGGCGAACCTGGGCTTCAGTCGCACCGTCATGCCACCTGTGGCAGGTAGCTGGGTCGCGCGGCCGTCAACCCAAGCTTGACCTGCTGGGTCACGGTGTCGGCGAGCACCTCGTCGGCACCCGATTCGAGTCCATCGAGTGCGCGCGCGACGATCTCCTGCGGACTGGACTTGGGCAAGTCGAACCCGCGTGTGAGGTCGGTGTCCACGTAGCCCATGTGCAGTGCGAGCACCTGCGTCTTCTGCGGGGCCAGTTCGTTGCGCAGCGCGTTGGTGAGCGACCACGCGGCGGACTTGCTGGCGGAATACGCCGCCAGTTCGCCGCCGTTGACCCACGAGGCGATCGACAGGACATTCAGCAGCGCGCCTCCGCCATTGGCCTTGAGGATCGGGGCAAAGGCCTTGCTTACCCGCAGCATGGCGAAGAAATTCGTCTCGAAGAGCCGCCGCGTCACCTCCTCGCTGTCGGCGTCGAGGAAGCCACCGGGCTGCGCGATGCCGGCGTTGTTGACGACCAGCGTGACGTCCGACGCGAGGGCCGCAGCTGCCCGGACATCGTCGGGATTGTTGACGTCCAGGCGCACGAGCTCGACGCCCGATTGATTGACGACCGACGGGTCACGCGCACCGACGTAGACCTTTCGGGCTCCACGGGCGAGCAATTCGCGGGCGAACGCCTGGCCAATACCGCGATTGGCGCCGGTAACCAAGGCGACGGAGTCTTCGATCTTCATGGCATTCTCCAAAATGAGTTGCTCGCCAATTTTCGCATGATGCTCGTCATACGTCATGGCCAAAAAAAACGCCTGCATGCCGCCGCGCTTCGGGCGCAGGCGTCGCTGCCGCCCCGGCTATTCCAATGAATCTGCATGAGGGCGACCGAGCGGTCTGAGCATCGTACGTGCCCACAGAAGCAGCCCAGCTCGGGCGTCTTCCATTCGCATGACACTCATAATACGTATACCGTGAAGACCATGACGAGCTGCGGGGGATTGTCGCGCCGACCTTCAACCGGTCGAGCTGGCGCTCAGTACTCGCCAGGCCCTTGGTAGTCGGGCGCCAGGTTCTCGAACTTCGTCCACTGCCGCAGGAAGGCCAGCTTGGTCGTCCCGACCGGGCCGTTACGCTGCTTGGCGATGATGATCTCGGCGACGCCCGGTTCCTTGGATTCCTTGTTGTAGTACTCGTCGCGGTAGATGAACATGATGATGTCCGCGTCCTGCTCGATGGCGCCGGATTCGCGCAAGTCGGACATCATCGGGCGCTTGTCGGGACGCGTTTCCACGCTTCGGTTCAACTGCGACAGCGCGATCACCGGGCAGTTGAGCTCCTTGGCCAGCGCCTTCAGGCCCCGCGAGATCTCGCCGATCTCGGTGGCGCGGTTCTCGTTGTCGCCGCCCGAGCCGCTCATCAGCTGCAGGTAGTCGATCACGATCAGGCCCAGGCGGCCGCACTGGCGCGCCTGGCGCCGCGCGCGGGCGCGCAATTCCGGACCGGTGAGCGCCGGGGTCTCGTCGATGAACACCGACGACTTGGACAGGCGCTCCACCGCCTCGGTCAGCCGGCCCCACTCGTCGTTGTCCAGGCGGCCGGTGCGCAGGTGCTGCTGGTCGATGCGGCCTTGCGAGCCGACCATCCGCAGCGCGAGTTGCGAGGCGCCCATTTCCATCGAGAACACGACGACCGGCAGGCCTTCGTTGACGGACACGTTCTCGGCGATGTTCAAGGCGAAGGCCGTCTTGCCCATCGAGGGGCGTGCCGCCAGGATGATCAGGTCGCCCGGCTGCAGGCCGGCGGTGTTGCGATCGAGGTCGTAGAAGCCGGTGCGTACGCCGGTGACGTCCTCGGCGCCGTTCTCGGCAAGTTCGGTGACGCGGTCGATCAGCTGCACCGCGAGCACGTCCATGCTCTGGAAGCCCTGCTTGTTGCGGTTGCCTTCCTCGCCGATCTTGAAGATCTTGCCTTCGGCTTCGTCCAGGATCTGCGTGACCGCGCGGCCCTGCGGGCTGAAGGCGTTGGTGGCGATCTCGTCGCTGGCGGCGATCAGCTTGCGCAGGATCGCGCGCTCGCGCACGATCTCGGAATAGCGGCGCATGTTGGCCGCGCTGGGCACGCTTTGCGCGAGTGCGTTCAGATAGGCCAGGCCGCCCGAATCCTCGGCCTTGCCGGCCATCTGCAGGTGCTCGTAGACGGTGATGACGTCGGCCGGCTTGCTGGCGCCGATCAGCGCGCCGATGGCGCCGAAGATGATCTTGTGCTCGAAGCGGTAGAAGTCGGCCTCGGTGACGACGTCGGCCGCGCGATCCCAGGCGCCGTTGTCGAGCAGCAGGCCACCGAGCACGCTCTGCTCGGCCTCGATCGATTGCGGCGGCACGCGCAGCTTGGCGACTTCATCGTCGCGGGATTCGCCGCGGCTGGGCAGTGCGGATTCGAAGATGCTCGTCATGTGCAAATGGGGGCTAGCCTTCCAGCCTAGAGGAGATCGGATGGCGCTGCAACGGGGCGACCTGCGACGCACGAAGCTGTGGAAAAGCCTGTGGGCATGTCCTGTATGGCGCTATCGCACACCCCTTGTGAACAACCTGGGGATGCACTGGGGACAAGGCGGGAAAAGCTACAAAAGAAATGCAAAAGGGCCGACGCGAGTCGGCCCTTTCGAGGCTGCAGGCGAGCCGCGAGGCTCGCAGGAAAACCTTAGTCTTGCTCGGCGACCACCTGCACGGTCACGTCGACGACGACGTCCGTGTGGGCGGCGACGGCGACGGCGTGCTCGCCGACCGTCTTGAGCGGGCCGTTGGGCAGGCGGATCTGCGACTTGGCCACTTCGAAGCCGTTCTTGGTCAGCGCTTCGGCGATGTCGGCGTTGGTGACCGAACCGAACAGGCGACCGTCGACGCCGGCCTTCTGCGCGATGCGGACGGTCTTGCCGGCCAGCTTCTCGCCGAACGCTTGCGCGGTGGCCAGCTTCTCGGCGGCTGCCTTCTCGAGCTCGGCGCGGCGATCTTCGAATTCCTTGATCGCGGTCGCGGTGGCGCGGCGCGCCACGCGGGTCGGGATCAGGAAGTTGCGGGCGTAGCCGTCCTTGACCTTGACGACGTCGCCGAGGTTACCGAGGTTGGCGACCTTTTCCAGCAGGATGATTTGCATGGTGGGTGTCTCCTCAGACGCGGTGTTGGTCGCTGTACGGCAGCAGGGCCAGGAAGCGGGCGCGCTTGATGGCGACCGTCAGCTGGCGCTGGTAGAACGCGCGGGTGCCGGTCAGGCGAGCCGGCGTGATCTTGCCGTTTTCACCGACGAAGTCGCGCAGGACGTCGACGTCCTTGTAGTCGATGTGATCGACCTTGGCGACCGTGAAGCGGCAGAAGCGCTTGCGGCGGAACAGCAGCGATTGCTGGTTGCGCTTCGGACGCTTGTCCTTGGAAAACCTGGATTTTGGCGGGGGCATGTGATGACCTCTGAAATGTGTTCCGACGAATTGGAAATGGGGACGTGCTGTCAGGCGTCGACTTCGGTCACGTGGAAGACAAGGCCTTTCGCGTTGCGAGAGGGAGCGATGAAGCCGGCGTAGCTGGCGACCTGTCCGAGAGGAAGGGCCGCGACCTTGCGCGTGATCTCACCGATCGCCACCGCGCGCATCGTCATGACGACCTTGCGCGGCTGCTTGTCTTCGATCACCTCGGATTCGTGCTTCAGGCTCAGGTCGAGCGCGGGAAGTCCGGCCGGGGTGTACCTTGTCGCGCCGCGTTCCACCAGCTCGGCAGAGAGAATCAATCGATTCATCGCTGCTGCTCAGCGGGCAGACGCGGCGGTTGCCTTCAGGCCGTCGCCTCCTGCGACGATGCCGACTTGCGGGCTTCTTCCTTCTCCACGGCCTTCATCATGACGGACGGGGCGGTGTCGGCCTTGTCGCGCAGCACCGTGAGGTGGCGCAGGACGGCATCGTTGAAGCGGAAACCGGTTTCCAGCTCGGCCAGGGCTTCCTTGCCGCATTCGATGTTGATGCAGATGTAGTGAGCCTTGGCAAGCTTCTGGATCGTGTAGGCCAGCTGGCGGCGGCCCCAGTCTTCCAGTCGGACCACCTTGCCACCGGAGTTGGTGACGAGGGCCTTGTAGCGTTCCAGCATGGCCGGAACTTGTTCGCTTTGATCCGGATGGATCAGCAGAACGATTTCATAGTGACGCATGGACACTCCTTGTGGATTTCCAGCCAGGCTGGAAGGAAGCCGCCCCGAAAGCGTCAACTACGGCATTTCGCGTCTTGTGAGACGCAAAAAACCACACGGGTGCGGCAAGGAAAGCCTGCGATCATAGCACAACTCGTCCTGCTGGAGGTGTCCGTGACGCCGAGCCGGAGCGTTGGGGGTCTGGCTCCGCCCAGAAAACGCGACCGGGACGCCAATGACGCCTCGGGGCGGTGCCTGACGCCGTACCCTGCACCGGAGCGTCGGCACGCCACCGTGATATCGATCGGGGTCAGGCACCGCCCGGTGAGGCTTCGGCGTACCGGCGGCAGGTCGGGGCGGAGCCAGACCCCTGTTGGGCCGGTCGCCCCTCGCCGACGGGGAACGACTACCCTTTTGGGGCGGCGAGCCGCCTGGCCGACGGGCAGCGACTACTTGCGTGCCGCCAGTGCGGTCCAGGTATCGACCACGCTGTCCGGATTCAGCGAGATCGACACGATGCCCTCGTCGGCCAGCCAGGCGGCGAAGTCCGGGTGGTCGCTGGGGCCCTGGCCGCAGATGCCGACATACTTGCCGACCGAGCGGCAGGCGTTGATGGCGCGCGAGATCATGGCCTTGACAGCCGGGTCGCGTTCGTCGAAGTCCTCGGCCAGTTGGGCCAGGCCGGAGTCGCGGTCCAGGCCGAGGGTCAGCTGGGTCAGGTCGTTGGAGCCGATGGACATGCCATCGAAGTGCTCCAGGAACTGGTCGGCCAGGATCGCGTTGCTGGGCACCTCGCACATCATGATCACGCGCAGGCCGTCGCTGCCGCGCTTCAGGCCGCGTTCGGCCAGCATCGCCACCACGCGCTCGGCCTGGCGCACCGTGCGCACGAACGGCACCATGATCTCGACGTTGGTCAGGCCCATGTCCAGGCGCACCCGCTTGAGCGCCTCGCATTCCATCGCGAACGCATCCTGGAACTCGCCGCTGATGTAGCGCGACGCGCCGCGGAAGCCCAGCATCGGGTTTTCCTCGTCCGGCTCGTAGCGCGAGCCGCCGATCAGCTTCTTGTACTCGTTGGACTTGAAGTCCGACAGGCGCACGATGACCGGCTTGGGCCAGAACGCGGCGGCGATGGTGGCGACGCCTTCGGCGAGCTTGTCGACGTAGAACGCGCGCGGCGAGGCGTGGCCGCGGGCAACCGATTCGACCGCCTTCTTCAGGTCGACATCGATGTTGGGATAGTCGAGGATCGCCTTGGGGTGGACGCCGATGTTGTTGTTGATGATGAACTCGAGGCGCGCCAGGCCGACGCCCGAGTTGGGCAGCTGCGAGAAGTTGAACGCCAGCTGCGGGTTGCCCACGTTCATCATGATCTTGATGGCGCTGTACGGCATCTCGCCGCGCTGCACCTCGCTGACCTCGGTCTCGAGCAGGCCGTCGTAGACGAAACCGGTGTCGCCTTCGGAGCACACCACCGTCACCAGGGCGCCGTCGGCCAGCAGGTCGGTGGCGTCGCCGCAGCCGACCACGGCCGGGATGCCCAGCTCGCGCGCGATGATGGCGGCGTGGCAGGTGCGGCCGCCGCGGTTGGTGACGATGGCGCCGGCGCGCTTCATCACCGGCTCCCAGTTGGGGTCGGTCATGTCGGCGACCAGGACGTCGCCGGGCTGCACCTGGTCCATCTCGGAGATGTTGCGGCACACACGCACGGGGCCGGTGCCGATCTTCTGGCCGATCGCGCGGCCTTCGACCAGCACGGTGCCCGAGCCCTTGAGCTTGTAGCGGTGCTCGGCCTGGGCGCCGGCGTTGCTCTTGACCGTCTCGGGGCGCGCCTGGAGGATGTACAGCAGGCCGTCGCCGCCGTCCTTGCCCCACTCGATGTCCATCGCGCGGCCGTAGTGCTGCTCGATGATCATCGCGTACTTGGCGAGCTCGACGACGTCGGCGTCGTTCAGCGAGTAGCGGTTGCGCTGCTCCGGCGGGGTGTCCACCGTGCGCACCAGCCGGCCGTCCTTGGCCTTTTCCTCGGGCGTCGCGAACTCCATGCGGATCAGCTTGGAGCCCAGGCTGCGGCGGATGACGGGGAACTTGCCGGCCGTCAGCGCCGGCTTGTGGACATAGAACTCGTCGGGATTGACTGCGCCCTGCACCACCGTCTCGCCCAGGCCGTAGCTGGAGGTGATGAAGACGACGTCGGGAAAGCCGCTTTCGGTGTCGAGCGTGAACATCACGCCGGCGGCGCCCAGGTCGGAGCGCACCATGCGCTGCACGCCGGCCGACAGCGCGACTTCGGTGTCGGCATAGCCCTTGTGGACGCGGTAGCTGATCGCGCGGTCGTTGTAGAGCGACGCGAAGACTTCCTTCATCTTGTGCAGCACGCCGTCGATGCCGACCACGTTCAGGAAGGTCTCCTGCTGGCCGGCGAAGGACGCATCGGGCATGTCTTCGGCGGTGGCCGACGAGCGCACTGCGAACGAGGCGTTCGGATCGCTGGCCGACAGGCGCGCGAATTCGGCGCGCACGCCGGCTTC
>JBJMWF010000064.1:0-5420 GCA_045810265.1 Vitreoscilla sp. | reverse complement strand
CCTTGGCGTCGACCTGGCAGGCCTGCATGCGTGGTTCGACTATGGCAACACACGGCCCGGGCGGATGGCGCCCAACACCGCCCTCGGCTTCTTCCTGATCGCCGCCGCCATCGCACTGGCCGATCGGGTCACGAACCGTCGCAGCGCGATCAGCGTGGTGACGCTGACCTTTTTCGTCCTGGCCATCGGCCTGACCGGGCTCGTCGGCTACCTGCTCGCGCCCGACCTGCTGTTCGGCTGGGCGCGTTCCGCGCGCATGGCCGTGCATACGGCCACGGGCATGCTGCTGGCGTCGGTCGGCCTGTGGCTGTCCTGGTTCAACAGCGGCTGGTACCGGGAGGAGACGTATTTCCGCGAGGATGGCAAGATCCGCGTGCTGAGCGCCGCGATCCTGGTCATCGTGACCATCACCACCGGCCTGACCGGCTTCGCGCTGCTCGAGCGCAGCCTCGAGACCTCGCTCGAGGCCCGGCTGGAGGCGGTCGTCAAGAGCCGTGGTCCGTGGGTCGCCGCGTTCACGGAACGGACGGCTGCGTCGACCACCGCCGCACTGCGCCTGTCCGGATTGGAGGAGCTGGCAACCACGCTGCTGCGCGACCCTGCTGCCGCCTCGTCACGCGACGCCATGTCGCGGGCCGCCGCGCGCTGGCTGCGCGAGGGCGATCGCGGCCTGGTGGTGCAGGATTCCACCGGCCAGGTCGTGCAGGCGTTCGGCACCCTCACCGAGCGGCCGCCGTTCATCGCGTCGCTCGATGCACGCGGCGAGCGCCAGATCGTCTGGGACGGCAGCACCCTGCTGCGCCTGCGGCACCCGCTGCCTGAGGGCCGCGGGCAGCTGGTGGTCGACGTGCCGATGCCCGAGCTGGGGGCGCCGTTTTTCGACATGGCACGCATGGGCCAGACTGCGGAGCTTTCCGCCTGCGTGCAGCAAGCCGGCGACCTGCTGTGCCTGCCCAACGGAAAGAACGCGAAGCCGTTCCTCGTCGACCGGCACGGCGTGCACGCGCATCGCCTGCCAATGGAGCTGGCGCTGGACGGTCAGCGCGGCATCGTCGACACCTTCGACTACCGGGGCCATGCCGTGATCGCGGCCTACGGCCTGCTGGCGCCGGGCCTGGGCTTCGTCGCCAAGCAGGACACGCAGGAGGCCTTCACGCCCATCCGTGAGGCGCTGGCCACGGCACTGCCGCTCATCATGCTGGTGGCGCTGGCGGGCGCGGCGCTCATGTACGGGCAGCTCAACCCGCTCGTCGCGCGCATGCGCCGCTCCGAGACGATGGCCTCGGTGGCAGCGGCCAAGATGCAGACGATCATGGACGCGGCCGGCGACGGCATCGTCACGATCGGGCCTGAAGGTCGCATCGCCTCGGCCAACGGCGCTGCCGACCGCCTGTTCGGTTTCGCCCCCGGCGAGCTCGTCGGCCAGGACGTGACGCGCCTGATGCCCGACGCCGCCCTTCTCGCGCAGTGGCGCAGGCTGGCCGGCGTCCATGCCGCGTCCGTGATCGGCACGCCCAACGTCCAGATCGACGGGCTGCGCAAGGACGGCGACGTGTTCCCACTGGAACTGACGCTCGACGCGGTGCGGCTGGACGGCCCGCGGCTGGTGGTCGGCGTGATGCGCGACATCACGGTGCGGCGCGAGATGGAGGAACGCCTCGCGCGCCTGGCGCAGTACGACGGACTGACCGGCCTGCCCAACCGGATGCTGTTCATGGATCGGCTCGCCACCGCGATCGAGCGCGCAGCGCGCTCTCACAAACCGCTGGCCCTCATGTTCATCGACCTGGACGGGTTCAAGGCCATCAACGACACGCTGGGCCACGGCGCCGGCGACCAGGTGCTGGTGCAGACGGCGCTTCGCCTGACCTCGGCCGTCCGCCGCTCGGACACCGTCGCCCGCCTGGCCGGCGACGAGTTCACCGTGATCCTGGAGAACCTGGCCGATCCGGCGGATGCCGACCTGGTGGTCGAAAAGATCCTCGCGGCCATGCGAGCTCCCTTCGCCACACGTGACGCGCAGAGCCGCGTGACGGCCAGCGTGGGCCTCGTCCTGCACCACTCGGCCCGCGACGGCAACGACGTCGCCGAGTTGCTTCACAGGGCGGACGAGGCCATGTATGCGGCCAAGCGGTCCGGAAAGGACGCTGTGTACCGGGCGCCTGACCTGGCAGGGACGGACCGGAGCCTGGCTCTCAGAACGTGTACTTGAGCGTCCCCCGGATCGCCCGTCCGTTCAGCGCCCGTGCGGCGTGATCACTGTCCACCTCTGTATAGCCCAGAGTGTTGAACAGGTTGTAGACGCCCAGCGTGAAGGCGGTGCGATCGTTGAAGTTGACCGTCGCGTGGCCGTTGACCAGCGTGTACGAGGGCAGCACGACGTAGGGGGTCGTCCCGTTGCCGGTGTCCGAATCCTTCGAGCTGCCGACGCCGACCAGGTTCAGTCCGACGTCGAACAGACCGCTCGAATAGCCGGGGCCGACCTGGTAGATGATCTTGGGCTGGCGGTTGGCGGGCAGGCCGACGAGCGCCGGGTTGGTCGAGCTCTTCGTCTTGGAGTCCGTGTAGGTCGCCCCGGCGTTCACATAGAACCCGCCCAGGTTGTAGCTGCCTTCCAGCTCCACACCGTTGGCCTCGTATTTCGACGCAGCGGCTGCCTGGGTCGTCGCGCTGTAGTTGAACTCCGATACCTTGGCGTTGAACACCGTCACGAAGGCGCTGAAGCCGCCGAAGTGCGCCTTCAGGCCGCCCTCCAGCTGCTTGGTCGTGTTGATGGGGATGGCCACGTTGCCGCTGAGCGGCTGGTTGTAGATGCGGTCGGCGTTGAACGAGGCGCCGTCGCTGTAGCGCGCGAACACGGCCAGATTCTTCGTCGCTTCGAAGTTGGCGCCGAACGAGTACTCCGTACGCTTGAGCGAATAGTCGATCGGCACTTCGCCGGCCGCCGTGTAGGTGAACGGTACGTTGGCCGCCGAGCCTGGCGGATTGGAGGCGTTGTTCCAGTAGCCTGAAGCGTGCTGGTTGTCTTGGCGAACGCTAGCGTCCAGGTTGAGCGGGCCCAGGTCGAAGTTGGCGAATGCGTAGGGCGCCACCGTGTGGTACGAGCCCTGGTAGTCGCGTGCGCAGCAGCCGAAACCCGGCCCGATGAAGCCGTTGCCCGAGGTGAGGGCGGCACCGTTGCTCAGCGGCATCGGCGTCATGGCGGCCGTCGTCAGGTAGGCGTTGAAGTTCCACACCAGGTCGACGTTCTGGTTGTTCATGAACAGGCCGGCGCCGGTGGACAGCTTGCCGCCCGCGAGGTCGGAGAACGTCTTGGTCAGCTTGAGGTCGTTGGTGGTGTTGCCCACGTCCTTGACGTCGACGTCGAACGCGATGTTGGTCAGGGCCAGGCCGGTGTAGGCCGCGCCGGCCTGCGGGCCGTTGGCGTAGGTGGTGCCCGCCGCGGCGGCCTGCGGCGCCGAACCCGGATACCAGGCGGCCCACTGCCCGGAATTGGCGGCATGGCGGAACTTGTCGTCGAGCACCCAATCGCTGCCCAGGCGCAGGTGGGTCTCCAGGCCCAGGGCGGTGCTCCGTGTGGTCTTGCCGTTGTTGATGTTGACCGTCGTCGTCGTGTTGTTCGGGTTGAGCGTGGCGTCGGTCGGGATGTAGGGCGTGTAGCCGGTGTACTTGCGCGGGTCGATGCCGGCCACCGTGTCGATGTGGCCGTTGATCACCGAGACGGGGGCCGGCATGTACATGGGCTGGCGGTCGTCCAGCAGCTTGAAGTTCAGGCGCACGTAGCCTTGGTCGAACTCCTGGGTCACGTTGCCCTTGATCTGGCCGCCCTGGATCGAGTTGGAGTTGCCGGTATTGCGCGGGCCCTCGCCGCTGTCGTAGAAGCCGCCGATGAAGAAGCGGGTCCTGGGCGCCAGGTGTCCGCCGTACGAGAAATCCAGGCGCTGGTCCTTGTAGCCCAAGCCCGACGTCAGCCCGATGCTGCCGCCTGGCTGGTCACCTGTCTTGGTGATGAAGTTGACGATGCCGCCGGGGCCGTTGGTGGTCAGCGTGGCTGCACTGCCTCCGCGGATGGCCTCGACGCGGTCGATGGAGTCGTCGTAGCGGATGAAGTCGTCGGGCGTCGCGAAGGCGATGTCGCCGAACAGCAGCACCGGCAGGCCGTCCTCCTGGAACTGCAGGTAACGCGAGCCGCCCGCCGAGATCGGGAGGCCGCGCACCGACACGTTGGCATTGCCGCCGCCGCCGCTGGACTGCACGAACAGGCCCGGGATGGCAGTGAGCACGTCCGACGCGTTCTGCGGCTGGCTCTCGGCGATGTGCTCGCCTTCGAGCGTGCTGACCGACACGCTGGACTTGAGCTTGGAGCTCGCCACCGATATCCCCGTCACCACCACCGTCGACAGGTTCAGGGTCTGGTTCTTGTTCTCCTTGTCGGCATCCGCGGCGCTGGCGGCCGCCGCGGGGGCCGGCGCTGCCGCGTCGCCCTGCGCGTGCGCCGGGGCGCCGGACATCGAGAGCGCTGCAACGGCCAGCGCGAGAGGATTCATGGGAACGGGAATTCGCTTCATCTTGTGTCTCCGTATCGTTGTGATTTGAGCGCGACCTCCGCGCCTTCACTTGCTTTGAGCCGTCGATCGCAGCCTGCAATCGATTGCATTCATAGGCCAGTCAATGGGTGTGTGGTGCGGTCATCTCCTCTCCGGGATTGATCAACGGCGATCGGCCGTGCGCGACGACGAACGCTTGCGTCTCGCGGACGTTCGCGGTGTCGAAGACGACCGGGTGGGCCTGCGTTCCGCTTTGGAAATTCAGCGTGTATTGCAAGGTGAGGAAGTCGACGCTCAGGCGCGCCGAGTGCTCTTCATGCGTCCACATCAGGTCGACGCCCGTGCCATCGGTGGGCAGGCTCTTGAACCAGCCTGCGAACGCCGGCGACTCGTTGCGCAGACGGATCAGGCGCAGCAGCTCCCGCACGACGGGGCGCTGCAGCTCGGCGTCGAGCTCGCCCGGCTGGTAGTGGTGGCGGTTGATATCCCGACCGACGCCCGTTCGCTCGAGCAGCGCCATGTCGTTGGCTCCTGCCAGCAGCCCGACGTAATAGATCTGCGGAACGCCGGGCAGGAACAGCTGGATCGCGCGCGCCAGCAGGTAGGCCAGGTCGTTGCGGCCCAGCGCGTCGTAGTAGGTGCAATTGACCTGGTAGAGGTCGAGGTTGGACGCCGCAGCGCCCGTCGCCTGCCGGCTCTGGCCACGCGAGTTGGCATGGATCGCCTCGACGACCTGGGTCAGCTCGCCTGAGGGCACCAGCCCGGGCCTGGCGTCCCGATCCGAGGCATCCGAGCCGATGTCGATGATGCCGATGCCGTCATGCGTATCGAGTACCGTCAGCGAATTGTTGGGCCGCACCTCGATCCAATGCT
>JBJMWF010000063.1:0-5531 GCA_045810265.1 Vitreoscilla sp. | reverse complement strand
TCCGAAGATCGTGGTGATCGAGCTGGGCGGCAACGACGCCTTGCGGGGCACCCCGATGAGCGACACGCACAAGAACCTCGACGCGATGGCCACGTTGGCCACCAGCGCCGGCGCGCGCGTGGTGATCGCCGGCATGATGGTGCCGCCCAATTTCGGCCGCAAGTACCAGGCCGAGTTCGCCCAGATGTACGCCGACGTCGCCGCCGCGCACCATGCCGTGCTGGTGCCCTTCATCTTCGCGGGCATCGCCGACCGCCCGGACGCCGACGAGTGGTTCCAGGCCGACCGGATCCACCCGCTGGCCAAGGCGCACCCCATCATCCTCGACAACGTGTGGGCGCAGCTGAAGCCGTTGCTGAAGTCCTGAGCGTCGCCCTCAGCGCGGGGCAATGGCCGTCGGTGCCAGCGGTGACGTGATCGGCTTGATCGGTACGGTCGCCAAGGACGGCGCCACCGGTCGCGCCACGACGAGCGGCACGACGGCCAGGGGCGGCACGGGCTTGGCGAATTCGGTGGTGCCCACGCGCGTTGTGGACTTGGCGGGCAAGATCGGCATCTTGCCCGCCTTCTCGGGCGCCGGGGTCACCCCGGGCACTGTCAGCACGGTGGCGGTGGGTGCCAACGCCGTGTGCCCTGGCGGCGCGGGCGGCGGGCCCAGAACCGTCGCCTTGTCCAGCGCTGCCCCGAACGCGGGCTTGCGCTGCTCCGCGCCGCGCGGGCCCGGCATCGTCGCGACCGGCACATGCGGCAGCAAGGCCGCCGCGCCGACCACCACCGAGGCGCCGGGCACGGCGCGGTTGGCGTACGCAACCGCGCCGGCCGGCACCAGCCGCGCGCGCCCGGTGATCGCGACCGGACGGCGGCTCGCCGGCACCACGCTGGCATCGATCAGCGCGTTCCAGTACCTGGCCGACACGGCGTAGCCCGGGAACACCGGCTCGTCCGGCGCCAGCGCCACCCAGCCGACCGCCGGCGCGCCGTCCACGGTCAACGCCGGCCCGCCGAACCAGCCCACCAGTGCCGGGGCGTAGACCGGACGCGCCGCGCCCCATTGGCCGGGGGTCCAGGCCCAATGCCCCTTCACGGTGAGCCAGCGACCGTAGTGGAACGGCGCGAAGCCCCAGGGCTGATCGTCGACCCAGGTCCAGCCCCAGGGAGAGTTCCACGACCAGGCACCCTGCTGGTACGGGGCCCAGCCCGCGGGCAACTTGGCAGGCGTCCAGACATGCAGCCCGGACGCCGCCACGCTCCACGCACCGTAGCGCGCGAGCTCGGCCGCGCCGGTCATCTCGGCCGGCACCTGCGCCGCAGCACTGGCTGCGGACAGCTTGTCGTCGGCCTTGTCGGCGGCCAGCACCGCGTCGCCGAACGCATCCTTGACCGCCGGCACCAGGCGATAGTGCGTGGTCTGTTGGGCGCCGGTGCGCCACACCTGGGCGCGCTGCGGCGCGGCCAGCGGCAACGAGCTGTCGGGCGCCTCGAGCAGCATGTCGCCGCTCCAGGCCTGCGCCGCGAGCACCTGGTGCGCGGCGCGGTCGAAGCGGTACTCGCCTGGATGGTGCGGCACCCAGGCGCCCTCGTCCGTCTCGATGAACAACTCGCCCAGGATGTCGTCCGAACGCACGCGCACGGCCAGCTGGCCATGGTCGAAATGCAGGCGGATCTTCTGGTCGTCCAGCTGCGTGACGATGAGGTCGGAATCGGCGCCGATGCGCACGGTGGTCGAGCCGAATTGCAGCGTGGCGCGGCCGCTCTTGTCGGTGCTGATGCGGTCGCCGGTGGACAGCGGCTGGTTGCGCACCAGCGCATCCCACGCGCCTTCGGGGTTGACCGTGCGGACGGTGCCCGCAATCTCCGCGACGCGGCCGACGCGGCCCGGCGGATCCCCCTGCGCGCGCACGCCCGCGCTCGCGAGACAGGCGGCCGCCAGCGCGCCGGCGAACAGGAGGCGGCGCCGGACTTGGCGGTGAACAGCGGCGAGGAGGGAGTCCATGAAGGTTCAACGCGAGAGGCGCGTCGCAGGCCGACCGGCGGCGATGCACGCAGCCGAACAAGCCAGATGCGGGTTCAATCGTCCGCGTTCGGATCCATCTCCGGAAACAGCACGCTGGTGTAGCCGAACTGCGTGAGATCGCGCATGCGCGTCGGGTAGAGCCGGCCGATCAGGTGGTCGCATTCATGCTGGACCACGCGTGCGTGGAAGCCATCCGCCTCGCGGTCGATCGGGTTGCCCAGTTCGTCGAAGCCCGTGTAGCGGATGCGCTCCCAGCGCGGCACGACGCCGCGCAGGCCGGGCACCGACAGGCAGCCCTCCCAGCCGTCGACCTCGCCATCGCCCAGCGGCGTGATCACCGGGTTGATCAGCACCGTCCGGGGCACCGGCGGCGCCTCGGGGTAGCGCACGTTGCTGTCGTAGCCGTAGATCACCAGCTGCAGGTCGACGCCGATCTGCGGCGCGGCCAGCCCGGCGCCGTTGGCGTGCTTCATGGTCTCGAACATGTCGGCGATGAGCTCGCGCATCTCGGGCGTGTCGAACTGCTCGACGGGCTTGGCGACGCGCAGCAGGCGCGGGTCGCCCATCTTGAGGATCTCGCGGACGGTCATGGTGGGCTGAACCTTCAGATAAGTCTTGGCATGATTCTGCAACGCGGCGAGAAGGCCGCTCACCCGGCGGGCGCGCCGTTGTCGTCAACCGATTCGGCCGGCGCCGCGAGCAAGGCCTGCAGGCCGGCCTGGTCGAGGATGGCGACGCCCAGCTCGCGCGCCTTGTCCAGCTTGCTGCCCGCTTCCTCGCCGGCGACCAGCCAGTGCGTCTTCTTGGACACCGACCCGCTGACCTTGCCGCCGGCCGCCTCGATCAGCTCCTTGGCCTCCTCGCGGCTCAGCGTGGGCAAGGTGCCCGTGATGACCAGCGTCTTGCCCAGCAGCGGGCGGTGCGCGTCGTTGGCCGTGCCCTCGATGGCCGGCCAGTGCACCCCGGCCGCGCGCAGCTGCTCGACCACCTCGCGGTGATGCGGCTGGTCGAAGAACTCGCGGATGCTCGCCGCGGCGATCGGGCCGACGTCGGGGATCTCCATCAGCTGCTCGACGCTGGCGTCCATCAGCTTGTCGATGTCGCCGAAGTGCCGCGCCAGCGCCTTGGAGGTGCCCTCGCCCACGTGGCGGATGCCCAAGCCGTACAAGAACCGCGGCAGCGTGGTGGACTTGCTGCGCTCGATCGCGTCCAGCAGGTTGCGCGCGCTCTTCTCGCCCATGCGCTCGAGCTCGTTCAACTTGGCAAAGCCCAGCTTGTAGAGCTCGGGCAGCGTGCGCACGATGCCGGCATCGACGAGCTGGTCGACGACCTTGTCGCCCAAGCCCTCGATCTCGACCGCGCGCCGGCTCGCGAAGTGCAGGAAGGCCTGCTTGCATTGGGCCGGGCAGGTGATGCCGCCAGTGCAGCGCCAGTCGGCCTCGCCCTCCTCCTTGGCGATCGGACTGGCGCAGATCGGGCACTGGCCGTGCACCCAGGCGAACATGTCGAACAAGGGCTTGGCCGCGACCTCCGGCGTGCGCTTGTCCGGCACGATGCCGACCACCTCGGGAATGACGTCGCCCGCCCGCCGCACGATCACGGTATCGCCGACGCGCACGTCCTTGCGCTGCGCCTCGCCCTCGTTGTGCAGCGTGGCGTTGCTGACCGTGGTGCCGCCGACGAAGACCGGCTGCAGCTTGGCCACGGGCGTCAGCTTGCCGGTGCGCCCGACCTGGATGTCGATGTCCATCAGCAGCGTCATCTGCTCCTGGGCCGGGTACTTGTGCGCGACGGCCCAGCGCGGCTCGCGGCTGACGAAGCCCAGTTTCGCCTGCAGCTCGCGCGAGTCGACCTTGTAGACAACGCCGTCGATGTCGTAGGGCAACGTGTCGCGCGCCGCGCCCATGGCCTGGTGGAAGCCGACCAGCCCTTGCGGACCCTGGCTGACGATGCGTTGCTTCGCGACAGGAAAGCCCATCGCATCGAGCGCATCCAGCAGCCCGCTGTGCGTGGGCGGCACCGTCCAGCCCTGCACGTCGCCCAGCCCATAGGCGAAGAAGCTCAGCGGACGCCGGCGCGACTGGTTGGGATCGAGCTGGCGCACCGCGCCGGCCGCGGCGTTGCGCGGGTTGACGACGGTCTTCTCGTTCTTGGCGCCCGCCGCGATCAACGCGCGCTGGCGCTCGTTGTAGGCCTCGAAGTCGGCGCGCTTCATGTAGACCTCGCCGCGCACTTCCAGCACCGGCGCCGCCACGCCGCGCAGCTTGAGCGGGATCTGGCGGATGGTGCGGATGTTGGAGGTGACGTCCTCGCCCTTCTCGCCGTCGCCGCGCGTGGCCGCCTGCACCAGCACGCCCAGCTCGTAGCGCAGGTTGATGGCCAGGCCGTCGAACTTCAGCTCCGCCGAGTAGGCGACCGGCGGGTCGGCCTCGGTCAGCCCCAGCTCGCGCCGCACGCGGGCGTCGAAGGCCAGCGCGCCGCCTTCGGTGATGTCGGTCTCGGTGCGGATGCTGAGCATCGGCACGGTGTGATGGACGGTGGCGAAGCCTTCGAGCACCTGGCCGATGACGCGCTGCGTGGGCGAATCGGCGCGCGCCAGCTCGGGGTGCGCGGCCTCGAGCGCCTGCAGCTCCTGGAACAGCTTGTCGTACTCGGCGTCGGGGATGCTGGGCTCGTCGAGCACGTAGTACTTGTACGCGTGCTCGTGCAGGATCGCGTGCAGCTGCTCGGCTCGTTTCTGGGCGGTGGCAAGAGTCGATGTCATTGGCGAGAGTTTAGGCGCCCCGGCCCCGGTTGCCGGCGCCGCCGGACGGGGAAAGCGATGATTCCGCGGCGGTCAGGACGCGCGCGGCCCGCGCAGGTCGACGACCACCGTGTGGGCCAGCTTGTCCTCCACACCCTGTCGGTTCGGATCCCACAGCACCTGCAGCAGGCCGATGCCACCGGTGGCCAGGCCCGCGGCGTAGCCGCCGTAGCGGCCGAAGCAGTCCATCAGGCCCAGCGGCTTGCCGGTGAGCTGGACCACGCGCAGCCCGAACAGCCGCTTGCCCACCGTCTGGCCGCGCCACCAGGTCGGCAGCAGCGTGAAGTAGGCGATCGCCCAGCCGAAGCGCAAGCCCACGCGGTGCAGGCGGCGCAGCAGGTCGTCGCGCCAGTGCAGTGGATGCGCCTTGCGCGACGCGGCCGGGTCACCAGCGAGCGCCGCGACCCGCGCGGATCGGGCCGCCGCGCCCTCCTCCACCGTGGTCGCGGACGCCGGCATGGACGCCGGTGTGGACGCCGACGATGCGGCGGCAGTCGGCACCTCGTCATCGGCGTCGCCGTCGCCGTCGCCATCCTCGCGCGCGGCCGCGGCCACGCGGGCCGGGTCGTCGTGGTGGATCAGCCAGTCGGCCCCATGCGCGAAGGCGACGATCACCAGCCACGCCAGCACCAGGCTCATCAGCACGGTGCGCCACAGCGGCCGCCGCGGCGTTCGGCGGCGCAACTGGACGACCAGCGCGCCGACGCCGGCCAC